>NZ_OY787452.1:300000-600000 GCF_963678795.1 uncultured Methanoregula sp. | reverse complement strand
AGGAACGCCATCAATCTCGGTCTCCCTCTCATCGAATCGGACCTTACCTGTAAGGATGGAACAAAGGTTTCGTTCAATATCCACGAAGGCTGGGTGAGTGCCGGTAGAAACCGTCACACGGTTCGCCCCCTTTCTCCCAGGATGCAGGAAATTCTCGATGCCGGCGGGCTTGTCGAATACTGGAGAACCCACCAATGATCTTTCCCGAACACTGTAAGCACGTTGGTCTTGCCACGACAAAACCCTGTGACGAAAAGGTCTACTTCCTGAGCCTGTACCTTCTCAAAGAAACTCCGGAGGGGACCGAAGTTCTGGGTGTGGATCTCGACCCTGCCGGAAAAGGGATGATGCGGACTATCCTATCGTCAAAGGTGCTTGCCACCACCCGGGAGGTATATCATTATCCGGAGAAAGTCAATCTTTACAACCGCACCCGGCTCATTGAACTCGCTCTGGATTCCGGTTACCGGTGCACGATCTTCACCGGCCTCGATGAGCACAGGACGTTTGTTCTTGACCCGGATCTCTCCGATCTGCTCGTCATCCATGTCTATGATGTAAGCCCGCCACGGCCAAGCCTGTCAGCGTGTATCCGCGAGCTGGAATCCGATGGCCTTTTTGGCGGTCTCTTTGTAAGGTTCTGTCACCATGTGCGGGACATCTCGGCAATTCATGCCGAGGTCTATCCCTGCCGGGCATCGGGTTTTTCCAGGACGCTGGATGCGGATCCGATGCACGGGGGAGAGCAGGTTGCCGGCTGCCTTACAGGTTCGCAGTTCTACAAGGAATGTTATGGCACCGACTTTCATCTTGAGAATATCTGTCCGCTTGAAAGTGTACAGGAGGAACCGTTCATAGCCAGGTGCTGCCGTTCTGAACGGGAGGGATTAACGGGCTGGAACAGCAAAACGGGATCCATAGTTCACTGGGGGGCGGATCCTGCCCTGATTTACCGTGCGGTGACCGACCTTGTCACCTGCTGGAGGAACCCATGAGAAAGATTGCCGTTGTTGAAGGAGATGGTATCGGCCATGAAGTTATCCCGGTTGCCCGCTCGGTACTTGAGATGCTGCATCCCGAATTCGATTTTTTCCCCGTTGAAGTGGGGTATGGTATGTGGGAGCGAACCGGCTGCCCGTGTGCCGACAAGGAAATCCGGGAGCTCAAGGGAGCCGATGCGATCCTGTTCGGAGCGATAACAACACCCCCGATGAAGGACTACCAGAGCGTTGTCCTCCGGATACGAAAGGCTCTTGACCTGTATGCCAACCTGCGGCCGGTCCCGGGTAACGGGTTCGACATTATGATCGTCAGGGAGAACACAGAAGGACTCTACTCCGGGATCGAAGAGGCCGGGCCTGACCGGGCGACGACGCTGCGGGTGGTCAGCCGGCACGGGACCGAGCGGATCGTCCGTGCCGCGATACGCCTTGCAAGGGAACGGTCCGGTCTCCTGACCATCGGTCATAAGGCGAATGTCATCAAATCCGATGTCTTTTTCAGGGACATCTGTCTTGCCGAGGCAAAAGCAGCCGGAATACCTTATAACGATAAGTTCATCGATGCCCTCTCGCTTGACCTCCTCCAGCACCCGAAGAATTACAACGTGGTTGTCACCACCAACATGTTTGGTGATATTCTTTCAGATGTTGCATCCTATCTGGTCGGAGGTCTTGGCCTCGTCCCGAGTGCAAACATCGGCGACCAGTATGCTCTGTTCGAGCCGGTGCACGGGAGTGCGCCCGATATTGCCGGAAAGAATATTGCAAACCCGATAGCCGCAATCCGGAGTGCTGTGATGCTTCTCGATTATCTGGGCGATAAAGCCGGTGCAGTCCGGGCAGAGACCGCGATTGAGACCGTTCTTGCACAGGGAATCCGGACACGGGACCTTGGCGGGTCGGCCGGAACTCAGGAATTCGGCAATGCCGTTCTGAAAGTGCTCCGCCAGCAGATGTGAGATATCACTGACGATAATAGTGCCAGACCTGTCCTTCGCATATCCACACTTATTTTATAACCCGGTAACCCTTGCCGGATAACAGCCGTTCGACATGGTCTTCCCAGAGTTCTTCGTCCGGGATCTGTAGGCCGGAAATGTCCCGGTTCCAGACCTCCCGAAGCCGGTGATCCATCGTCACCAGGTACCGGGTATTTTCTGTTACTTTCCCGATACGTTTGCCATCCGGGTCAGATATGAGGATCCGGAAACAGGAATACTGCCGGCAAAGGTCGGGGCGCGACGAGTGAACGGTGCATATGCTCCTCCCCGGCGCAGTCTTTCGGAGAAACGGGCACGCGAGAGATTGTTTCGTTGTTACTGTACGGCAAAGAAACAAATCTTTCTTATCCGGGTCCACTTCTACCAGTCGTTTTTCAAAGGTTGTTGTGTAGCCAATCCGGTAACATAAGGGGGCGGTCTGTTCAAGTATCTCAATGATCTCCCCCATCGTGCTGCAGCACTCCCCGCACTGCTGGCAGGTGAACGTCAACGATCCTCCCCTCTGATCCGTATCTCGCGGGAATGGGGATAAAATGAGCGATATGTTCTGAATTGCTGAAATTTCCAGCCCGGTAATCCGGATAAAACGGTATTGAACCGGAAGATCTCCGGCTATCCGGATATATGTAACCGCACGGTTCAATTATTCCTGTTTTTTGTCAATAATTAGCGCACTCTCATGGTGCCAATATAATACGTCTTATCCTCATCGTGATGCAGGCAATTGCGGCACCGGCAGGAATGGATCTGTCTCATGAAGATCCCTCCCTGCACAAAAAAAGCCGGTCTATGAATCAATGGAGGTACATATGAAAATTAAAATCATCATTGCCAGTTGTATTCTGCTCCTGCTGATGGCTTCGGTAGTAGCAGCGACTGACAGCACAGCGTCTACTACATCATCGACATCGTCTACATCCTCATCGACATCGTCCACATCATCAACATCCGTTGATGCGGCTGCACAAGTCTGCGTCACGAATGTTTCCATGGACCCTGAAGTGTTATATCCATACGAAGAAGGTACGATTTCGGTCACCCTGACCAATTCAGGAACCACATCTGTCGGATTATCCCATCCGGATCTTCTCAGTGACAAAATCCATATCAAGACCCTTGATTCCTGGGATACCATGAGTTATATCGGGGCCGGATCATCGATGACGTATTCATTTGTCGTCACCGCAGATCCTCCGGATGGAACGGATTATGCACTGTTCACGGTCGGAACGAAGGCCGGCGTATCAATTCATTACCCGATAAAAATCAAGGTGGATTCCCGTGAAATTCAGGCAAGTATAACCGGAAAACCCACTACCTTCTCCCAGGGAGAGGAAGAAGCGGTCAACCTGACGCTCATCAATGTCCGGTCAGGTACGCTCAAGAACATCCTTGTAACACCCACGGGTAACGGAATCGAAGTACAGCCCTCCCAGAAATATGTCTATTCACTGAGCGGGCATAACTCCGTTGATGTTCCTTTCACGGTCAAGGCCGGCCAGGACTCGAACCTCACTTTCCGTGTCAGTTACATGAACGGGGATGCTGAACACATCGTCGATGTGTCTGCCCCCGTCTCCATCGATCACGATACGACCTCGGTTGTTCCTGTTATCAACAACCTGGCCCTTACTTCGAAAGGTTCTTACTACGATCTTTCCGGGGATATCGGCAACTCTGGTGTAACGGATGCAAAGGGACTTGTCGTCACGGTAGGTTCTCCCGCAAAAGGTACCGAAACGTATCCCGAATATGCCATCGGGAGCCTTGCATCCGACGATTCCGGAAGCTTTGAACTGACGTTTACCGCATCGGATCTTTCGGCAGTTCCTTTAATTATCAGCTGGAAAAACTCCGACGGAAAACTCTACAAGATCACCAAGACCCTTGATCTCACTTCATCGTTGGGAGCTGCAGGTAGCAGCACAACCGGAACCGGCACGACCTCGGGAGCATCCGGCAGTATGGGGATGCAGGCCGGCGGACCGCAGGGAATGGGTGGCCCCGGCGGTCAGAGCACCAGTCTGTTCAGCAGCAAAGGTAACGGTATCAGTTCGTTTTACCCGGTAATTGCAGCAGGTATCATCCTCGTTGTGGGGATCGTCCTTTACAAAAAGCGGAAATGGCTCTCCACAAAACTGAAGAAACAACAGTGAGGGGTCCGGATATGACCCAAACCCCACTTATCCGGCTCGCTGATGTATCCAAAGTGTATCATCTCGAGGCCGGTGACTTCACTGCAATGGATCATGTCTCGCTCGACATCATGGACAATGATTTTGTAGCCATCATGGGACCTTCGGGTTCCGGTAAATCAACCATGATGAACCAGCTCGGGATCCTTGATGTCCCGACATCGGGAGAGCTTCTCATCGACGGGAGGAACGTGGCAAAACTGACAAGCCTTGAGCGGACCCACATGCGCCGGGATACCATCGGGTATATCTTCCAGAAATTTTACTTAATCCCGCTCCTCTCGGCATACGAGAACGTGGAATACCCCCTCATCCTGAAATACAAGAAGAGGGATACCTCCGGCAAAGCCACTGCCCTCCTGGAAGCAGTAGGAATTGACAGGGAAATGAGTGCCCACCGCCCGACCCAGCTTTCCGGTGGGCAGCAGCAGCGTGTGGCGGTGGCCCGCGCCCTGGTCAATGATCCGAAAATCCTTCTCTGCGATGAACCGACCGGCAATCTCGACCGGAAGACCGGTACCCAGATCATGGATATTCTCTGTGGCCTGCACAATGAGGGAAAGACGGTGATCATCGTGACTCATGATCCCAAGATCGCAGAATATGCACAACGTACAATACGGCTTGAAGATGGGAGGATTGCAGAATCATGAAAGATATTTTCTTCGACCTCTCGGTCCGGAGTGTAAGACTGAATTATCTGCGTTCAATCTTAGCGTCCATCGGCATCGTTATCGGTGTGATTGCCATCTCCACCATGGGAATGCTGGGGACCAACATGCAGCTGCAGACCAAAGACCAGCTCTCTGCCGGAGCAAATACCATTGTTATTACGCCGGATGCGGTCCGGATGGGCCCGCCGGGATCCAGCCCCTCGTCCTCATCGTCCTCATCGGTAATAACCAAGACCCAGCTTGCCAAAATCAAACTTGCTGCGGGATCAAATGCCAGCAATGTAATCCCCATTTACTCAACAAATACGGAATTCACGCTGAGCTCAACTCCTGGCAGGGGTACTATCTACGGGATCAACCCTGAAGTCATTACCTCGTTCCTCACGATCGAGGAAGGGACCAACCTCGAAGGGGCAAACGATGCCCTCGTAGGATCGACCATTGCATCGAATTTCAACCTGAAAATCGGGAGCAAAATCAAGATCGGATCCACAAAATCCGGATCCCGCCCGGAAGTCAAGATCGTCGGGATCCTCAAGGAACGGGGACAGGCAGCAGACAGTGTCAGGACTGACAATGCCATCGTTGTCTCCGATGAATGGTATACAAAAGAGTATGGCGGGGAAGATGAGTATCCCCAGGTAAACGTGATCGTGAAAGATGTCGATACCATAACAGGTACCGAACAGGTAATTGATGCAAAGCTCAATACCAATCAGAAAACTCCTGTTGTGCGTGTGTCTGATGCAAGTACCATGCTGTCCAGTATCACGTCAACCCTGAGCACGATGACCACGTTCATCCTTGCGATAGGGGGCATCTCGCTCCTGGTCGCTGCCACGAGCATCTTCAATGTCATGATGATGTCGGTCACTGAACGGGTGCAGGAGATTGGTATCCTGCTCTCCATAGGAACGGAAACCGGGGAGGTTCGCCGGATGTTCCTCTACGAGGCATTCATCCTTGGTATTCTCGGTGCTGTTATCGGTGGAGTCGGCAGTCTCATCATCGGGTATTCCGTGGTAAGTTACATGATCGGAACGACCGAGTATTTCTTCCTGCCGGATAGCATCATCTATGTCCCAGCAGGAATGCTTATCGGGATAATTGTATGTGTGATCTCCGGACTGTACCCCGCATGGCGGGCATCCAATATGGATCCCATCGATGCACTGAGAAGTGAATAGCACGGGATCGCGGAAAAATCATTCAATTTTTTTAGGCCGGACCCCGCCTCCCGGATTACCGGCGCGGCCGGATACTTACCGGATATCACGTACGCCAGGCCTGGTGAACGGCCGCAGGAAACCGTAATGGCATGGGTACGTGGTGTCACCCCCATCATTTTCCCTGTGATCCCACTATTATTGCAGAATAACGATTCTCCGGTTGCCTTCTCCTCTGTGCCTTCCGGATAATTTCTGAATTGGTTGGCTCGTGGCCCACTACAAACCACCCGGTCGGATCCGGTCCGCCCGACCAGCGTGAATAATCCTCACCGGCGCTGTTCCTGTGGACGAAATTCTCCAGGTATCCGGCTGCCTCCCGGTCCAAGGATGCTTTTTTTATCGCAAACGGGGATTTACCGGCTGTTGTCAGGGCTCATTGTGTATACTTCTTTGTTCAATTAATCCTGTTGTGGATCCATTATTGAACGATCCCGATATGGTGAATATAAAAAAAACCGTGCATATGATCTCTCATGGTGACTGCCACAGCCTGGCAATCATCCGTTCGAGGAGGTGATTACAAGAACCCTGGGTGAATAAAAACCAAAGCCTGCCGATCAGAACAGCACCCGTACTTAGGCCAAATCCCTTCCTGTTTCTGACGTGCGGACATCAGGATTACAATACAGCCCGGATCAATCGTATCCGGGCGGGGGTCGGCACATAACGTATCAAGACTGCACAGAGATACAGGAGAGTACAGAACCCCGGATGAGGACATTGGCACGAGATCTCATGAGAGGGTTGCGGAATACGGAAATATCCCCTGCATGGTGTTGTGATCTGCCGGGATCAAGCCAGGAACTGGTTTCCTGGACCGGAATTCTGCATCAGTTCAATCCATGCTACTCGGTGTTCTGACCCCCACACCGGTAGCTTCACCCTCTCACTTTTGCTACCTTTTCCCCTCTCATTTTGAGCAACCTTTTTCCCGCTTTTATTGCAGGCACCGCCCTGTCGTTTTTTTAGTATCCGTTTCCCGTGACCTGCGGGACGGGCCCTGTTGCCGGTTATCTCTTGAAAGACCCGTGTCCATTACCCCCGGGTTCAATTATTCCCGTTTTTGTGATATTATCCCCACTTCCCATGTTCAGATAATAAATATCCCTCGTGAAGAAGAGGTTTTCATGAGGCCTACTGATTTACCTGCGGGAGTACCCGCATATATCTTTGCATCACTGTTTCCGGTGGTCATACCATGAGAGCGATAACGGCTCAATGGGTTTTTTTTGTACTCGTTTCAGTATTCATCCTCCTTCCCGCATCTGCCGCATCAACGCCGGCAGCCTCATTTGTCGTGAATGCGACGTCAGGGACGATACCCTGCGGTATCCAGTTCATTGATACATCAACGAATTCTCCGACTGCCTGGGTGTGGTCGTTCGGGGATGGCGGCACATCGTCGGAACAGAATCCCTCGCACGAATACACGAATGCCGGAACGTTTACGGTGACCCTGACCGCAACGAATGCTGCAGGAAGTGATACCGTGACAAAGACCGGATATATCGCGGCAACCAAATCGACACCGGCGCCAACGGCTGCGTTCGTATCGAACAGCACTTCGGGGACAGCCTCCTTTGCCGTCCAGTTCGTGGATGCCTCAACCTATTCTCCCACCGGGTGGGCATGGTCGTTCGGCGATGGCAGCACGTCCGCTGAACAGAATCCTTCGCATACCTATACGTCCGCCGGTACCTACACGGTGACCCTGACAGCAACGAATGCTGCAGGAAGTAATACCGTGACTAAGACCGGATTTATTACCGTGAGCGCATCATCATCTGTTCCAGCGGCCTCGTTTGTCACCACGGTTACTTCAGGTACCGTGCCTCTGGCCGTCCAGTTTGTTGATACATCAACGAATTCTCCGACTGCCTGGGTGTGGTCTTTTGGTGATGGCAGCACTTCTTCTGAGAAGAATCCCTCACATACCTACACAACTGCCGGTACCTATACCGTAACTCTTACGGTGACCAATACCGGGGGAAGCAACACCGTAACCCAGTCCGGGATCATCACGGCATACTATGCGGTTCCTGTTGTTGGATTCACCGCAAACAGAACCTCCGGCACTGCGCCCGTTGCAGTCGGATTTACTGATACGTCATCCAATTCCCCGACATCCTGGTACTGGTATTTCGGCGATGGCGGGACTTCGACTGTTCAGAACCCGGAATACTCGTATTCCGATTCAAGCGTGTATTCCGTCAGTCTGACGGCTACGAATAGTGCAGGGTCCAATACAACCACCCAGTCAGGTCTCATAACCGTCACTGCCATCACCTCACCGGCCGTATCGTTCACATCGGATGTCACCACCGGCACGGTCCCGGTGACGGTCCAGTTCACTGACACGTCCTCGTACTCTCCGACAGGCTGGCAGTGGTCTTTTGGTGACGGCGCATCGTCAACTGTTCAGAATCCCACACATACCTATACTACTGCCGGTACCTATACGGTCCTTCTTTCGGCATCCAATGCCGGAGGGAGCCGTACAAAGACAGTAAATGATTACATCGTCGTATCTGCACAGTCCTTGACAACAACGATTCCGACAACCATACCGGTAACGGCTACCGCAACGCCTGCTCCAACCGTGACAAGTACTGCCGTGACACCCGCTGCCGTAGCGGTGAACCAGACTGCACCCGCATCAGAAGACTCATCCGGTTTACTGCCCTATGTTGGAATAGGATTTGCGATCCTGATATGTATCGGGATTGTTCTTGTCAAACGGAATCCTCCACGGGGAGGATCACGAAGGTCCCGTGGCAGGGAACTCTGAACAGGGGGTGTTCATGGAGCCTGGAATTCCCCTTCAGCCGCGCTGATATCTCCCATGAACCCTTCTCATTTTAACTAATGGTGATTCATCATCTGGTGCCACTAACTTTTGATATTCTACCCCCTTCTTGCGCCACCAGTCCCCCGAGGGGGACGGGGCGCATTGCGATTGGACGAGGCCGGTACCAGGTAATACGTAGTTATCGCAATCCGGGGGATGCCCCGGTGGCGGGGGCCGGGGTGAAACAGATGCCCCCAGGAATGTCCAGCATGTTGTTCGATGTATAGCTTCTAAAAAAAACCTGAAACAAAATTTTGATTGGTGGCTTCAATTGAGGAATCGCCTGACTACTTCATGACAGGAATAAACTTCCTTTTTGTGACTCTCCCTATAAAAAATGACGAGTGGCATAATGTATACTCCCAGGTTCAATTATTTCCCTGCGCAGTGCATTATTTCACCCCTTTTATGCGTGGAATATAAAACGGTCCGGCTCAATCCTCATCCCGGATGATACTCCTTTCCAGGAGATCATTACACAACGAGGATCGAAAATCACGAAAGACTGAAGTATACCATTCCCAAGACAGGAACCCTGCGATCAGCAGTGCCAGTATTATCTGCACGCTCTCTTTCAGGATCCGGACAACACCCCGGCCTGATGGTTGTTTTTGCGGATTTTTCCGGGAGGTCCGGGGATGGTCAGTCCGGTGATACTTCGGGAGATGAATTCCATGAAAAAGAGCAGTATCATGATGCTGATCGCATCAGCAATTCTCATCGCGGGAATCCTGATTACGGGTTGTACGCAGGATTCCGGCAGTACGACTGCCCAGTCCGGCAGCAGTTCCGCATCAGCACAGGCACAGATAACGAAAACAGCTGCAGCTGACCAGCCTGCATCCGGGTCGTCATCAGGCACTTCTGATGCAACAAAGAGCGGTGACAAACCCAAGTTCAACCAGTCTGCAGGTGCACCCTCAGGAACACCTCCGGAAGGAATGCAGAAGAACGGAACCCACCCGTCAGGGACTCCACCGGTCGGTGATGGCACAGGACCTTCCGGTACACCCCCCTCGGGAACTCCGCCGTCCGGTACACCCCCGTCAGGCTCCTGATAACACCTGATGAAAACCACGAACCGTTTATGACAAACCGGTCCCGGATACCCCGGCAGGTTCCGTCACCTGGAACTGGGTGTTATGCCGGAACCCGGTATACCTGTGCAGGAGCCTGAAAAACCGGGCTCCTGAACCCTCTCATGACGGGAATTTTTTCTTTTTATTGTCGTTCTCAACGTTTAAAACCGGATCTTCTCAAGATCCCCTATGATCTCCGATACTGACTGGTACCGGTCCTGCGGGTGTTTCTTCATGCATCGCAGAATAATGGCCCCGATCTCCGCTGAGCCCGGGCCGGACCGTGAGAACAGTGGCGGATTGTCGTGAAGGATAGCGTGTGTCACTTCTCCCATGCCACCTCCTTTGAATGGAACCTCTCCGGTTGACATTTCGTAGAAAAGGACGCCGAGCTGGTATATATCGGTCCATATCCCCGGCTCTCCGTAAATATTTGGTGCCAGTTGTTCGGGTGCTGCATATTCAAGTGAGAACCCGATGATACCCGACTGCTTGGTCCCTTCTGCCTTTGCCAGTCCCCAGTCCGTGATTTTCGCCGTGCCATCAGGCGCGATGAGTACATTTCCGGGTTTTATATCCCGGTGAGCAATTCCCTGCTCGTGGGCGTACTGGAGGCCCTGCGCCACTCCCTTAACGATAGCAATTGTCGTTTTTTGTTCCAAGGGGAATTTCATGGAAGCAAGAGATGATTCTACATATTGCATCTCTATGTAGGGAACCGGAAAGATGTTGGCAGCATAAATTTCAACGATATTCGGGTGGTGGAGACTCTGCCAGACGTGGAGTTCCTTGGTGAACTGCGTGCCGGTAACCTCATCAAACCTGATTGGTACTTTGACAGCAACATCCCGCCCCTCTACCGGATCCCATGCACGGAAGACCCGGCATGCTCCTCCTTCAGCAAGATATTCCGCCCCGGGATATTTTTTCTCCAGGGCAGGTGGCAGGTGGGCAGCGTAATGGTGGAGTCCCTCCGAATCATCCCGGGCTGACGGTACGGTTTTTTTCACGACCGTTGTATTGCCCCCAAGATTTCCTTCACGCTCATCGTTATCCGTCCCCGTTCGTTTCCGTTTCCGCTCGTACCAGATGCCAGCAGCAGCTGAAATAATCAGGGCTATTGGTACAACCCACCAGTACTGGACAAGATTTACGGGAAACGGAGGCGGGCCGGCATTTAAACTGCCGGGGCCCGAAACCGGGAATGCATCGCTCACCAGAGGCATTACTGCACCGGGTGCTGAACCAGGTATTGTAGGTACTGAATCCGGCATTGTAGACACGGAACCGGGTACAGAACCATGTCCTGAATTAGGTGCTGAACCGGGGACTGTACCCGGCTGCTGCTCTTCCCTCCCCATGAGCGTGTACATCGCAGGCAGATTTACCAGGGGAGCCCTGTCGACCAGGGAGGAGGTTGCACTCTTGGAATCCTTTGTGTCCTGAACGCTGCTGGCATTCTGCTGGACGGGATAGGGAACCGATCCGATCCCTCCTACGGCCGTGGCACTCCCGGTGTATTTCTTCCAGTAGTTCCCAAGCGAACCCGTATACATCTTTCCCTCGTACAGGTATTTCGATGGCCGGTTGGACCAGGTAGTATCTCCCGACTGACTTTCAACGTCAACGGGGTTATCCAGGTAATTCAGGTAAAACGCGTTAACCTGCGATTCGTGGTCAAGGACGATACCTATGGTATTGTTGACCAGGCTGTTGCTGCCAAACTCGTTATTTACTGCGGATTTCAGGCGGATTCCCTGCCGAAAACCGCTGATGCTGACATTGCTGATCTGGTTGTTATCTGACTGGACGAGAATACCATAGTGCCCGTTTCCGGAAAGAACCAGTCCGTCAAGGACAATCCCTTTTGCCGTAAGGCTGATTGCGGCCTCCTGACCGGAAGCAACAAGGTGGGGAGGATTACGGGGGTCTTCTGCCTGGACGATCAACGGCCGATCGATAGTCAGGTTCTCAGCATACGTTCCGCTTTTTACGAGGATGACATCGCTGCTGTTCGCAGCATTGATAATGTTCTGGAGGGAGCCGTATGTGCTGTTGCCACCGTACGTGAAGACCGTTGCAGTAACCGGGGTTACAGAAAAGATAAGGACGAGGAGCAGGACTATACCTGTTGTGGCTGCCGCCTGCCGTAATCGTCCCCTCCTCCGGTTTGCTGTCTCTGCCTTCTCCATCGGCTCACTCGTTTGTTATGAACAGGAACCGGGCCGCGTCTTCTCCCATTGCAAGGTCGATGAGATCACCGTTTTTTATAACGATTTTATGCATGGGAGCGATATGCTCTGTATTCACGTATGTTCCACCCGAACTCCCCCGGTCCTCTATCTGCCAGACCGACCCTGTCCGCGTGATGATAGCATGGGGCTTTGTGATCCTCGTCACTCCCACATACTCTTCGGGAAGAACGATGTCCCCTTCGCTCGTCTTCGACGGGGCGTCCGCATCAGCCCTGCCAAGAAGGATCCGCTCTTTTTTTAAGAGGAATGTGTGGCCGGCACCTTTCCCCTCCACCAGGTGGAGCGCCGGGTAATCCTTGCCGGATTCTAAGAGGACTGCAGCCCTCACTTCATTGAGCCGGCCCTGGATCTCGCCATAGCCGATGGGGATATTGATCCGGGAGAAGACCCCCATATTCTTGATGAGCATCTCGAGGCTGCCCTCGGCAAGGGAGAATTTCCAGACCGGGTGGATACCTTTTGCCGTTTCCCTCCCAAAGCCGGCCTCCTTTTTCACAAGGCCGATGTGGACCAGCTGGTCGATATGCTTCTTGGTATTTGCGTAACTCGTGTCGATGCGGGATGCAATCTCGCTAATCTCTTTTGGTTCTTTCTCGATGACCTTGAGTATCTTCAACCGCGAGGGGTTGGAAAGCACTTCCAGGTACTCTGAGAGTTCCTGCAGGAAGGCAGGATCTGTTGAAATACAGACTGTCGCTTTCTCGGCCATTGTCGATTCACCCGGTTTTTTTCCTGTACCCGTATTTACGGGGTATTGTTTATCATACTATCTTTGTGCGGGATAAAATATGTTGGTATTTTCCGTGCCCGGGCACGGTTTGGTTGTACGGCGCTCCCGTCCTCCCCCTGATATATGATCCCTGCCGGTTCAATACATCCCCGTTTTGGTTTAACCATCTCACCGTGACTGTGTCAATAATATATCTGGTCCTGCAAAGAACGGGAGAACCACTCTTAAAACGGAGAAAATCTGGCATGGGATGGACAACATGGCGGGAATATCAGGAAATGAAGGACAGGCTGCAGCGGATGTGGCAGGGATGACTCACAATAATCCGTGGTTCCTGATCACCTATGATGAGATCGAGGAGATAAAGAACCAGCTCCGGTATTTCCGGAACGATCTTTCCGGTTCCGGCATCTCTCATGTACAGGATATCGATAACCTGCTCCGGACCGTACGGGATCGCCGTCCATGACGGGGATGGCGTTTTTTGAAAAATACAGGACCGAACTGGTACTTGCGGGTATTTTACTCCTCTCCCTCTTTCTCAATCTCTGGAATCTCTGGAACCAGGGGATTTCCAACGAATATTATGCTGCTGCTGTAAAGAGCATGCTCGAAAACCCCCGTGTCATGTTCTTCAACTCCTTTGATGCGGCAGGTTTTGTGACCGTGGACAAACCCCCCGTCGGCCTCTGGGTCCAGGTTGTGTCGGCAGCACTCCTCGGGTTCTCCGGCTGGGCGCTCGTCCTGCCAGAGGCCCTTGCCGGCGTTGGATCAGTGGCCCTTGTCTACCTGATGGTCTCCCGTCCGTTCGGGAAACCGGCCGGCCTCGTGTCAGCCTTTGCCCTTGGCGTCACGCCAATCTTTGTTGCAGTATCCCGGAACGGGACCATGGACGGGCTGTTGATCTTTGTCCTCCTCCTTGCACTCTTTACTGCACTGAAAGCTGCGCGGGAGCAGTCGCTTCCCTGGCTTCTCGTATCCGTGGGACTCATCGGCGTCGGGTTCAATATCAAGATGATCCAGGCCTTCCTCATTGTACCCGCGGTTCTGGTCATCTATCTTATGGGAACCCGGAACCTCGGCATGAAGACCCGCGCCCTCCATCTCATCCTGGCAGTCCTGGTCCTGATTATCGTATCCCTGTCCTGGACTGCTGCCGTGGACCTGGTCCCTGCGGACCAGCGCCCGTTCATCGGGGGAAGCGGGGACAACACCGTTCTTGGTCTCATCATCAATTATAACGGGATCCACCGGCTGGAAAACGGCATGACCGGCCAGGGAGCCGGCCCCGGTTCTGTACCTTCCATGAAAGGTACCATGCTCCTGCAACAGGGAGTTTTCCCCGGCCCGGGTATGCAGGAGAATAGCCGGAAGCAGGACCGGCGCATGGGTGAGGGAGCGGCAACCGGGCCGGGATCTTCGGATCCGGGAGCCATGCAGTTTTCAGGCAGCGGTCCCTACGGTGCGCCCGCTGGCACCCCGCCGTCAGGCACCGGAGGTGCCGGCGGTATAATGGCAGAGAACGGGACCCCCGGCCTGTTCCGGCTCCTGTCCGAAGGTCTTGCAGGGCAGATCAGCTGGCTCCTCCCCTTCACCCTGATCGGCCTTTGTGCCCTGTGGCGCCGTCCGGCCTCCATCTCGGAGAAAGGGCTAGAGGAAACCGGCGTCTTCTCTCCCAGGGGACTTACGGTCACTGCACTCTGCCTCTGGCTGTTTCCCGGCCTCCTGTACTTCAGTTTCACGACCGGGTTCTGGCATTCCTATTACCTTGCCACCATCGCTCCGCCCCTTGCGGCACTGGCTGGTATCGGTGCCCTGGCAATGTACGCAGCGTATCGCGGGAAAGGTATACCGGGCTGGATCCTGGTTGCCGCGGTCATCATCACCGGGTGCGTCCAGGTCAGGATACTCCTGTACTCTGCTGAGTGGGCGGGTGCGCTCATTCCCGTTGTTGCACTGGGGACGATCGCCCCCGCCCTGGTACTGGTATACTTCAGACTGAAACCCACATCCCGTGACATCCGGCTCCCGACAATTGCTGCCATACTTGCAATCGGGATTTTGTTTGTCGCCCCGTTCGTCTGGTCCTGCACGCCGCTCGCTTACGGGAGCGGAAATCTCCTCCCCTCCGCCGGCCCCCAGAGTACGCAGGGCGGCAGGGGAATGTCCGGGGGAAACGGCTTTCCCGGCCAGGAGAACAGCACAACGCAGCTTGCCGATTACCTGGTCTCCCATTCTTCCGGGGAAACCTGGATTGTGGCAGTGCCCAGCAGTCACGAGGCTGCGTCCCTGATCCTTGAGACGGGCAGACCTGTCATATCATTGGGCGGTTTTTCCGGCTCTGACAATATCCTCTCGACCGGGAGCCTCACTTCCCTTCTCAAGGCAGGAAAAGTCCGGTATTTCTACACGCCGTCTTCAGATTTCGGAGGAGACCGGATGTCCGGCAATGCAGAGGTCCTCTCATGGGTAAGCAGCCACTGTTCAGCCGTTCCCGCTTCAGAATACCGGGCAGGTGGCAGCAACCTCACTGCCGGTATATCGTCGTCCCTGCAGGATCCGGCGTCCGGGAGCAGCCGTTCCGGCATGACGGGAATGACCGGTCCCTCTGGCACCGGTATGAATGCCGGCGGGCAACAAAACTCAGAGAGCACGCTGTATGATTGTGCGGGTGTGGTATGACGGCTGGAGATATTCCCCCGATGCCCCGTCCCGCGGCCCGGGACCGTTTCCGGCACCTTTGTCCGGAGTGCACGTGATCCTGTGTTCACGATGATGAACTCTCTCCTCTGCGGGAGTGCAAGGATGTTTAAAAACGAGCGGATTTTTGGGTTTTTTATTATCGGCATCCTGTCTTCGGCGATTGACATCGGCCTGCTGTACGTTCTCACATCGTATCTCGGCATATGGTACCTTCTCTCCGCAACCGTATCCTATTGCTGCGGGATCGTTGTCAGTTATCTCCTGAACAAGTGCCTGACATTCCATGACGCGAACCGGCATTATTTTGTCCAGTTTTCCGCGTTTGCAGCGATATCGTTCAGTTGTCTTCTCGTGAACATCTGCATCATCTGGCTCTGTGTTGAGTTGTTCTCCCTGGGGTATCTCCCAGGAAAGATAATTGCAACCGGTTGTTCCTTTTTCTGGAATTATTACGGACAGAGCAGGATCACGTTCCATCCTTCCTGAGCGGTTGTCGTCATCATGAAAACCAGTCCCCCTCCGGATCCTGCACCAGAAGACGGATCATACAGGTTTTACAACCGGGCCGTGATAGACCGGGCAACGGCCATCCGGTCTGTCAGGCACCGGATCTGCCGCGATATCAGGGAAGAGATGGAAAACCAGAACCGGATTGTCCGGAAAATACGCTGCCGGAAATGGATCGTACCCAGAAATGGAATCCTGTGATCCCTGCCACAAGCTGGTGACTCCTTCCTCAATAACCCGTTGAAGGGCACCTCCCTTTCAGGAAACAACCGTAAGGTATTCAAGAGAGCCGATAAGACTATTCTGGTTAGGAGCGTGACCACTCATCGAACCGACCGTCATCTGGGCTGCCGCAACGGTACCCCTTATTATCCTGATCGCCAGGATCTTTGAGACCAGTCTTGAGACCGTCCGCACCATCTATATCGCCCGCGGCCATGCGAACCTTGCATCCTGCATGGGGATAGTCAAGACCGGTATCTGGCTGCTCTCAACGGGGCTTGTCCTCACCAACCTGACCGATTACTGGAACATCCTTGCCTATCTTGCAGGATACGGGATAGGTACCCTGCTTGGCATGCAGATCGAGGATATGATCTCGATAGGGGATGTTATTGTCCGCATGTTCGTCCCGGGCGATCCCCAGCCGATCATGGCAGAACTCTCGGCGGGTGGCTATGGCATGACCCGGATCGAGGGGTCCGGGACATTCTCGCATTCCGTGAACATCATCTTCATGATCGTCCCAAGAAAAGAGCTGGGCCGGCTGCTTGATATCCTCTCAAAGAATTATCCTGATATCCTCTACACCGTCGAGGATGTTCGGAACATCAAACAAGGTGCAAAGATCTTTTTTAAGGATCCCAAAAAGCGGGTGCTTGGTTTTTTCGGGGTGTAGTGCCTCAAGCCGAAGCTCTATACCTGCACCCCGCTATCACTCTTTCAGGAGCAGATCATGATACCGGAAGGCCGCGATGGAGGATCCCCGCTTTTCATCTTCAGCATGCAGACCGGCAGGACTGAACAGGTTCTGCCCATAGTTAAGACCGATGAGGAGTGGAAAGCCATTCTCACGCCGGAACAGTTCGCCGTTGCCCGGGGGCAGGGCACCGAATACGCGTTCACCGGAAAATATCACGCCTGGAAGGAACCCGGCATTTACTCATGTGCCTGTTGTAAAACCGATCTCTTTTCCTCCAATGCAAAATTCGATTCCGGGACCGGCTGGCCGAGCTTCTCCGCACCCGTATCTCCGCTCAACGTCCGGACCCGGACGGATCGATCCGGCGGGGTGGAGCGCACCGAAGTTCTCTGCGCCCGGTGCAGTGCCCATCTCGGCCATGTCTTTGATGACGGACCCCCTCCTGAAGGGAAACGGTACTGCATGAATTCGGCTGCACTGGACTTTTACCGGTTACCCTGATCCAAAGCTAAAAGAATGAGCCTGTCCTGACTACTGGATCAGACTACCCGGACTCTCCCATGCGTATCGGTTATCCCTGCATCAACCGCTCAATCGGCTGCACCCCCTCATCCACGTTCCGCCTGGCCTCCTATTCCCCGGAACGCCTCAAAGCAACCGTGGAAAAAAACCTCACCTGTCTCCGGAATATACTCCGGTTCAACAGGGAAGCCGGTCTCCTCTTCTTCCGGATCTCTTCGGACATGGTCCCGTTTGCCTCTCACCCGGTCTGCACGTTTCCCTGGCAGGAGCGTTTTGGAAAAACTCTGTCCGAGATCGGATTGTTTATCCGGAAAAACCGGTTCCGGATCTCGATGCACCCGGACCAGTTTGTCCTCCTCAATTCTCCAAGAGAGGATGTGATTGAGCGGAGTATCGACGAACTCCGTTACCATGCAGAGTTTCTCGACCTGATGGGGCTGGACACAACCGCGAAGATCCAGCTCCACGTGGGAGGAATCTATAACGATAAATCCGCAAGCCTGGAGCGGTTTGTTACCCGGTATGATCTCCTCGATGATTCCATACGGCGGCGCCTGGTGATCGAAAACGATGAGAAACTCTATTCCGTGACCGATTGCCTGGGGCTCTATGAACGGACGGGGATTGCGGTCCTTCTGGATACGTTCCATCATTCCCTCAACAATACCGGTGAGCATATCCCCGATTTGCTGGCGCCGGTCCGAAAAAGCTGGAAGGAAAAAGACGGGATCCCGATGGTTGATTACAGTTCCCAGCAGGCCGGTAAACGGGCCGGTGCCCATGCCGGGCATATCAACAAAGAGGATTTCCTCTCATTCCTTGCGGAAACCGGAACAGCAGATTTCGATGTGATGCTGGAGATAAAGGATAAGGAGGCGAGCGCAAAAACTGCTCTCGTTCTTGCCCGGGACGATCCCCGGCTCGTCGTGCGTCCCGGCGATCCGGGATGATATTATCTCCCGGCCCTGCCAACAGGTAATCCTCTCATGGATCTTGTCACTCCCCTCATCATCGGCATCGGTCTTTCCATGGACTGCTTTGCCGTATCCCTAGCTCTTGGAACAACCACGAAATCCCGGCTCCTTTCTATTGCTGCATACGTTGCCCTCTTCTTCGGCGTATTCCAGGCAGGGATGACCCTTGCGGGCTGGGTTGCAGGAGCTGCATTCTTCGGGCTGATCTCCATCTATGCGCCGTGGATAGCGTTCCTGCTCCTCGCAATCATCGGGGGCAGGATGTGCCATGAAGGACTACGGGGTGGAGAAGAATCACACCCTGACAGTCTGCAGCTGGTGCCGGTTATCATCCTCTCCCTTGCCACGAGCATAGATGCGCTCGCGGTCGGGGTGACCTTCGGTATTATGGGGACTCCGGTTCTCCTCCCCGCAATCATAATCGGCACGGTATGCTTCCTCATCTCGTTCGCCGGCGTGATGCTGGGTGAGCGGCTGGAGGATATTCTCGGCAACCGGATAGAGATCGCCGGTGGCATTATCCTCATCCTGACGGGTCTCAAGATCCTCGCGGAATCAGTTTTCTTCTGAATTTTTTCCCACGTTTTTTTCGGGTAACATTCATAATATGGTTGAGATCGTTTTTTGGGTTTTAAGGAGTAAGACCCGGTGTATAACTCCAGAACCCTCTGACGGTGAGTTCTTCATAAAAAAAGGATGATCCGGAATGCCGGTTTCTCCTGCCCCGTCAGTCTTCTTCCTTCTTCTTCCAGACATGGAGCACCCAGAGGAACGAGGTCATGGTTGCAACAATGGTTGAGACGATGAGGAGCGGCAGGTACCACCACTGTGCAGCCATTGTTCCCTCCATGATCCCGCTCCCCGCGATCGTGGCAATCGTGTTGGGAACGAGGAAGGCCGTGCCGAGCACGGTAAGGTACGCGGTTACGAGAGCAAAGCGGTTGTTGAGGCTCTGGAGCTGGTTGTTGTAGATGCTCTGCATCACTTCAAGACCCGAGGCGAGCACGTTGGACATCTGCTCCGTGAGCTCGATATGCCGGTCAATGTTGTCCGAGAGGATACCGATCCTGCCGAGCAGTTTCTCGTCGTTGGTGATAAGATCGGCATCCCCATACCGGAGCGAATCCACCACATCTTTTGTTGCCCAGAGCACGTTCAGGTAATCGATGAGCACGTGCTTCATGCGGTAAATCTCGTGGGCGATCTTCTTCTTGGCAACGCTCTCCTCGATCAGGGATTTGCTGATCGCATCCCCGTGCATCTCGATCTCCCGGAGGTACTCGAAGTTCCGGTCATTGTTCTCGTCGATGATCCGCTCAAGGATGAGGGTGATCTTGTCTCCCGTGTTCTCGGGAGAGATCCGCTTGAAGAACTGCTGGGCGTACCGGGAGAACCTGAGCAGACGGTTGATCTCTTCGGAATGGACGGTCAGGACGAGGTTATCCCGGATAAGGATGAAGAGGGGATGAACGGTCATCTTCTCGATCTTGACCGTTACCGAGGGGAGCATGATGCCCAGCTCGGTATCATAATCCTCGTACGCTGAATAAAAACCGGTGGTCAGTTTGGGGATGGGGATCTTGGAAAACCCGGCCGCCTGGGCGATCCGTTCAATCTCCCGGTCGTCGTCAGGGATACTGCAATCGATCCAGGCGATAGAAGCTTTGCGGACTTCTGTCAGGTACTCCTCAAGCGGGCGATCGATCAGGCGTTCAATCCTGTTATCCTGGCTGAGGATGATACAGAAACTCAACGGGACGGGCCCGGCTACGGTTGTCTGCGGTTGTGTGTTCTGCATTTTCATGGCAATCCCTCAGGGTACGTGTCTCCTGCTCGCGGACCCGTTATCGTACGAGCTATTGATGCCGGAAGTATATACAGGTAGCCGGTTGTGCGGCCGGTCTCCGTCAGGCTTATGTGCCGGCATGTGAATCTACGGGTATGGAAAAACCGGTTCTCCTCATTTTTATCCTGCTCGTCTGTCTCCTTTGTCTCGGGGCCGGCTGCACGGCCCCGTCCTCTCCTCCTGGAGTCAGGTCATCTGTTGCAACTCCTGTGGCGGGAAATACGACCGTGCCTCAGGCCCAGACATCCGCAGCCCTCACGGGGCTGCTCTCCCTCCGTGTCGATTCGCTGGTCCCCGGGTCCACCCTTCCGGATATCTACACCTGCAAAGGCGCAGGTGAATCACCGGGGATATCCTTTGAGCAGATCCCTTCCGGCACAAAAAGTCTTGTCCTGATCCTGGATGATCCCGATGCCCCGGCCGGAACGTTCACTCACTGGATCGTGTACAATATCCCTCCATCATCCACGGGATTGTCACAGGGCCAGCCGGATGCAAAAGTGCTGCCCGACGGTTCGCAGCAGGGCGAGACCAGCGCCGGCTCGCGGGGTTATTATTCTCCCTGTCCCCCGTCCGGGACTCCCCACCATTACGTGTTCCACCTGTATGCGGTGGATATGGACATTGTCCAGCCAGTCGCGAACCGGGACTCGATCAACCTGGCCCTGACCGGGCATACTCTTGGGCAGGCCGAGGTGATGACCGTGTTCGGGAGATAAATGCAGGCTCCCTGTCACCTGCTGTCCCGTACCGATAGCACGAAAAAGGCACACACGATGAGCGCAAGGATGAAACTTGCACCAAATCCCACGAAAAGACCGGCAGTCCCGACAATGATCCCGGTGACGAGCGGTCCCCCCGAGTGCCCGATGTCCATGATGGAGGAGAGGGCACCCATCGATGCCCCGATCTCTTCCTTCCTTGCGATATCTGCCACGTAGGCACTCGTTGCAACGGTCGAGAGTGACATCCCTGCCCCGAATACACAGCCGACAAGGACAAAGCCGGCAAACGAGGAAGTAAACGGGATGGCGGCAACGGATGCACCCGTTATGAAGAGCCCCCCGACAATCTGGAACCGCTTGTCAACTCGGTCGGCAATTCTCCCGAAGAACGGCTTGGTGACGGCGATGATGAGCACCTGGAGGGCGAAGATGATGCCGGTCTCGTAAGCATCGAGTCCTTTTGAGAAAAGAACCAGCGGGAGAAATGTTTCAAAGGCCCCGAATGCAAAGTACGTCGCCATATCGACTGCAGCGGTTCCCCGGAGATGGCGGTTTTTGAAAAATGCCAGGAAACTCCCGCGAAACGCGGAGAACGGGAGGGTCGTAAGTGCAGTGGAGCGGTCTTTTGGGTACCTGAGGATCAGGAAAAAGACCGGCACTGCTGCGAGGGCAGCTGCGACATAGACGGCCCGGTAGGGCAGGAGCCCGGGATATACCATGAAGTACGTGAGGATGATCCCGCCTGCAAGTGGTGCAATACTCCGTCCGAAGAGGGTGGCGGAAGCGTACTGCCCGAGCATCTCTCCTTTGGTGTCCGGGAACCGTTCCGCAATAACCGCGGAGATGACCGGGCCGAGGATGGCAGTAGCCGTACCATGAAAGAACCGGACCGGGATCAGCCAGAGTGGATCGGTGATAAAAAGGTACAGGAGAGGGGCAAGGAGGAACACCGCACCGGCGGCAACAAGGAGTCTTCTCCTGCCCATACGGTCGGACAGGACACCGACCGGGAATGAGAAAAGGATTCCCGCAAGGGGCGAGACAGCGGCGATGAGCCCGATTGTGGCATCGTTTGCCCCCAGTGCATTCGAGAAGAGCGGCAGGACCGGGTTTTTCGAGATGGTGGTGGAAAATATTGCAAAAAAGCCCAGCAGGAAGAGGTAATAGACGGTCTTTTTATCCGGTGATAATCTGTTGCATATCTCACGATGTCCGGGCATTATCAGGTACTACCGGTTCGATGAATAAAAAATCACTGTATTGTGCCGCTTGAGATCAACCCATAACACTAATATCGGATACCGTCTCACCATCCCGTATGAATACGTCTCGTTCACGCGGCCTTGCCGCATGTGCAGTGCTTCTGCTCATAGCCCTCATCGTATTTCCGGTATCGGGCGCCGTTGCCGCTTCAGCGGAACCGGCAGTCCCCGCTGCAACCTTAACAACAGCGGCACTTGCGAGTGCTGCAGCAACCCCTGCAAAGCCCTTCATCTCGGCAATGGCCAACCCTGCAAATCCCGCAGTCGGGTCGCCGGTCACCATCAGCGGAGTAGCATCCGGTGCCAACCTCACGGCAGGTGTCCAGATCTGGATCTTTGCCGGCAATTATGTGAATGTCTCAACCGTCCCCGTCAATGCTGATGGAACGTTCTCGAAGACCTATGACTCAACCGGTCTCCCCGCGGCAACCTACTATGTCTTTGCCCAGAGCCCCGGTCCTGACGGGATGTTCGGGATCACCATGCAGTCTTCCGGGACGTACTCCGGCCAGGTCGTAAATGCCAGGACCGGTGCAACGATCTTCACCTTTACCGGAACCGGCAGTGTCCAGGATGCAGCGGCAGCAGCAGCACTCTCCGATGCGATCAACAAGCAGGGTGGAGACGATGTCTATACCAAGCTCACGTTCAACCTCGTTCCCCCGGCAGTCGCAACGATCAAGGCAGCCGATACTGCTGCTCCCGCAGCTTCGGCAGCACCCGTTGCAACCAAGTCTCCCCTCCCGCCCGAAGTAACCGGGATCTCGCTCGTCATCGGCGCCCTTGCGGCAGTGCTGATCACCAGGAAATAACTTTTACCATTTTTTTCATTTTTAGTCTCTGTACCGTAAGATCCCGACGTAGTGGGAAATGATCTACTGGAGTATTCCCGGAATCTCCGATCCATGAGAAAAAACCTGCGGGAATTCCGGCCGAGTGTGAGGATAAAAAAGCCATGTCAGAACGGACGGGTATCCCGATCACCGGTGTTTCTCTCGTCTTTTCTGATGATGATTGCAGGAAAAAAAGTATTCTGGATTATTCAAGGGTCCTGCGATAGGTTACGATACCGAGGACAATCATTGCACCGGAAAATATCATCAGTGCCAGAAGATCAAAGCCGATTACATCAAGTCCCTGGCCTCGGAGGATAATTCCCCGCAGGGCATCCACGCCGTAATATTCGGGGTTGATAACCGTGAGCCAGCGAAGCCAGTCCGGCATGCCGATCACCGGGTAGAAGGCTCCCGAGGTCATGAACAGGACAAGGTTGAGGAATGCAACCACCGAGGCATATTCCTGCTGGGCGGAGAACCGGGATGCAAACGAGACCACGAGGCTCGTCACTCCTATGCATGCGATCAGGATCACCAGCATCGCGAGGAAGAATTCGTCAAGAGTCCTGATCACAATACCGGTGATGATAATATCGATCATAAAAATGGTAAATCCCGCAAAAAATGCCCTGACGGTCCCGCTGGAGATGATGCCGGCAATGATACTTGTGCGCTTGACCGGTGTGACGAGGTAGCCTTCATGGATACCTGCCTCCCTGTCGCGGATGAGGGCGATCCCCCCGCCAAACATTGTGGACGTAAAAATGGCCATCATGATCACGCCAACCCCGAAGAACTGGATGTACTTGATATCCCCGTAGATCCTGGTGACCTGCACCGGGTTGTGCGCACCCAGTTTGAGAAGGACCCGGTTAACCCCGGCCTCGACGAGAGAAGGAGTTACGGAATCCGAGCTGTCCACGTACAGCCGGATCGCGTGATCGTTTGAAACTGCCGACGGGAAGACGATGACTGCCGTGACGACACCCTTAGCCAGGTCGTTTTTGGCAGCGATCTCATCGGTGTACACTTTTGTATCGAGAAGTTTGGGGCTGTCTTTCTGATCGATATGATTGAGTTCATACACCCCCTCGGTAAAAAACGGGGTGTCGGTGTAGGGCGGGCCTTCCTGGACTACCGCAACCGGGATGTGGCTGATGGTGCCTCCCATGGCATTGCCGAAGATGACCAGGTACATGATGGGCATCATGAGGGTCATGACGACGACAAACGGGTTGCTTAGGAATTTTTTGAAGTCCCTGTTGAAGATTGCAACAGCCCCGCGTATCATCGCCCTCTTCCTCCGGCTGCAGGTTTCTGGCTGCCGGCAGTCCCGTCATCCAGTTTGGTTCCGGTAACATAGAGGAAGATGTCTTCGAGGGACGGGGAATGGATGGAGATGGAAGACATCGGAATGTGATGCTCATCGAATATGGTGATGAGCGCGGGTAGTACCCTGCTGCCATTCCTTGCGGATATCACAATCCTGTTTCCCTCCAGCTTTGCCGAATTGATCAGGGGGTTTGCCAGAATCGCCGGAATGAGATCTTCATCCATCCGTTCGACACCGATCTCTATGAGATCCCCGGCGGGCAGGTGCAGTTTGAGATTTTCCAGGGTATCGAGGGCGACTAGCCTGCCCTTGTCCACAAAGGCGATCCGGTTGCAGAGTTTTTCTGCCTCGTCCATGTAATGCGTTGTTAAGATGATCGTTGTCCTCTCGCTGTTCAGGTCGGAGATCTGCTGCCAGACCTCCCGGCGGGCTTCCGGGTCGAGGCCGATGGTCGGCTCATCGAGAAAGAGGATGAGCGGGCGGTGGATGAAGGCCCGGACTATCTCCAGTTTCCTCCGCATTCCCCCGGAGAATGTACCCACGCGCATATGAGCCCTGTCGGTGAGTTCCGTCATTTCAAGGAGTTCCCAGATCCTCTTGTCGAGAACAGCGTCAGGAACATTGACGAGTTTCCCGTAAAAATCCAGGTTGTCGTATGCAGTGAGCTCAACGTCGAGGGTACTGTTCTGCGGGCAGACCCCGATGATGCTCCTCACTTCTTCCGGGTACACGGTTATGTCGTAATTATTGAGGTATGCCGAGCCGGAGGTTGGAGAGAGGAGGGTTGTGAGAATACGGATCAGGGTACTTTTCCCGGCCCCGTTCGGGCCGAGAAGGCCGAAGATCTCCCCCCTCTTCACCTCGAAGGTGACATCGGACACAGCGGTAACGGTCTTGGTCTTGCTCTTAAAGATCTTTGTCAGGTGCTCGATCCGGATGATGTTATCCCCGGGGAGTCCGGATCCCCCGGAGTTCCCGTAAACCGGTCCGGGTATTTTTCCGGCTTCCGCTCCGGCCCCTTCCTTCGGGAGCTCCGATGGGTATGGCTGCTGTATTTCCATGTTCTTTCCCTTATTCGATTTTTGTCAGGATGGTCCGCAGGTGTTCAAGCGAGAGAGAGAACTGTTCAAGTTCCTTGTCACTGAGGTCCCCGAGCAGGAGCTCGAGATCGTTCCTGTACATCTCCAGCGATTCTTTGAGATACTTTTTCCCGGAAGGAGTGATCGTGATCCTGATGACCCGCCGGTCTGTGGCGTCCTGCTGCCGTTCAACCCAGTTGTTCCCGATCAGCGAATCGACAAGCGCGGTCATGTACGGTTTTGAGATGTACAGGTGCCTTCCGATCTCCGACATCGAGAGCGGCCCGGCTTTTTTCAGGATCCCGAGGACCCGGTACTGGGCGGTTTTTATGCCGGATACGCCATGGTTTACTCTGAAGATCTGCCTGTATAACAAGGGTATGATGGCAAGGAAGTTTTCGGCAACCCTGTCCCTCACATCATCCGTCATTCCCGCTCACGTGGAATACTTTATTTCCTTTGCTGATAGTTCTTTTGATGAACTATTTCCTGCCAGAACAAAAACCGTTCCCGCGACCGGCCGGCGGGATCTGCGGGATGGTCGGAATTGGCGTTATTATGGCATTCCCATGGCATTTCTGGCAATGATTTATCATCTTCATGGTTGTTCATTATTGCAGACACTCATCAATCGTGCCGGAAGGAGGAAAAAACCATGATAAGTCTCCGTTTTTACCGGATCTATGATATTGGCCGGGAGATCGATCTCGACTGGCTGGAGCGGGCGCTTGCCCAGAGTTATTTTACCGCGAGAACCAGTTTTGTCCGGGTCAAGCCCAAATCCATCATGCTCGAAGACCCGCCTCTCCTGATCCAGATGCACCCGATCCGGGTGGAGCGGGTCGGGAGATCATTTGAGTTCTCCGTTGTCGCCCACGTGTATGATATCGGGGCCATCAGTTTCTGTTTTGTATACGAGAACCCGGATGCGGATTATTCAGAGCTCGAAGAGATTGCATTCCTGTTTGCCGGACAGGAAGGGCTCTCGGAGTTTTATGTCCAGTACCTCAAGACCTTAGGCGAGATCGTACGCCCGCATATCAAGAACTTCGCCATCAATCCTGACTTTTACGAGGATTATACCATCTATATCACGGACCGGCGCGATGATTCCATTGACCCGGTTGCCCTGCTTATCGGGGAAAAGACCACCATCTCGCCCCAGATCCGGGAAGAGGTCCTTAAGAATTCGCTCAGCTACACTCCTGAAGACCTTGCGGTCCTCTCCTGGGATTCGGCCCTGCTCTGCAACCCGGAGAGCCCGACCGATCTCATCGACCTCATCGAGTTTGCCAATGTGCAGGTGCTGGAGCTGCGGTACTATGACCGGGAACTGACCCGCGAGATGGAGAAGATGTACGACGACATCGAGCACGCGGACCGGCAGTCGCAGTTCCGCAGGAGCCGCCAGTACCATGCTATCATGGCAAAACAGATGGAGACGTATGCGGAGGTCTCCGAGGTTATCGAGAAAGTCAACAACCTCATCAAGGTCACCGAGGATGTCTATTACGCCCGCGTGTACGCAACGGCCCTCAAGGTGCTCCGGAGTGGCCTCTGGAGCGAGAGCGTGAGCCGGAAGATCGACGTTATAAGAGAGAACTACTCGATGCTTTCCGATGAGGTTCGCATCCAGCACTCCAATTTCCTCGAATGGGTCATCATCATCCTCATCGCGCTTGAGTTCGTGCTTGCGATCTGGCAGAGCCTGCGATAGAAGGGGAAAGAGTGGCGTTCGAGTGCTTACGGTGCGGCGAATGCTGCAGGCATCTCGGGCTGGTGCATACGGAAGGGAGACGTACGGAGATCACCGCTTCCTGATCTCCAACAAGTATACCGTGGAGGAGACCCCAGTCGCGATCGATTCCGACAAACGGGAGCTCTTCCCGATAAGAGCGTTTTTGAGAAACTGCCGGAAGCCTGCCCGTTTTTCCGCGACGGGCAGGGGAGCGGACTGGCGTACTGCATCGTCCACGGGACCCGGCCCGGGATCTGCAGGGAATACCGGTGCTGGCGGCTGCTCATCCTCGATCACCAGGGCCGGCGGGCCGGGCGGATCAGGTATATCCGGTCTCTCTCTTCTGAAGACTCCATTCTGACCCGGCTCTGGGAGAGTTGTATCGAGAACATACATGAGCCGGACGATGCAGCCTGGGAGAAGGAGATGATAAGAATTCTTTCCCGCCATGGGTTTACCGTGCGGAAATAACCCCCGGCTCTTTGTCTCTCCCGTGGGAATGCGCGGGGAATAACTTTTGAATATCCCGTTTTCAATAAACCTTCAATACGGGGCCGCCGGCATGGATGTTCATACTGCAGGAATAATGGAAAAAAAGATCAGAGATACCGGTTTTTCCTCAGCCAGTCTGCCTGGGGAGGAAGGTAGCGGTATACGATATCGCATTTCTCGTCCTGGAATGACCACGGGGTTACGAGCACGATGTCTCCTTCACGGATCCATGCGCGCTTCTTGATCTTACCCTTGATCCTGCCCATGCGGGTCACCCCGTCATGGCACCGGACCCGGATATGGTTTGCCCCCATCATGAGTTCAGCCATGGCGAACTGTTCGTTATTCCGTTTCCTTGGCAACCGGACCCTGACGATTGGAGTACCATCTTCGTTTACTGCGTTTGGGTCAATTCCTTCATCATTATTGGTATTATTCCTAATGCACACAACTCCATTGCAGTTAATGAATGATGCGCAATACGATGAAGGTATGTATTGTCAGGGTCCTCCCTGTGCAGGAAGGGTCCCGTCATGATATGGGGGGCCGCAGTTATCCCCTCATAAGGCCCGGACTCTTTTCCCTCACAATCTTCACTTTCTCCCCGCATGGTGTGTCCCTTAAACACACCCTGTTCCAACGAACACCACAGGAATGATTGGGAAAGGCGCATATCTCCGCGAGCTTACGGCGTTAACGATGCAGATGCCTTCTGTAGCTGTGGGAAAAGAGCTGGAAGGCAGTTCCCCTCCCTCGGTATTTATCGGGAGCTGGAATTACCCGGATGTTTATGCCGGACCCATGGTTGCCCCCCTTCATGGCGATACTTCGGTAATGGACCGGCCCGAATCCTGGATTCCGGAGAGCAGGACCCAGGAAGAGATCATCGGGTACCGGCTCAACCTGATACGGGGAAAGCACCGGGTTCATGCCCATGACGCTTGCAACCGCTTTATTGAAAAGCTCCAGGAGATCACGCTCTCTGCCTCCTCGCTTGAGAGCGAGATCAGTTTCCAGAGCGCCCCGACCGGGCACTCATTTTCCGAAGAGCATACCCCTTTTGGGCCGAGTGCCCCGGTGGAGCGGTTCGAGATTGAAGCCGGCAGGTGGGATCCAGACCTCGAGAAGGTCTATTATGACACCGACCTGAATGCACGGGAAGCGGTCATTGATCTTCATAAAAAATCCCTTCCCTTTTCAAGCATCCAGAAAGCCTTCTCCACCGGTGTGATGGGAAGGGGCCCGGCCCGGCACCTGGTTCCCACCCGCTGGTCGATAACTGCCTGTGATACCATGATCGGAGACAAGCTCTTAAGCGACGTGAAAAAATGCCCGGTCATCGATTCGTTCCGGGTCCATGAATTTTCAAGCCTCAACAACAATTACGCGGTGATCCTGATGCCGACCGGCTGGCAGTACGAGTGGTCGGAGGCCTTCCTCCATGTCCTTGCAGACGAGGAGTATGTCTTCTCTGACCATGAGGGGACAAAGAAGAAAACAGAGTACTCCCCGCTTGGCGGTTGTTATTATTCCTGCAAGATGGCAGTTCTCGAAGCCCTTGCAAGGGAACAGAAACAGGCCGGGGCAATCGTGGTCCGGGAAGCGCTCCAAGGGTACGTCCCGCTGGGGGTATTCAATGTACGGGAGAATGTCCGCACCTCCCTGAAGCAGACCGCCACCGAGTTTGAGGATATAAGGTCGGCCCTTGTGCATATCTCTGAAAAGTTCACCCTGCCAATGGAGCGTTTCATTGACGAGGGCGAACTGCTCCGGACAATGCTCCGCGGGCGGCAAAGCACCCTGAACGATTTCCTTCCCGCTGCCCGCTGACATGATTCCGGATGCCGATTTTCCTGCAGGCCCGGGCCCGGTAACCTCTCCGGGTTCCGGCGAAATTTCCCGCCAGAGGATAATACTGCACCTGGACATGGACAGTTTCTATGCCTCCGTTGAGATGCAGAAACGTCCCGATATCCGTAAAAAGCCGGTCATCATCGGTGCCGACCCGAAGGGAGGGGTGGGCAGGGGGGTCGTCTGCACCTGCTCGTACGAAGCCCGGGCGTTCGGTGTCCATTCCGCACAGCCCATCTCCCGGGCGTATACTCTCTGCCCGGGTGCAGTCTACCTCCGGCCGGATTTTGCCCTGTACTCCTCGGTCTCCGAATCAGTTATGGCAATCCTGCGGACCTGCGGGTTCCCGCTCCAGCAGGTCAGCATAGATGAAGCATTCCTGGATGTCAGCTCATCCGGCGATTACCTGCGGGCCCGTAATATCGCCCTTCAGGTCAAGCGTGAGATCGTATCCCGTCTCGGTATCACGTGTTCCATCGGCATAGGGCCCGGTAAAACGATCGCAAAGATCGCCTCGGACTTCCATAAGCCCGACGGGCTGACCATTGTTACGCCGGAAGATCTGCAGGCATTTCTTGCGCCGCTTCCGGTAAGGAAGGTTCCCGGCATCGGGAAAAAAAGTGAAGAGGAACTGTCCCGTCTCGGCATCCTGACCATTGGCGATCTGACGAGCGCCGGACCCGGGATGCTGGTGTCGCGGTTCGGGCGGGGGGCAGTCTCCCTTCTCAACAGTGTCCGGGGGATTGATGAGAGCGAAGTATGTGAAAGCACCGGTGCCCGCTCCATCTCCCGCGAGACCACGTTTGAACAGGACACGGACAATCTCCACGTAATCGGCGATACTCTCGGCCAGCTTGCCGGGGCGGTCAGCCGGACTCTTGCCGGGGAGCATTTCCTGTGCCGGACCGTGACGGTCAAGGTACGCTTTGAGAACTTTGACACCCGGACCAGGTGCCGGACCCTGTCCCATCCCACGGATGATCCGGCCATGGTCAGGACCTGTGCCCTTACCCTCTTCCGTGACCTCTATACCGGCGGGAAGATCCGGCTCATCGGCATCCGGCTCTCGTCGATTAACCGGCCGGATGCCTGCCAGTTGACCCTCTCCGGCATTAATACCGTACCAGAGAATGGATGAGGATTACCCGGAACGCGGTCCAGCGTCCAGCGTCTCCATGGAAAGCCCGATAAAGCCGAGAACCATGAGAGCAAGGCCGGCAACAACGAACGTCCCGATCACGGATAACAGGGAGTTCGTGGAGAAGAACATCTCCCGGACCGGGTAGATCATGAACGCGACAGCGAAAAGGACGGTTCCGGCAAGCAGGAATGGGCGTTCGGTGAGCCCGCGGGAGAGAGCCGTGATGATGAGCGAGCCGCAGGCAAAGAAATACAGGAAGGTCACGAGCGTCGTGCCGGTGAACCCGCTGGTAAACAGGATCCCCACGGGAATAATGAGGAACAGTACAAGAAGGCCGGTGAGCAACTGCCGGGAGCAGGGCTTTCTTTTTAGGCCATTCTGGTATGCAACCATAAGCACCAGGATAGAGGCAATGATCCCCATGTCGATCAGGCCCGGGAAGACCTGGGCCCGGAGACCCAGGGCTACGTTGACGTACCAGGCTATATTCGATATGCCCCAGAGGGCAAAGGCTCCTGCCGCATAAGGCAGAACGCTCCGGTGGCCGTACCGGAAGTGCAAAAAGCCGATGGCAGCCGCCCCTCCCAGTGCCGTGAGGATCTGCAGGTAGTTGCTGATCGCAAGAAAGATCTGCTGGGGAAGCAGGAGGATCAGCAGCGTGAGCATTACTGCGGCGGCAAGGATCATCCAGAATATCCCGGCGATCAACCGGACTGAACCGGCAGGAAATATTTGCGGAAGAGTGACCGGTTTTTCCATGATACGGGTTTTTTAGTATTCGGGTAAGAATATGCCGATAGTGCCATCATGTTTCTCGTGGTGTGCCGGTTGTCGTGCCCTGCAAAACGGCCGCGGTCTTCCGGAAATATTCTTCAATCTCCCCGATTTCGACCGTAAAATCCATGATTCCCCTGCTCATGGTACCCCACCCGGGATCGTTATCCGGGAGCGTGTATCCTTCACCTGCAAGAATTTTTTCCGCTACTGCCTGGGCAGTCCGTTTGTTCCCGTCACGGAACGCCGGGTAGGCAGCGAGCGAATAAAAGGCAGTGGCCGCACGGGCAAAGGGATCTTCAGGGAGGTTTGCCCGGAAGATCGTCTGGTGGAGGTTTCCCTCAGAGAGAACGCGGGTATCTCCCCCGTCCTGCGCCATGATCCCGGCATGGATCGCCAGTATCTCTTCAAGCGTGAGATCGTGCATCCGGTATCCGGTTGGGCTTAAGCATTATGCAAAGGTTGCGGTATTTCGCGACCCCCCACCCCCCTGCCACACCCCGCCGCCTGGGAAGAGCCCTGATTCGGAGCAGCAGCCTCATTATCTTTTGTGCAAGAATCTACAGGAATGCATGTTGCCGGAGGACGGGAATGAACGGTATGAACCTAGAGATCTTTGACGCCATGACCGATGAGGAGAAACACCAGTACCTGGAATTCCTTCTCTGGCATTACCGCGTGGTTGACGCGTTCTGGTTCATCGATGTCACGGAACATTATGGCCAGCCGGTGGCAGAGAAGATCAACGAGCAGGTCTGGGGAAAGGTTGCAGGAATGGCGGCAAAGGACATCGTGCGTCGCTTCTCCATTACCGCGGGAGGACTTGAGGGTTTTGTCCGGGCGCTCCGGCATTTTCCCTGGGCCATGATCGTTGGCTACACCCTCGAGGAGCGGGAGAACGAAGTGCTCATCTCGGTGCCGTCCTGCCCGACCCAGGAAGCCCGGCTCCGCCGTGGTCTGGGAGAATATGTCTGCCGCGAGATGCACCGGGCAGAGTTCACGTCGTTTGCCCGCGAGATCGATCCCCGTATCCGGGTAGAGTGCCTGTTTGCGCCACCGGACCACCACCCGCCGGAGATGTTCTGCCGGTGGCGGTTCTTCCTGCAGGATCCGGCAGCTCCGGAATCCTGAAATAACCTCAAAGAGCCGTTGATAAAGCTGCCGCAAAACCCTTCCGGAAATTCCCGGGAGGGATCGTCATCTCAAAACGGGCTCCCGCACCGGGTGTGCCGGTTTCGTGGATGGTTATTCCGGTAATCGAGAGGATCTCCCGGATCAGGAACAGGCCGTACCCGGTATTTTTTCCATAGCCCTGCGTGAAGAGACGGGCTTTATCTTCAAGTGAGACGCCGGCACCGTCATCCTCGCAGAAGAGGAGGAGGGTATCGTGAGTCTCCCGGGCAGAAAACCGTATGGTTGTGAGGCTCTCCCCGCCGTGCCTCATTGCATTGTCCACCAGGTTGAAAATGACTTTTTCGAGGAGACCGTCTGCCAAAATCTCAAGGGTTTCCAGTTCGCTTCCAATGACAAGAACGGGGGTGCCGCTTTCAGGTCGTGCTTTCCTGATAACTTCAGCGGCGTTCTGCCAGACCGGTGCCTTCATCCCGATATCCTGGTACTCCCTGGTGAAGAGGATCTGGCGGCTGATCCGTTCAGCAGCATCGAGTTCCTTCTCGATGTACCGCCTGCCCTGCTCATCCGTTGGTTTCGCAAGCGAGAGCTGGAGAAATCCCCTGAGTGCCGTGAGCTGGTTGACGATATCATGGCGGGTGATGCTGTTGAGGAGGCTGAGCTTTTTGTTCGCCAGGGTCAGGGCCTCCTCCGCGGCCCTCCGTTCTTTATTCTCCTGCCCGAGTTCCCGCCAGCGGCGGAGGGAAAAAAGAGCAAACCCTATAACAAAGATGAGTGCAACGGTGAAGATCTCGTCCAGCTGCAGGTAATTGTAATTGTCCAGAAACCGGATGATGTGAGTGCTGATATCAAAGTACGCAGAGATGAAAAAGACGATAATGCCGGCAGCGATGATGACGATAAGATCCCTTTTTGCGGTTGAACGTGCCCGGGCCGGTTTCTGATCCCCGCTCTCCATTCCTTCCCCCGTTTTGCCTGTTGAGTCTATAAGGCAGGGCATTCGTATATTATTTTCTCCGGTTCTGATTTTTTCCGGACCCTTCCTTATGGGCAGGTCTTTTTCTGGAGAGGTCGTATCTTCCGGTGAAATGATCCCGCCTGGATATCTCCCCGTTTTTTTTGCCATCTGCGGGGCAGTCAACCTGGTTGTCTTCTGCGTCTATGCTTATGACAAGTACCAGGCACGGCACAACGGGTGGCGGACAAGCGAGTTTGTACTGCTTGCTCTTGCCCTTGCCGGCCCCTTCGGTGCCTTTGCGGCAATGATACTCTTTCATCACAAGACCCGGAAAATACGGTTTTATCTTGTCCCGATTTTCCTCTGCATCCAGCTCGCCCTGATGGGATACTTCATTGCCTGCCCCTGAACCCGGAACTCATTTTCCGGATCTCTCCTGCGCCAGGAGACCCGGTGGTTTTTGGATCCTTTGCGTCCTGTTCCCGGAACCGTGCCTCTTTAATACCGGTCTTTCCCTAAGATCATGAGATGAGAACCAACAGACATCGTTATTTTCTCGACCTTGCTGCCCGGTGCGCCCGCCAGGGCACGTGCCTGCGCAGGAATTTTGGCGCAATCATTGTCGACGAATTCAATACCATCGTCTCCACGGGATACACCGGGGCGCCGCGCAAACAGATGGACTGCACGGAACTGAACCGTTGCTGGAGAAAAGAACATAACATTCCCTCCGGGTCCAACTACGAGCGGTGCCGGAGCGTCCACGCCGAGATGAATGCGCTCATCCAGGCAGGCAAGAATGCGCGGGGCTGCACGCTCTACCTGTCGGGATTCGATGTCGAGACCGGCGAGACCACCCAGATCTGGCCCTGCTTCCTCTGTTCGAAGATGATCGTCAACAGCGGTATATCCAACGTGATAATGCGGACCGGCGACGACTCGTACAAGGAGATGGACCCGATGGTCCTCTACCAGATGCGGAGCCGGGAAGCCCTTGGCGAGGATGCAAAGTAATTTTTTTTAGAAATATACGATGAATTGTTTACAATTACTTATTGGCTGATGGACGTATTTTTTAAGAAACAAAGCCCGTGCCAGGGCTGCTTATCTTCATGGGGGCACCCGACCATGTTCCGGGACAACACTCTCTTTGAGTAGATTGAGGGTATTCGGACCGACGCCTATCCGGGGCCAATACTGCCCCGGAATACCTCTCACGGGCACATTATGGTACTGAATTTACGAAAAAAGGAGCTAATTATTTTGCGATTTCCCCGATTTATCTCCGGATTGTCATAAAACCGGGTAAATCATGCCCGGAAAAGTGCGCTAATAGGCGCTTTTGGTTGGAGGATCTTCAAAAAAACAGACTATCCGTCGTATCCAGGGAACCGCCAAAAATCACCCTGCAAAAATCCGCCCGTATCCGTGTTCCTGCAGTCGTACGGGCCAAATCCCACCTGTACGCCATGGAAAATCCGCGACGGTTCAAAGCCCGCTATTTTGCAGGTTTGAAATCCCCCAAAAACGGGCATTTTCGGAAAATATCGATAATTTCAGGATTTCCGGAATGCCGTGGACACCCATTCGTATGGAGCCGGGAAAATGGATCACCGGATTGCCAAACGGAGCCTTGTGTGGGCGTATTTCCATGCATCCCCGGTGTGAGGATCCATCCCCCTCCAGCAGGCACTTCCCGTCCGCAGTTGCAGGATTCCGCATCCGATCGATCATAATTTCATACGATTTTCCGGGGAACCGGAAGCAGGAGAAGAGCGGTTTCACTCGCAGGAAAGTACATTCATCAGAAACAAAGAAAGAGTGTAAAAAATTTAGAACCGGGGTTTCCGGTGCTTCGGGAGGCAGTCACGGCAGTAAACCGGGCGGCCTTCGGTTGGCTTGAAGGGAACTTCACATTCCTTTCCGCAGTCTGAACAGGTGCATTTTGTCATTTCACGCGGGCCGCCGAAGTCTCTGGGACCTCTGCTGCCACCAAAATTATTCGATCCGAACATGGTTATTTCTCATACAGTCGTTTGTATAACTGTGTTACAATAGATGACGTCAGAGTATAATAATCAGTGTGTTGGAACACAGGGAAAATCCGGATGCGGGTGGGTTTTGGCACGTTTTTTAATCCCTCGCATGATCCGCTATGAACCCGGCTGCAATGACCATGACCGGGATCATAAGGTAGCGCAGCCCGATCCGGGTGAAATAGTCTGAAGGTGACATGCCCAGCATGCTGATAAGCACGAGCACGTCGAGCCCCCCAGTTCATGAATAACCAGATTGATCCGGTATAACTGCCTCGCGCGCGTATGGTTGGGTGTTGTTGACCGTTCCCTGGAAAGAGAGGTTCCATAACTGCCTCGCGCGCGTATGGTTGGGAGGGTATCAGACGCTGTAATCGCGTAGTACGAAATAACTGCCTCGCGCGCGTATGGTTGGGAAGCGCGGGAAAAGAACCAGACCCTGAGGATAGCCGCAGTCACGGATGATACGACGATCATGAACGATTTGAAGAGCGCTGCATCCACGAGGAGCGTGCCACCCTTTGCATAGAACGGGATGGCAGCAAGGAACGGGACAAGCCAGGTGAGGAATCCGGTACCGAGCCTACGGACCCATGGATTTCCTGCTGACGGGGTCATGGATATTCATGAGATTATATCAGAACGATTATCAAAGGATCAGGTTTGTCTTGGGGAAAGGTTCGCACAGGTATCTCCCGTAAGGTTCCTGTTCAGGCTCGTGTGCGCCGCATCTCATTGTAAACCGAGACCAGCGAGAGGCTGATCAGGTTGAGCGTGGTTGCGGCGTACCAGACGACCGACTCGGCAGGAGAGAGCGTCGCAATCCACCCGGACCAGAGCATGGCGCAGATGATACCGAACGCAAGGAGCGTGTCTACCGCAAGGAAGACAAGTGGTATCTGGAAGATCCTGCCCAGCTGGGCGATGGAACAGTACTCGAACGGTGCCGGGATGTGAAGGAGATCCAGGCTGGATCTCGCTGCATTCATGAAAAGGTCGGTAGTTGCCCATACAACGACCAGTCCGCCAAACACGAGCATTGCGCCACCTTCCTGCATCCCTATCCTCAAAGCGGAGATGCCAAACAGGAGCTTGAAGGCACAGAATGGTATGCCTATGGTGAAGCTTAAAAAAAACGGTCGTGAGAAAAACCGCTGGAGAGTACTCAGTTCGGTTGCGGGCTCTCTTTTATTTGTACTGGAATTCTCCTTTGACATAACTGGTTTTCTGTGATCAAGGAATACTGTGCCGGACGGTAATAAGGGAATAGGGTTCCTGCCGGTTCCGATATATAACCTTCACCGGAAACAACAATTACCTCATAAGAGAAAATACTAGAGACCTTACAGGTGAATTATATGGGAATTTTTGACAAATTAACCGGAAGTAAACCAGTAACGCTCAATCCGAAATCAGCACTCGTTCTTTCCGCCATCACGGTCATTGCCGCAGATGGTGTTATTGACGAAGCAGAGATAAACGACCTCGCCAAGATCGTCCGTGGAGACCGCAAGTCCATCGATACTGCCATGGCCGTTCTGAAGGCGAACAAGTTCCCCGGCGTCATCGACATGGTTGCAGCAGTGATGGATGAGAAGCAGAAACTCGCCACACTTGCCATCCTCTGCGATCTTGCTATGGCCGACGGTATCCTTGCCGGCGAGGAGAAACAGGTTCTTCAGATGTACATGGACAAGTTCGGTGTCCCGGAAGCAACCCTCAAGCCGATCATTGAGGCAATCGCTATCAAGAACGATTTCTCTATATTCTCATAACTTTTTTTTTAATCCCGGAAAGACGGGGCCTTTTTAAGCTCTGTTGAAATCCTTAATAGAATCAAGCAGTTGCTCATGGGGGCTCCGGCACATCATGCCCCGCACGCTAGAGGCATCCCCCAGGAATGATATTCACTCAGATGGTTGAATAAAACTCAAAAAATCGGAAGGGGGGGGTCAAGGGGATGCCCCCCTTGGTCTGCTTCCCCCTATGGGGGAGAAAGGGGGTCACACTCCTTACATTTAGAAGAAAATAAGCGAATTAAAGGAAAAAGAGGATTTCAACAAAGCCGCTTTTTGTAAAACTCCTGACGTGAACCGTCATCCCTTCCTAAAAGTTGCCCAGAGACCGGTGACAATTGCAATCAGCACTATTCCGGACACCGGGGCCGATCGCGTTGGCGGCAGGGCGGTTGTTACCGGTATTGTTGTTGTTGCAGGGAGCGTTGTTACCGGTGCCGGTACCGGAGTCTGTTGCACGGTGGGTGTATCCGCTTGCGTCAGTGGCGTGGATCGTGGCGTTGCCGGGACGGTCCGGGAATATACAGTCTCTTCCACAAGGGCATTGCTGCTACCGGGAGAAGCCGGGTTCTCGGTTTTCACGGAAAAGGACCGGGTAGCGGTTGCCGACGATGTCAGGAATGTAACAACTGCGCGCCCGTCGGCACCGGTCGTGACCTGGCCGTAATAGCTGGTGTTCGGCATTTCAGGACTTGACGGGGCAACATCCTCGAGAATCGTGCGGCCGTTGCCATTGTTATAGGCATAAGAACCGATGGTATACGGCCCGTCGGGGGAGTCCTGCGCGACCCTGAGCTGGTTTGCCTGGACAACCGGCGGCTGATCGCCCGGTTTCCCGCTCATGGAGTATGTCCGTGCCAGCCAGAAGTAGTAGGGGGTATTGGGTGTACCGGTGATCGTTATGGAGAACCTGCCTCCCCTTGTCAGGATGGAATCCCCGGATCCCGTGTCAGCCGATGCGGGGATGGCGATGAGGATGAGGCCGGCTAGAAAGAGCAGGATCAGTATGCGTCCCGGCCGGTTCATGCATTCATCTCTCATGGTACAGGGCAATTATGTGAACTGGTATTTCTCCTGACATAATGGTTGGGGCCGGGTCTTTTTCAAAACCCGTGCGGGTTGCCTGTTCATCCTGCGGGACCGGAACCAATGTTCCCTAATAGCCGAGGGCCTCATTCACCAGGATAACCGTTACCCGCCCGGGAATTTTCTCGAAGGCAAGGATCACGCACTTTCCTATCGTGCTTGGAATGCCGTAGGCTTTTTTTGCCCGTGCATTCTCGAGCCGGAACGCGTAATTCCAGACACGATCAAGGGCGTCCTGCAGGGTCGGGACGATCTTGTTGGTACCGATAACAAGGATGAGGTGACCCGCTGCAAAGGGCCATGCCCCCACCCGGCTCCCGCTGGCATCGCAGGCCACGATCTCTCCGGTCCGGGAGATGGCGTTTGCACCCGAGATGAAATAATCGGCGGTCACCGATTTCCTGCGCAGCTCATTTCGTTTCCTGTCATCATTTTCTGCAGTAATTGCCGTATGCAGGCTCTTCCATCCCGTGTTTCCTCCTGCAACCCATTCCTCGTACCCGATCTCGATAAGTGTCGTGGATGAGCCGTTCATCACTTCGGCCCCCGGCGGAACGATCTTCCGGAGGGCTGCGAGCGCTTCATCTCCTGTCTGTACTGGTATCACGGTTATGCCGTGCTCCGTAAGAGCCCGGATTGTCCGGTCCACGTCTGCCTGTGCGGGAAGCGTGTTCCCCTTCACGATATCCACGCCGGCTTCGGCAGCAAGGTTCACTGCACTGTATTGTGTGGTTCTTTTCATGGTTGACTCCACGTTGAGGTGTATTCTGTACCGATCCAAAATAAAACCGCTGCTCCCGGCCCGGCGCCGGCATCATGGGTTCAGCTTCCTTTAAGTGCCGGAAGCGGATTACTGATTATGTCACCCAGACACCCGTCCCCGAAAGAGAAGACAACTAAAACGGTCTCTCCCAAACAAGGGCCCGGCATGGATCGGGATCGTCATCTGGAGGATGCAAAGCACCATCCCCTCGACCACCCGCTGCCCCATCCGCCCCATAAGACTATTAAAAAACCGGTCCTCCCCAAAGACCATGCAACCCATACCCATCCGCATGAGGAAGCCCGTGGTCCGCACACCGGCAAGCCGGGCCCTATAACCCCTGCAAAAAAAACCAGCCGGCCCGTTTCAAAAAAATAAGCCGGGCATAATCTCACAACTCTCTGAATTCACTTTTTTTCAGCCCGCGAAAGCTGCAGGATCCTGTACGGATGCAGGAGCGGGGATATCCCGCTCCCGCCAGGCATTTGTATAAACCTGCAGCGGGTTTATGGCGATCTTCCGGTGTCGTTAATTGTACCCTGATGCTCCCCTTGCAGGGATAACGACCATCTTTTTCTCCCATGAATCACCTCGTAAATGCCATGCATCAGATAATATTTAAAAGGAAATCTGGCCGGGAATATTCCATCCTGTTTCAGAAAGAAGCCCGAATAAACGAAATCGTTCTCGCAGGGAACGCGGGTTTTTTGGATTCTGCCAGAATTCTTCTGGTACCGGTCAGATCCGGCCAATTAAGAATCCTTTTATACCCCTTTCCTTCCACTGGAAAAAACGTTTATAAAGTCCCGATACTGTAAAGAAGTCTTTGCATGCACTTTTTTTATGCGCGATCCCGGCACCGTTTCGCTATCGTTTTGGACAAGAAACGGAGGTATGTGCAGATGGAAAAATGATCTGGTCCAGTACTTTCTACCGATCCCATGATATAACGGGACCACGTAATCTCCACCATTACGCTCACAACTCCCCCTCAAGAAATCTGTCCCTGCCCGAAACGTACGTGTTCCCGGTACGGTGATTGCGATGCATGCAAGGGCATCCATAACGTACGGGGGGGTCTACCGTTTTGTATGAGAAAAAAACCCTCGTGGATCTCTTTTCTGAAAAAACTTTTCAGACGCTCCTGATTTTCATACTTTTCATAAAAACAGGTACGGTTGTTTACGGGATCGTCCGGAGAACTGCCGGAAGGCGAAATATTGATACATGCAACGAACTATTGACGAGTAAAAGGCGCCTGAAGATATGCTCACGAGCCACGCACTCCTCCAGAAATACTGGTACGATGCCCGCTATTCGTTCCCGGAGATCATCGTGTGCTATGTTGACCGGGGAGCACTTGGGGACCGTTCATGTGCCCATGGCGGGGATATCCGGGCACTGGAAGCCTATTATTTCGAGATTGCAACCGGCAGGAATACCAGGTATATCCCGTATCACCGGATCCGGAAGATCACGTACGGGGGCTTGACCATCTGGGAACATTCCTCGGGGCAGGAAAAACGGGCAGAGTGAATTTTGGATAAAATCCGTTTTTATTCCCTGCATATCCAGTGCTCCTCGAATGAACCGGCATAGTATACCATTACCCGGATCTTTCTGCCTTTTGAAAAAGCCCGCATCTGGTCATCATACACTTTCTGTACGTGCCGGAGTTTGTGCCGGGCAAAATGGTCCCTGATGCATTCAAGGAACCGGATCTCCTGGGAGAAGAACGCGTTTTCGTACTCCTTGGTCTCCCGGGCAAGCTCAAGAGACTCCTCCTCTGAGATCGTTCCATGGTACTCCCCGTGATGATCGAGCCCCGAGAACTGCCGCCAGTCAACAGAACCCGATTCGTCCGGCTCCCGGTGGAGCATATAGGGGTACACCCGGCAGATGGCAAAGCGGTGATCGTAGATCCTGCACCTGCCGTTTTCAAGGAACCAGCAGGAGCCGGCCTCATCGTCCCTGATCTTCAGGGCGTACCCGGAGACATAGAATGTGCCGTTCTGGTCGCAGAACTCCGGGTCCGGTGCGGGTTCGATGGCGTCCGGGTCTATTTCCCTGAGGGTTGCCACATCGCGATCGAGGAGAAAAACATGGCCGTTGAAGGCCCGGGTACAGCATTTCGCGCAATGTGTGCACGAGAAACCGATCTCCCTGATGATACCGGCAAGGCGTTCAACCGGGTAGGCAAAGAGGCTGTTTCTTTCCCGGGTCAGGGCTTCGATACGGTAAGGGACAGGTACGAGGGAAACGGTAACCACCACGCCAGTACAGGAACAATAGGGCGTGCCGGTTCTTCTTCTTTTGGAGGACGGGCATTCTGCCTTAAGCCGGACAACAATCCCTTCCCGGGAAACGATCACCCCCTTCCGGAAAAGAGGGCCGGTTTCCTGATCGGATCGGGAGATCTGTCTGCGGTTCCATAATCGTAAAAGGCAAAATGCTTTTTACTTGCATTTCACATCTTCCAGAAGGAGTAGCGGTAACTATGCAGACCATTCTCAAAGTACTGAGTTTCTTCATCGGCCTGTTCGTGATTGCCAACGGCATCTTTATCATTCTCATGCCGCCGTTCGGGGATGAGCCTCAGGGGTATGCCATCATCGCGGTGGGGATCCTCATCCCGCTCATCACGCTCTACGTGGCCTGGAAAGAGGAGCGTTCCGAAACCTGATGCGGGGTCAAATCCCCCCACACAGGGAATGCCCGGAAATACGCCCGTACCGGGCTCCGTTTGGCGATCCGGCAACCCGCATCTCCGGCTGGAGTGGAAACGGTGTCCACGCCCATGAGCATTCCCCCAAAAAAGGGGTATTTTTGAAAACGGGGCATTTTAAGCCTCACTTCAACCTGCAAAACAGCGGGCTTTGAACCGATGCGGATTTTCCCCAAAGTGCAGGTGAGATCCGGCCCGTACGACTGCAGGAACGCGGATACGGGCGGATTTTTGCAGGGTGATTTTTTGCGGTTCTCCGGTTGGCATGGAATGTCCGGTTTTAGGGAGATCTGCCAACAGAAAGCGTCTATTAGCGCACTTTTCCGGGCACGATTTACCCGGTTTTATGACTATCCGGAGATAAATCGGGGAAATCGTAAAATAATTAGCTCCTTTTTCCGTAAATTCAGTACCATAATGTGCCCGGGAGGGGTATTCCAGGGCAGTATTGGCCCCGGATCGGGCCAGGGGGGTTAACGCCTGCGCCCGAAGAACGGGTCGTCCCGGAACAGCGCCGGGTTCTGCCTGCGGATCCACCATCTCCGGAAGAGCACGATTGCGGCTGCCGCGATCACGATTGCAGCGATTCCCGCACCAATCTCGGGGACCGGAACCACGGAACCCGTGCCGGGATTTGTTCCGGCCGGGGGAACTGCCGTGGTCGCGGCTGTCACCGTCGGCTGCGCTGCCGGCAGGGATGATGTTGCAGCAACCGGGGAAGTCATAACCGCTGCTGCCATAACGGATGTATTCTGCAGGATGCCCCCCGCCGTTACGGAAGGTACCGCGTTGATTGCGGTTGCATTCTTCCGGGTCGTTACCGCGAAGTACGAGAATCCCGGTGTTCTTGCCTTAAAGAAATACGCATTTGTGGTCTGGCGGTCGATCGCGGTGGGAAGTTCGGTCCAGGCGCCACCGGTGTTCCGCATCAGGACAATGTTCTCCGGCTTCACGTTATGCTCTGCAAGCCAGGCCCGGGAGACCGTAAAGCTGATGTCCGCATGGTCGATCTTTGAAGGGTTGACACCGACAAGGGATACAGACATGACCTGGTTGACGACACGGCCTCCGAGCCCCGCGGTGTCAATCCTGGCCGCGTCCGTTACAACGAGATCGGTCCGGCCCAGGGTCGCTGCCGGCACAACATCAACCGATACGATCTCGGCCGGGTCGGTCTCTGACATCTGGCTGCTGAGATCGAACATCATGTTCTGCCCGGCCGTTCCTCCCGGGGAACTTGTCGAGAAGGATTCGGCTGAATCCTCGTCAGCCGAATCCATGCCGGCTGCCGCGGGTACTGGGGCAGTGACGGTAAATCCGCCCCTGAGCGTTCCGGAGCGGTTGTCGATATTGGTCACCACCACGTTGTACGTTCCTGCTTTCGCGTTCGTGAGATCGAAGGAACCGGTTATTTTGGCTGATGACACAATCGTAACGTCCGATGCCGTGATATCGGCCACCCCGGTTCGGGTGAGATTGACAACCGCACCTGACCGGAACCCTGTCCCGGCAAGGCTGGTGAAGTCAACATTCCCGTCGTTCATGCCGGTTGCCGGGGTGATCCCGGTCACGGTCGGGTCGGTCTTCCACGTGACGTTGAATACCCAGAGCTGGACTATGGGATCCCCATCGGTAAACTGCCCGTTATAATTGATGTTCATCTTAAGCCTGAACTGGCCCTCCGGTCTTCCGGTAGTGGAATTGCCCCAGCTGTTCTGGACGATCCAGTACCATTTTGAGGAGTCGGTATCGGTTTTGTTGTACCCGATGAGAGCCATCCCATGGCTGCTGCCCTCTCCGGATGAAGTGTTATACGTGGACCCGTTCAGGGAATCCGGGTTATAGATTCCATCCGGCGTATTATCCCAGAGGTCTTTCCATGTCGTGTAATTTGCGGTATCCGGCCAGTACTGGGCATAGTAGATAACTTTCCCGTCAAGGAGTGCGGCCGTGATATTGCGCACGGCTTCGGTCTGGTTATCAGGTTCCGGGGCGAGCACACGGTCCGCGGTGATCTTTGAAAACCCCATATTCGGGACGGTCGTTATCAGGTTTTTGGGGAGGACGGTTGTTGTTGTCTTGTTACCGTCATTGCTTGCATCCATGTACGAAGCATTGTAATTGCTCCAGGGAATGACAAATGGCAGCCCCGGATAGGCCTGGTCGAGTCCCGCATTGTAGGTCCGCACAAACTCATCGGGATTTCCGCCGGTGCAGGCCCATGCATGAGGCTTTGTCATGCCGATATTCCCGTTATAATAATTCGAGTTGAAGAACTGTATCGAGAAGGGTACCGAAGTTCCCGTATGGTTGTAATAGGATTGCGCAAGAAGCGCGGTGCCGGCCCAGACCCAGCAGTTCCCGCACTCCCCCTGGTTCCAGTCACCATAGGAGGGTTTGGGGAACTCGTTTATGAGGGTCTTGGGACCCGTGCCTGTCGGCTCGCTCACCGCATCGAAGACCGGGGCTGCCTTGTAATCTGCAGCATCATCCGCCATTTCAGTGGCGTTCGGCTGCATGACCGGGTGATCGGCTGCGGTTGCACCTGGCACGAGAAGGATGATGCCGATGAGAAGAGAAACAGCGAGGAACTGTATCGGGGAAGGTTGTATCATGCAGATTCTCCGGAACCTGTACCGGTGCACCTGGCTGTACTGCCGTAATTATATACCGCACGTCGATACAATAGGAATAACCCTTTTTTCAATGGGAAGTTATTTTAATATTGTGAAATTGTTTCCCCGCGGGTTAACGGCGGCAGCAATGTTGTTCTCATGTTCCGCAGCAGCGAATCTGCCTCCCATCCATTCCGGTTTACCCCTTGAAAATTCCGTTATCTGATGGATACGATGATGGGGGCTGATGCCCCCATACCCCTGTTGTGATGGATGCCGCCACCCCCGACGGGGCACCCCCGCGGCGGATTAAGTAACCCGCGGAAAATAGTGGCTGAACCTTACCGCCCCGCCGTGCCTCACTGAGGCCCTGATGCGGGGAGCCCTCCCAAAATGACATTATTATGATTTTCATGATTCAGGTGTGAACCGGTTGGATTCATGTCTGTCTCAAAAGAGCATGCGGTTTTTTGCCGGCTGCATTACCGGGCAATGCCAGAACCGGAGTAAAAATGCGCTATTTGGCAAAAACAACAATGGTATAAAAAGAAGATCAGTTGAATGTCCTGAACGGGATGTACTGATCGAATATTTTTACCTTATCGCCATTGGGAGTGACTGCCCAGACCTCGGCCCGGTCAGTATTCTTCCGGGTGCCTGCAAGAGTGACGGTCTTCCCGACCGTGAAGGGCTGGGTCATGGTGCCGGTCTCGACAACGCCGTCAGACCGGGTGATCCTGATGTCCAGCTGCGGGATGAGGTTCTGGCCCTTGCCGCCGCGGAAGGTGGTACTGATCTGCGGGTCGATGGACTCGCCGTTGCTCTGGACCTCGATACTCCACATCTCCGGCAGGGACTGGGTTGGGCCGGGGGTTGTGGAGACATCAGCAGCTGTCTGGGAAGCGGCGGTGGCAGCGGTTGCAACTGAGGTGATCTCCGGTGCGGGTGTCGGGGTTACCTGCGGGGCTGGCTGCTGCTGGGTGCAGCCGGCAGAGAGTGCGAGAATCATGCAGAGCATGAGTGCAAATGCGACAGATAAAATCTTGTTCATACCGGAAAGTTGCCCATGCTGGTATTTGAGTATTGTGCAGCTGGAAGCGGTTTTCCCGCGCTTCCGGCCCGGAATACCTGCTTTTTTAGCCCCTCCTCAGGAAACGCGGGGTTTTACCAAAATCCCCACCGGAATGGTCCGAAATACATATCAGGAACGGTGACGACGTGGTACTATGGACGGTAATCATCATATCCGCTGGAAATCCATGATCACTCTGGGACTGCTCTCTGCGGTCGTCGGCCTCTTCCTGCTGTTCTTTACGGATACTGTATCGAGGTTTTTTTTACAGCTTGCAGGCATTGTCATCATCATCCTGTCGGCGATCTTTATTGTCGAAGGCCTTTTCATAGATAACGAAGGGATGTCGAAATGGGTGGTTCTCTTCCTCGGGATTGCCGGTGTCGTTGTCGGTATCCTTGCGATCGCAGCAGCCACCCTGTTCCTCATCGCAGCCGGTCTCCTCATTGGCATATTCCTCATTATCTTCGGTATCGGGGAAACCATCCTGGGTCTGGGCATGATCATTGCGGAACCCATGGTCCGGTTCGTTATAGCAATCCTTGGGATCCTTGCGATCGTTGTCGGCCTCTTTCTGCTTCTCCACCCGTCAGCAGCTGTAGAGGTTATCGCGATTCTCGTCGGCCTGTACCTCTTCGTCTTTGGTCTCATGCAGGTCTCGCACGGCCTGAACGAGCGCCAGATAGAAAAGAACACCGTTGTCAAGCATCTCTGATCCCGGGATCTCTTTTTTAGCCGCCGGAAACCCGGAAATTCCGGCCCTCCCTTTCATGGGAATTCCCCGTGACATTGTGGAAAATCCTCCGTGGGGAAAAAAGTGTGATTCTGATTACCGCTTGCCCGCCGACGCCGGTTCGATCCCGGTTGGCTGGTTGCGGATTGTCCGCTCTTTCATGATGGTATAGACATCGTTTGCATGCTCTTTTGGCACTTCGACAAACGAATAGGAATCGAGGATACGGATCGCCCCGATGGCTTTGCCGGGGATCCCGGTCTCACCGGCAATTGCCCCGACGATATCTTTTGGGGCCACCTTGTGCTGCCTGCCTACGGCAAGGAAGAACCGGACCATGCCCACCTCGGCACCCGTGTCCGCAAAATCCACGTCCTGCCGCTTCGTCTCTGCCGTCGGCTCGCTGCCGGCTTCCATCTGCATCTTCAGCAGGGCCGCGGCGATCTCGATTGTCTGGAGATCGCCTTCGGTCTCGGTCTCGATGATGCGGGTATACTGCTCGAGGCCGCCGGCGGCAATGATCTCGTGCACGCGATCGATCATCACCCGGGTGCGGGTCTCTGCCACATCGCTCTCAGAAGGTACCGGGATGCGGGGGATCTGGACCTTTGCGTAGTGCATGATCTCGCGGAGCTTCGTGAAGTCGCGGGGGGCAACGAACGTGATCGCTTTCCCGCTCTTGCCGGCCCTGCCGGTCCTGCCGATACGGTGGACGTAATATTCCACATCCTGCGGAACGTCAAAGTTGATGACGATATCGACATCATCGACATCGATCCCGCGGGCGGCGACATCGGTTGCAATGAGGATGTCAATGGATCCTTTGCGGAACCCGCCCATGACCCGGTCCCGCTGGGACTGTTTCATGTCGCCGTGCAGTTCATCGGCACGGTAGCCCCGGGCCCGCACTTTCCCCGAGAGCTCTTCGGCCCTGCGCTTGGTGTTGCAGAAAATGATGGCCAGCTGCGGGTCTTCGAGGTCGATAAGCCGGCAGAGCACATCGAGCTTCTCCCGGTCTTTTACTTCCATGTAGGCCTGGGAGATCTGCGGGACGGTGAGTTCGGCGTACTGGACGCGGACGAACTCGGGCTTGTTCTGGAAACGCTTGGAGATCTCGATGATGGGCTGGGGGAGGGTAGCCGAGAAGAGGAGGGTCTGCCGGTTCTGGGGTGTTTTCCTCAGGATCAGCTCGATATCGTCGCGGAAGCCCATATCGAGCATCTGGTCGGCCTCATCGAGCACAACGGTCATGACATCGTCAAGTTTGAGGGTGCGCCGGTTGAGGTGGTCCATGACCCGTCCGGGGGTACCGATAACGATGTGGACACCTGTCTGGAGTGCCCTGAGTTGTCGCTCGATTGGCTGGCCGCCGTAGACTGGCAGGACGGTGATACGGGGGATGTGGGCGAGGAGGCTTGAGAATTCTTCAGCTATCTGGATGCAGAGTTCGCGGGTGGGGCAGAGTACGATTGCCTGGACTGCACGCCGTGTCGGGTCGATCTTCTCGATGACTGGAATGCCGAACGCGGCGGTTTTGCCGGTGCCGGTCTGGGCCTGGGCTGTCACATCGCGCCCGGCCTGGATGAGGGGGATTGCTAATGCCTGAATAGGCGAGGGCTCTTCGAAACCCATATCTTCAATGGCTTTTCCGACTTCCTTTGAGAGGTTAAAGTCGGAAAACTGTATACGTGAATTCATATCGCACCACCATTTGGTGTCCGAGCTCATAAGATGGCGCACTGAGACAGGCCCGACCCTAAAAGAAATAAATAGGGGTTCACCCTATGATGCAAATGCCTATGGATTCCAGCCTGCGACAGGATCGGGCATGCGGTCATCTCCGGCACGCTCTTATCCTGATCCTTATTTTCTCGCTTCTCTCCGCGCCCGTCCTTGCATATGAAAACGGGACCCGGGTCATCCAGGTCCGGGGCGATAATAATTACCCGCCTTACGAGTATACCGGCGATGACGGCCAGCCTGCCGGCTGGAACATTGACCTGATAAAAGCGGTTGCCAAAGAGGAAGGTCTCAACATCAGCATCAGCCTCGGGCCCTGGGACGAGGTGCGCAGCGAACTGGAGACCGGCAAAATCGATCTCCTTGCAGGCATGTACTATTCCCCCGAGCGGGCCAGGTACGTGAATTTCTCTTCCCCTCATATCGTCGTGTCGCACGCGGTCTTTGTCCGGCAGGGTTCGGATATCCATTCGATTGCGGATCTCCGGAACAGATCGGTCCTCGTCCAGCGGGGGGACATCATGGACGATTATATCAGGAACCTTGGCGTGACTGACAAGATCGTTCCCGTGGAGAACCAGGAAGATGCGCTGATCCTGCTCTCGAAAGGGAATTATGACTGCGCCCTTGTTGCAAAACTACAGGGAATTTACAATGCCGACCGCCTCGGTCTTTCCAATCTCGAAATCGTGGAGCCTCCCATTGAACCGAGAAATTATGCGTTTGCCGTTTCGCCCGCCAACCGGGATCTCATCCCCGTGCTCAACGAAGGCCTTGCCATTGTGAAACAATCTGGGAAATACGACGAGCTGTACCAGAAATGGTTCGGCGTGTATGAAGAGAGGAGAGTCTATTCCCAGATCCTCACTCTTGTCACGATTCTCATTCTTCCCTCGGCGGCTATTCTCCTTCTCGTGCTCTTCTGGTTCTGGTCGCTACGGCGCCAGGTTGCACGGAAGACTGCCGAGCTCAACGAGGAACTTGCCCAGAGAACCCGGGCAGAACAGGATCTCAAGAAGAGCGAGGAGAGGAATGCTGCGATCATTGCCGCCATGCCGGATCTCCTCTTTGTCCTTTCCCGGGAGGGGAAGTACCTGGATTACCATGTTCCCGAGGGAGTTATCCTGCCGGTTTCCCCGGGGGAGATTATCGGGAGGAGCATCTGGGATGTCGGGTTCGATCCAGAGACGGGGAACCGTATCATCAGCGCCATCGGTCATGCCCTTGATTCCGGCCGGCTCGGGCATATCCGCTATACCCTGCAGATGCCTGACGGTATGCGGGATTATGAAGCCCGGGTCATAAAACTGGATAAAGAACGGGTGCTTGGGATTGTCCGGGATGTTACCGACAGCAAACGGGCCGAAGAAGCCCTGCGGGAGAACGAGGAATTTCTCGCTACCATCATTGAAAATATTCCCGACATGATCTTTGTTAAAGATGCCACCAGTCTCCGCTTTGTCCGGTTCAACCGGGCCGGCGAGGAGCTGCTGGGGTATTCCCGGCAGGAGATGATTGGCAGGAGCGATCATGACTTCTTCCCAAAAGAGGAGGCGGATTTCTTTGCCGCAAAGGATCGCGAGGTGCTGGGAACGTTGCAGCCCGTGGATATCGGCAGGGAAACGATCATGACCCGGAACAGGGGGGAGCGGGTCCTCCACACCAAGAAGATCCCGATCCCCGATAAAGACGGGAATCCCAAATACCTCCTTGGGATATCCGATGATATCACTGATCGCGAGCGGGCCGAGGAGGCATTACGCAGGGCAACTGAAAAACTGGTTTTTCTCAACCGGATTACTATTACCGATCTCCAGAATGCGATCTTCTCGCTCTCGGGATATATCAACCTGGAAGGACGGGAAGCGTCAGATGAGAAGACGCTGGCATTCCACCGCAAAGAGACCGGGATTATCCGGAAGATTGAATCATCCCTCCAGTTTGCCAGGAATTACCAGGATCTCGGAATCAAAACCCCGGCATGGCAGAATGTTTCCAGCGTATTTCTCATTGCCATCTCTCATCTGGACATCTCCCATCTGCACCGGGATCTCCGGTCCGACAACCTGGAGATCTATGCCGATCCTCTTCTCGAGAAAGTTTTCATCTCTCTTACCGAGAATGTTCTCCTGCATGCACCTGCAGCAACCGTAATATCCCTCTCCAAGGAGGTGGTTTCTGATGGGCTCCGGCTCGTCTTCGAGGATGATGGTCCGGGAATTCGCCCTGAACAAAAAGAGATGATCTTCGAGCGGAAGTATGAAGGCGGGAGCGGCATGAGCCTCTTCCTTGCCCGGGAGATCCTCTCCATCACCGGCATTACCCTCCACGAGACCGGAACAGCTGGGAAAGGGGCCCGGTTCGAGATTCTCGTGCCGAAGGGAGCATACCGGTTTACCGTCAGCACGGGATAGATCCCGGGTTTATTATGGATGGGCCCCCTCACCCGCGTTCATGACCGGGCGATGCATCTATACGGTAGCGGAAAGAACACCAATCCGGTGCAGTATGAAAGTTGTTGCATTCAGTGGCAGTGCAAGGAAAGACGGGAACACGGCAATTCTCGTGAACGAGGTATTCCGTGCCCTCAAAAAGGAGAAGATCAAGACCGAGCTCGTCCAGCTGTCGGGAAAGAAGATCCGGGGCTGTATCGCGTGCGGCAAATGTTTTGAGAGAAAGGACAAACAGTGCGCGGTGAAAGCGGATATCGTAAACGAGTGCATCGAGAAGATGCTCGAAGCTGACGGGATCATCCTTGCGTCCCCCACGTACTTTGCCGATGTCTCTGCCGAGATGAAAGCCCTGATTGACCGGGCGGGGTATGTTGCAAAGGCAAACGACGATATGTTCCGGAGGAAAGTCGGCGCTGCAGTGGTTGCAGTCCGCCGGGGAGGGGCCATTCACGCCTTTGACACCATGAATCATTTCTTCTTCATCAGCCAGATGGTGGTTCCCGGGTCATCCTACTGGAACGTTGGGATCGGCATGGCTGCCGGGGAAGTGAGCGAAGACGAGGAAGGTCTCCGGACCATGAAAGTGCTCGGCGAGAACATGGCATGGGTGCTCAAAAAACTGGAAGAATAACTTTTTTACACGTTCAACTGGAGCCCGTCGGTAGCTGCGATAAGACCGGGGCATTCAGCGGAAAAATGCTCCTGCAGGGCGAGCCGTTCTTCACGCGTTTTATAGACTTCGGCACCGAAATGGGTCAGTGCAAGCCGTTTTGCCCGGGCCTTGCGGGCTATCCCGATCGCGTTCTCCGGGTTGAGATGGGGCCAGTCAGGGCTCTCTTCCCCGCTTAAGAGCCCGCATTCGGTGATGAACAGGTCGGCATCCCGCGCGAGCGTGACCGCGTTGTCGCAGACGCCGGTATCCGTACAGAATGTAACCACTTTCCCGTCTGTCTCGAGCCGGTACCCGAAGCAGGGGGCGGGGTGGACCAGCGGGAGGCAGGTGATCGTGAACGGGAGATGGTGTTCCCCGGCGGAGAGTTCCTGAACCTTTGTGGAGAAGGGGAGATCTTTGATCGGGACCGTGAACGGCTCGGCAACGAAGCGGTCAAGGAGTTCTGCACTCCCCGGCTGGCCGTAGATGGTGAGGCCTTTTTTAAGCCGGAACTTGCACAGCGTATGGAGCCCGGCGATATGGTCGATATGGAAGTGGCTTAAGAAGAGGCAGACGGGTTTTTTCTGGGAGATGTACTGATCTGCCTTTGCTATCCCGTTCCCGGCATCGAAGATGATATCGTACTCCTCCGACTGCACGAGGACCGAGACCGTGTTGCCGGCAAGGGTGTCGAACCAGCCGTTGGTTCCAAGAAACGTCACCTGCATACTACCGTGTTGGCGCTTTCTCAAGAAAAAGAACCCGGTGCAGGTGCATGGTATTTTTATCCTTTCCTGCCGATGGTCGATAGACTATACATAACACGGAGTTATTGTCCATGAACCGCTACTTCTCATGCACCCTGATAGTTGCCCTGATCGCCTGCTGCATTATCCTGCCGGCATCCGCCGTTATCCAGGAAGCCACCGTAAAAGGCACCATAACAACGATGGATCCTTCAAGAAACATGATAACAATCGCAAACCCGCTCCAATACGGATGCGTGTACGCGGCAAGCGGCTCGACGATCTGCACGTACGATTCGATGAACATCTCATCTCTTACCGGTACTGCACCCGACCCTTCTGCATTCTCGGTTTTTAAGACCGGCGATCCCGTTGTTGCCACGAGCCTTGGCGGCGCCGGGGAGACCTGGATTGCGCTTGCAAAACTCTTCGGTTCGCAGCCGTCCGAACTGTATGTCACGGATATCGTCGGGGATGCGACAACTATCCCCACGCCGCTGGCTGGGAATTATACCCTCGTTCTCTCAACAAACCCTGACTGCAGTGCCTGCACCGGGACCACCTGCACCGCAGTCTCTTCAGATGTTGCCATCCGGGGCGACGGCAGGCAGCTTGCCGCCAGGACCTTAAAGCCCGGCGAGGCTCTCGGTTTCAATGGCCGGAACGACGGCTCGAGCATCGTTGTCACGTTCATGAAGGGCCAGGCGCTTTCCTCTTCCTGCACGAACCGGCCGGCCGGCATGGTAGGCGGCATCCAGCCCATCTCGGATTATATCGTGCACGTGGTCCCGCCGATTGGCATGACCGTTGACCAGATGCAGGCATCCGGCCCGGCTCCGACGCTCGCAACCTTGTCCGCGGCCCCTTCAGCGCCGGTAACTCCTGCCCGGACACAAAAATCCGGCAGCCTTCCGGTTGCCGTGATCGGTGCCCTCGGCGTGATCGTATTGATAGCCGCAGTGCAGAAGAAGTAGTCTTTTTTTACTGGAACTGAATCTCGCTACGCGATGAGCGCTCCCTTGCCACCTGTGGTTTTGCAGTCCGCGCCCGGCAGCAGGCAGACAGGTGGCCCGGTCTTCCGGAACGCGTACCATCAGTGACGGATGGAATCCAACCGGCGTTTGGAAATCTTTTTTAACATGGAAATATTATTGAGTTTTATTTTCCGGAAAACAAGATAGCTGGTGAGTATGATGGGAAGAGCTGGAAGAGATTGTTCCGGACAACGGGGCGGTGAAAGCTACCGCGGGCATGGTGCCCGCAGCACCCGTGATGACCGGTGGCAACCTGCACACCATGATGACGATCCCCGCCGGGATATGAGTGATCATGATGAGCTGCAGGATCCGGCCAATGACGACTATATCTGGCCGGAATATGAAGAAGAGGATGATGACTAAAAAACCCCTCCCGGGGATACGATCTCCTTTTTTTGGCCGCGGCCCTCCTGATTGTCTTTGGCCGGGATTGCATCATCCGGGCCTGTGCCGGACAGCACGTCCTGCCGGCACGCAGTATTAATAGGAATAACCTGCAAGCCTCTCTTGTTATGATCCCGCGTCTTGCATTTCCGGTTACGATTGCGCTCCTGCTGCTCCTTGTTCTCCCTGCCGGGGCAGTCAGCGTCAGGCATATCGATGCCACGGTTGCCGAGAACGGGGATACGTACATTGTTGCAGATTATTCACTCAGCTGGGCGGAGAAGGCCATCGTCTACCCCGCTGCTCTGCCCCTGCTTCTCGCGTCTCCGAAAAAGAATGTCCAGGTAATCTCGGTCTCTCCAGAAGAGGTCACGCTCAATGTCCGGCACCTTGTAAAAGTACAGCAGATCCCCGCTGCCCGGCGCTATACAACCCCGGCCTTCTCGCTTGCCGATGCACGAAAAGAACTGGACAAGTACTGGTTTTCTCACATGGTCCAGCTGGATGGCGCAACCGGGAATCTCACGATCCGGTTCCCTGACGGGGAGATAATCGAACACCAGGATCTCACGTTCGTTCCCTCTTTCGAACACGTGGCTGGCGACCGGTAATGGTATGAGGTGCGGCGGGCCGGGCCGCAGGAAAACCCGGTCTCACCTGTGGTGCACCTCACTGCTTCCTTCCATAATTATATATCCGTCCTTATGCGATTATGTCACTAGAGGAAGGAAACCATGCTTGCATTGTATTCATGCTCAACTTGCGGGAAGAAGGTGCTCATTGTCGAAGATGGCAAGGGAACCCTGGTCTGCTGCGGAAACCCGATGACCCGGCTCGATGAGAAGAGCGTAGAGGCTGGCAGGGAAAAGCACCTGCCGGTCATCGAGAAGACCCCGCGGGGCATCCGCGTGAAAGTCGGGGCCGTTTCCCACCCCATGGAAAAAGAGCACTTCATCCGGTGGATCGAGGTTATCGGGGATACGTTCCTGCACACGGCAATGCTCGCTCCCGGTGAGAAGCCGGAGAAGGAGTTCTGTCTCGAAGGAAGCGATCCGATCAGCCATGTTAAAAAGGTGAGAATCTACTGCAACGTGCACGGCGTCTGGGCAGCAAAGCCCTGAGCACGAGTGCAGTCCGGGCTGTCCCGGCCTATCAGTCATTGCCTTAACCTCTTTTTACCACTCTACCCAGTTCGGATTCCTGCCACTTCCTGGGTCATCCCTATGTCATTTTCCCGGAAGTCTGCCCCCGAGGCGGGGAATGCAACGAGATGCCCGGAATCTGGAATCACCTGTGGATCCAGACACAAAAAAAGATTAGTATATGATATTCACTTTCTGGATGGAAGCCGGGGCAGTACGGGATATAGAGAGTGCCGCGCCGATAGCGGGTTTGATCTCCATCTGGAACTGGTCGTTCTTCATAATTGCACTGGACGGCTTTGCCATGATGTCGAACTGTTCGCCCCGTTCGAGAACATCATCGTTGGTAACCTCGTTCTGGACCGATGCAATGGTCCATTGCCCTGCTCCCGGTGCATTCAGTTTTGTTCCCCTGGCCAGTGTTTCGAGCACTGATGTATTGCTGTAGGTTATTACGACCTTATCAAAGTCGACCGGCGTTCCTCCGGGAGCAAGTGCAGCTGAGAAGTTAATCGTATCAATCGAGGTCCCTGCAGTACCCGTGCCGTAAACATTACCAACAATTTCAAGGGTTGAGCTCGCCTGCTGCACACCCGTGTGGACGACTTCCTGGCTCTTCTGGGTAGTGAAGAACCCGGCGCCGAGCACCACGTACGAGAACACCGCCGCAACGACAACGAATGCAATGAGCACAATCGCTGCCTCGAGGCCGGTAAATGCATTTTCATGATTAAAAGGTCTCATAAATCACCTATTGGACTGAGATATGGCTCAGTCGTTGTAATTGGAATAGCAATAATTGTATAAATAATTTACCCAGATTTCCGGCACAAAACGTCCGTTGTTCAGTCATTTCATGCATTCACGTACAAAAATATCCCGTCAGGTTCTTCAGAAGTCGGACGCGCATTTCATGTGCTGTGACATGGTCATCGGCAGCACGTTCCCGTCGTCCCCCGCGCTTCTTTTATCCGGTGGGGGACCTGAACGGAGTTCTCTAATACCGATGTTCCTCTGATGCATGTACAGGACAGAAAAAGAGCTGAAATCTCTACGGGACCGGGGGCGGCAGATGACCGGATGCACCCGTCTCTCTCCGGTAAAAAAATCAGTACAGGATGTTTACACCCTGAATTGATGCCGGAGCGTCCCGGACAATGGATAATGCGGCTCCGATCGCCGGTTTGATCTCAAGAGAGAAATGGTCATCCTTGATAATTGCTTTTGACGGCATTGCGCTGATCTCAAACTGCTCGCCTTTCTCAAGCACGTTATCGTCCGTCACCTGGTTCTGGACGGAGAAAATAACCCACTGTCCCCCTGCGATGGCTGCTCCCTTGGTCGTAACATGCGAAAGGGTTTCGAGAGTTGTCGAATTACTGTAGGTTATGGCAACTTTATCAAAATCAATCGGCGATCCGCCCGGAGCAAGTCCGACGGTGAAATTAACCGTATTAACTGAAGTTCCCGGTGTACCTATTCCGTACACGTTCCCGAAGATCTGGAGTGTTGAGCTTGCCTGCTGCACACCTGAGTGGACAACTTCCTGGCTCTTCTGGGTAGTGAAGAACCCGGCGCCGAGCACCACATACGAGAACACCGCCGCAACGACAACGAATGCGATGAGCACAATCGCTGCCTCGAGACCGGTGAATGCATTATCATTGCTATGGAATTTCATAGTCTACCTGCTTGGGCTGAAATGATTTCAGAACCTCATATGATAAAACGTAATATTTGTATATATATTCATCAGTGGGAATCCCGTAATATCGGTGGATTCTGCATTCCAGAACCGTTCTATGGGTAAAAACAGGGGCAGTCCCCGCATCTCCGGAAATGACCGGGGGATGTTGAATGTGCCGGTAAATCCTTATCTCCGCTTCCACTGTTTCTTCCAGCGGATATTCCGCAGAAACCGGCCATTTTTCGCTCAAAAAACCGGTTCACCGGGTGGTTTTATGTCTTTTTTCTTTCGGATCTGCCCGGTGAAGGGAATACTATTTATTTTTCAGCTTTCACAGGTACGTGCAGATACTTCTCTCCCTCCTTTACAAAAACGACCATGGCGCAGTACACTATCCTTTACGTTGATGATGAACCGGACCTCCTCCTCCTGGGAAAAACATTTCTTGAAAAACTCGGGGATGTTGCTGTTGATACGCAGGAATCCGCGACCGATGGTCTTGAAGCTCTCAGGGAAAAATCCTACGATGCCATCATCTCCGACTACCAGATGCCCGTAATGGACGGGCTGGCTTTCTTAAAAGCAGTACGTGCAGAGTTCGGCAACCTCCCGTTCATCCTCTTCACCGGTCGTGGCCGGGAAGACGTGGTCATCGAGGCTATCAACTCCGGCGCCGACTTCTACCTCCAGAAAGGGGGGGACGTCAGGTCACAGTTCGCCGAACTTTCTCATAAGATCAACATGGCAGTCGGGCGCAAACGCGCCATGGATGCCCTTCACGGCTCCGAAAAACGGCTCAGCTCCCTCTTCCACGCAAGCCCCATCCACCAGATGGTTACCGATTTCTCTACGGGAAAGATCATCGATATCAATGACCGTTACCTGAAAGATCTCAGGATCTCCCGCAAGGATGCCATTGGCAAAACCATCGCGGAACTGGGCCTCATTCCCGATCCCATCCAGTATTCCGCGATCCAGCAGCAGCTGGCAGCGGAAGGAATGATCCGCAACGCCGAACTTCACGTCCGTGTCCCTGACGGCAGGACTTTCACGACGCTCGCGTCCCTGACCCGGGTGCAGGTACCCGGCCAGGATCTGGTCTATACCCAGAGCATGGACATATCCGTGCGAAAGAAGGCGCAGCAGACCATCGACGCTCTCCTCAATGCTCCCCCCGATGCCTCCATGCTTCTCGATATGCAGGGGACCATCCTTGCGGTCAACCAGGCTGCGTCCACCCGCTTCCACACCCCGGTAGAAGACCTTCTCGGGAAGAATGCATACACTCTCGTCTCACCCCAGCTTGCAGACCTGCGACGGGAGAAGATCGAAGAAGCGGCAAAGACAAAGACGCCGCTCGTATTCATCGACGATCGGACCGGCAGGATCTATGAAAACCACGTGTACCCGGAAATCGGCCCGGATGGCGGGGTTGCAACCGTTGCCGTGTATTCAAGGGACGTGACTGAAGAGAGACAGGCAAAAGATGCCCTCAGGCAATCTGAGGAGAAGTACCGGCTCGTGGTCGAGAACAGCCATGACTCCATCTACATTCACCGGGACAACCACTTCCTCTTTATCAACCGGCAGGCCGAGGAACTGACTGGTTTCACGCACGATGAGCTCATGAAACGGGAGATCTGGGATTTTATTCACCCGGATGATCGCGGGCGATTAAAGGAGGCATCGTTACAAAGGTTTGCCGGTGGGCATCTCTCCACCGTGTTCAGCGCAAGGATCCTGACGAAAAACGGGGAGGAACGGGACGGGGAGTTCTTTGTTGATGTTGTTGAATTCCTCGGGCGGCCTGCAATCCTTGGTATCTGCCGGGACGTCACTGAGCGGAAACAGGTAGAGGCAGCAATCCTGGAACGGGAAGAGCAGATCCGATCCCTTGCGGATAACCTCCCGCTCGGGATGGTGTACCAGGTCGAGCGGGACCCGGACGGAAAACAGCGGTATGTTCACGTGAGCGCCGGGGTTGAAGTGATCCACGAGGTCAGCCCGGAGGATGTGATACGGGACCCGATGGTGCTGTACAGCCAGATCTTCCCCGAGGACTTCCAACGGGTCAGAGAAGCGGAAGAACACTCCCACATGACCATGTCGTTTTTCAGCACCGAGGCCCGGATCCGGACCCCCTCGGGCAAGGAACGGTGGGTGCTCCTCCGCTCGGCTCCCCGCCCGCTGCCCGGCGGCGGAACGCTCTGGGACGGGATCGAGCTCGATGTCACGGCCACAAAACATGCGGAAGAGGAACTCAAAGGTGCCTACGAGCAGCTGACAGCATCGCAGGAAGAACTACGGTCCCAGCTCGACCAGCTTCGGGAGAGCCAGGAGCAGATAGCCGAGAGCGAGGCCAAATACCGCACTCTTGTCAGCCACACCGAGGACGGGGTCTTCCTTGCCCACGACGGGATACTCCTCTTTGTCAACGAACCGTATGCCGCCATGGTCGGGTATACGGTCGGGGAACTGACCGGAAAAGCATTTGATTTCCTGGTCGCACCCGAAGACCGGGAGATGGTGGTTTCGCGCCATCTGGACCGGATAACCGGCGATGCTCTGCCGGAGAGTTATGAGTTTTCCGTACTGCATAAAGACGGAAAAACCCGGGTCCGGGTGAAGATCCGGGTCGGGACCGGCATCTATAACGGGAAGCGGGTGGCCATCGGCACGCTCCGCAATATCACCGATGAGCGGCAAAGGGAGACTGCACTTATCGAGAGCGAGGAACTGCACCGGCGGATGCTTGCCACGATTCCGGATATTGTGGTCAGGACCGATGTTGAAGGGAAGATCATCTCTGTTAATGATATCGGGGTGAAGGCGGGGGGGTTCGATTCCCCGGATGACCTGATCGGGAAATCCATGCTCTCCTTTATTGCGCCGGAGTGCCAGGAGCAGGCAGTCACGAATACCCGGCTGATGTTTGAGGGTCCGCTGGGTCCAAAAGAATATACTCTCATTGTAAAAGGCGATGTCCGCCTCCGTCTCGAAGTGAACGGGGATGTCCTCCGCTCCCCGGAGGGAACCCCGTACGGGCTTATCTACATCTGCCGGGACATCTCGGACCGCAAAAAGGCGGAAGAGGCGATCAGGCAATCCGAAGAATTATACCGGAGCCTCTTCATGGCATCCCCGGATGGGATCACCTTGGTTGACACCCGGGGAATCCTTACCTACGCATCCCCGCAGGCGCTTAAGTTTTTCGGACTCTCCGATCTAAAAGAGGCACTCGGTACCTCTGTCATAGACTGGATTTGCCCCGAGGACCGGATTACCGCCATGGAACGGTTCAGAAAAGTCCTCACTGACAACGCGTTCAGTTCGAACAAGTACCATGTGCAACGCAAAGACGGTTCCCGGTTCGTTGTGGAAATGCATAGTGCCGCCCTCCATTACCGCGACGGTTCCGTGCGGGGCATCATCTCCATTCTCCGGGATATCACCGACCGCCAGCGGACCGAAGAGGCCCTGCGCCGCAGTGAAGAGGATTACCGGAACATTATCGAGAATATGCAGGATGTCTTCTACCGGGTTAACCGTGAGGGGATGATCACGATGATCAGCCCCTATGGTGCCCGCATTGTCGGGTACGAGTCTCCTGCCGATATTGCCGGGAAACTCCGTTCAACGGATTTCTATGCAGATCCACGGGAACAAGATGCCCTCATGGCAGTTCTCCTTGAAAAGAAAGTAATCTCCGGGTACCCTCTGTCCCTGAAAGACCGTTATGGCAACCTGCACGATGCCACGGCAAACAGCCGCCTTCTCTTCGATGAAAACGGGAATATTGACGGCGTCGAAGGGATCCTCCATGACGTTACCCAGTTAAAAGCTATCGAGAATGCCCTGCGGCAGGCAAACCGGCAGATCACGCTCATGACGAGCATCACCCGCCATGATATCCGCAACCAGCTTCTGGCACTTGGCGGGTGGCTTGAGTTTGCGCGGGCCTCAGTCTCCGACCCGGAAACGATCCTGGAACTCATAACAAAGGCCCAGAAGATCGCGGGCATCATCGAGCAGCAGATCAATTTTACGGAGATCATCGATGATATGGGCGTGAAGGCACCCTCGTGGCAGGACCCGGCGCAGGTAACAGGGAATGCCTGGTCATCCCTTCCCGCGGGGAATATCCGGCTTGAAGCGGAGATCTCAGATGTTGAGATCTTTTCTGACCTGCTCTTTGAGAAGGTCTTTTACAACCTGTTCGACAATGCACTCCGGTACGGGGGGGAGACAATGTCCCGGATCCGGGTTTCTGCACACCCGGAGAAAGAATTCCTGCTTGTCGTTGTCGAAGATGACGGTACCGGGATAACCGCCGGTGACAAGGCCCGGCTCTTCGAGCGCGGGTTTGGGAAAAATACCGGCTTTGGCCTCTTCCTGGTCCGGGAGATCCTTTCTGTCACCGGTATCACGATCACGGAAAATGGTAATGCCGGAACCGGGGCCCGGTTCGAGATGCGGATACCGGAAAATGCATTCCGGTACAAAAAATAAGAACCCCGGCCGTAACGGGCCCGGTTCCCTCCTTCTGAATCCCGGTAGTCCCGGCCATGCCTCTTTTTTCATGGGCTGATCCGTGCAGTCAGGGTTTTCCCGCATTGTGCCGGAATACCAGAAGATCCCCCGCCGGATCCTGTGGCGGGTTCCTGCTTCCTGACGGTTCAGTCCGGTAACCCGGCCCGGGTCAGGGAATCTGCAATGAGATGAACCGCGTAGCCGAGGAAAAAGCAGGATGCGGAAAATGCGAGAGGGTACCGGGGAATGCCGGGTGAAAAGCTGATTGCCAGAGCCAGGACCAGGAAGAGTGCGAGCATGAGTTTCAGGGCCCGCCAGCTGTGGCAGATGCGCCGGTGACGGGCACCAGTTGCGGGCTCGATGATATCCGGGAAGAGGGAGCCCAGGGTAACCGCAACGATCCCGTACACGAAGAGTTCCGGGGTAATATCGTGAAAAAAACCGGTAACGTATACGTACGCAAGGTAGAGAATTCCCCCGGAGATGAGGTGTACCTTCCGGTTCATGGTCCGGGTGCAGATCTGGCAGCATGGTATGAATACCGGCAGGCAGGGGGGGTGAAAGTATTGCCGGGAATCTGCTGTCGGCCGGAGAACCGGTCCCCTACCAGGTGAGGCAGGAATCTCATACGATTGAAACGAAACGGTACACGATGAGAAGTGCTGCGATCCAGATCCCATACGCCCCGCCAAGGCTCGGGAGGAGACTGAACCGGGTGAGCAGGAAATACAATGCCAGCAGGAAGAAGATGCTCGGGATGGCAAACCAGAATGCCGAGAGGACCAGCTGCCGGGTGGTATCATGGCCGGCCTCAAAAAACGTGAACACGATGGCGAGCGTGGTGATGATCGGTGCAGCGGCAAGCATGCCCCCGTACCGGGGATCGACCTGCTCGGCAAGGAGCGTTACGCCCACGATGACACTTCCCCCGATAATGAATTTCAGGAGCGTGTACAGGTAATTCATCCTGGGATCATATCCCTGCAAGGATAAAAACCCGGTCTTTCAGGACCGGTACCGGCAGGATTGCGAACCGTCCCGACGCAGCTGTTCTACCCTGCCCCGATCACAATCCCTAATACTCCCTGCGCCGGATGATCAGGTACCATGCAGGGAGAAACCATATGGTAAAAGTCGGGGTCCATGTCTCGATCGCGGGCTCGCTCGATCTCGCGGTGGACCGGGCATTGGATGCAGGGTGCGATGTCTTCCAGATGTTCTCGCGCAATCCCCGGGGCTGGAACTATCCCCCGCTTTCCGATGAGATCGTTGAGCTCTTCCGCAGGAAGATCAAAACCACCGGCATCATCCCGGTTGACCACATGCCCTACCTCCCGAACCTCGCCTCCCCAAAAGCTGAGGTGTATGAGAAATCGGTTGCAACCCTCACTTCTGAACTGGACCGGTGCGGGACGCTTGGCATCCCGTACCTCGTTACCCACCTGGGTCACCATCTTGGCGACGGCATGGCCGGCGGTAGGGAGCGGGTGATCCGGGCCATCGACTCTGCCCTTGCAGCATCCGGGAGCAGGACTATGCTCATCCTCGAGAACACCGCAGGTGAGAAGAACAGTGTCGGGAGCAGCTTCGAGCACATACGGGGAATCCTTGAAGGCCTTGCCGACACCAAGCGCATCGGCGTCTGTTTCGATACCTGCCACGCGTTTGCCGCAGGCTACGATCTCCGGACCGTGGAGGGGATTGATGATACTCTCGGGCAATTCGACGAACAGATCGGCCTGAAAAACCTTAAGGTGATACACCTCAATGACACCAAGGGGGAGAAAGGCAGCGGCCTTGACCGGCACGAGCATATCGGCATGGGTTTCATCGGCGAGGAAGGGTTCCGGCACATCCTGCATAATCCGGTCTTTACTGCACTACCGCTCGTCTGCGAGACCCCGGTTGATGACCGGCGGGACGACCGCGGGAATATCGCAAAAGTGCGGGAACTCTCCTCATAAGATCTTCCAGCGGCAACGAGGCTGGCACCAGGAACGGGTACGGGAGCGAGCCGGGCAGGAAGCGGGTCCGGATCTGCACTCCCGGCGGTCTATTTCTCGTTCGGGTAGGTATCGGGCAAATCTATTTATAAAACCGTGTTGACTACACACCATATCACTACCGGGTGACCTGCTTTGTTCTCCGTTCTCTACGTGGATGACGAACCGGACCTTCTCGAACTGGGAAAACTTTTCCTCGAGAATTCCGGAAAGTTCTCTGTCACGACCGCGGTATCTGCCACAGAAGGCCTCCAGCTTGCCGCTCGCGAACAGATCGACCTGATCCTCTCGGATTACCAGATGCCCGGCATGGACGGGATTGCGTTTTTAAAAGAGATCCGGGCACAGTATCCGAACCTCCCGTTCATCCTCTTCACCGGGCGGGGACGCGAGGAGGTTGTTATTGAAGCCATCAACTCCGGTGCCGACTTCTACCTCCAGAAAGGCGGGGATGTCAGGTCGCAGTTCGCCGAGCTTGCGCACAAGATTACGATTGCCGTTGAACGGCGGCAGGCAGTAAACGCCCTGCGGGACTCCGAGCAGCGCCTCGCCGATATCATCAACTTCCTCCCTGATGCCACCTTTGCGATCGATACCGAGGGGACCGTGATTGCCTGGAACCGGGCTATCGAGGATGTAACCGGCGTTCCGGCATCCGAGATGATCGGGAAGGGCGATCATGCATATGCCATCCCATTCTATGGTCACCACCGCGAGCTGCTCATCGATCTTGTCCTTGAAAGCGAGGAGGCGATCCAGCGGGGGAGGTACGCGATCGTAAAAAAAGAGGGGGACGTCCTCATTGCCGAGACCTCGGCTGCACAGGTACGGGGGGTGAAAAAAGTCTTCTACTGCAAGGCATCCCTGCTCTACAACAAGGATGGCAATGTCGTGGGTGCCATAGAGTCTATCCGGGATATTACCGAAGCCCGGCATGCCGAGGACGAACTCCGGGCCGCGTACGAACAGATCACCGCGAGTGAGGAGGAACTCCGCGAGCAGTACGATGAGCTTAAAAGCCACCAGGACCAGATGCGTCTTGCAAACGAGCAGATCACGGCGCAGGACGAGGAACTACGGGGCCAGTATGAAGAGATGGTGTACCTGCAGAAGCAGACCGATGAATCGCAGCAGATGCTCCAGCAGGTGCTCAATACGGTCCCGGCCCGGGTCTTCTGGAAGGATATGGAATTGCAGTACCTTGGCTGCAACGAGCCGTTCGCCCGGGATGCCGGGTTCTCCATGCCTGCGGATCTTATAGGCAAGACTGACTTCGACATGGGGTGGAAAGAGCAGGCCGAGGCATACCGTGTCGATGACCGGCGGGTAATCGAGACGGGTATACCGAAGATCGGGTACGAGGAACCCCAGACAACTCCAGACGGGAATCGGATCTGGCTCCGCACAAGTAAGATACCCCTGCGCGATTCTGGCGGCAAAATTCTCGGGATCCTTGGAACCTACGAGGATATCACCAGCACCGTCGAGGCGAAGGAGAAACTCCGGCTCCTTAAAATATCCGTGGACCGGGCATATGACGAGGTCTTCTGGCTCGATTTCGAAGGGAATATCATCTATGTCAACGACTCTGCCTGCAGGATCACCGGGTTCCCGCGGGAAGAACTGCTGGGTATGAAGATCTATTCCCTGGACCCGGATTTTCCCCCGGAAGTCTGGAACAAATTCATTGTTGATCTCCGCAGGCAGGGCACCCTGCTTTTTACCACACGCCACCGGAAGAAGGATGGGACCATCATTAATGTCGAGATCATGACCAGTTACGCAGCGGAAGGGACACGGGAATTCAGCTTTGCCTTTGCCCGGGATATCACAGCCCGCATGCGTGAGCAGGAGGATCTGAAGGTGGCATACGAACAGCTTGCGGCCGGACAGCAGGCCCTGCGGGAAAGTGAGGAGATGTACCGCAGTGTGATAGAAAATATCCAGGACATCTTCTACCGGACAGATCTGAACGGGAACATTATCCTGTCGAGCCCGAGTGCACTTACCCTGCTTGGGTATAGTTCCCTGGACGAGGTTCTGGGAAAACCAATAGCCTCGTTCTTTTACCAGCCGGAGAAACGGGGCGATTTGCTCCGGATACTTTCAAAAAAAGGGAAGATCGAGGATTACGAAGTCCAGCTCAAACGAAAGGACGGCACCCCTGTCTGGGTCTCGACCAACAGCCATTATTACCTGGGGCCTGACGGGAGTATCACGGGTGTTGAAGGAGTATACCGCGACATCAGCCGGCGCCATGAGATTGAGGAGGGTCTGCTCGCGGCCAATGAAAAATTAACCGCCCAGACCCGGGAACTCCGGGCACGGCTCGAAGAACTGGAAAAAGCCGACTAGGCCCTCATCCAAAACGAAGAAGATTTCGAGTCCCTGGAAGAACGGGCGCCGGATGCGATCTCTCTCTCCTGGCGTGATCATCCTGATGGATATCTCCAGTCGTGTACGGGCAGAAACCGATGGTAATGGTCCTCTTCCGGGAGATTTCCGGGAAGGGCCCGGCCCCGTCTGAAAAGTAAGAACGCACTCCTGCCACTATCGTCTCCGGCAGCCACTCCGCTGCTCCCCTGCAACCGTGCATTTTTTCCATTGCGGCAACCATCCTCATACAACCATGGTCCGACGTTTTTGCGGAAAATGCGGATCGCCGCTCCGCTCTCCCGACCAGAAATTCTGCGCCTCCTGCGGGGCGCTCCTCCAGGCAGACCCGGTACCGACCAGCGAAACTACGGCCGGTTCCTTAAGGCCCGGTATCCCGGTCCGGTTCCTGGTAATCGCCGCGATTGCGATTGTCGCGGTGGTTGCAGTGTCCGGCCTGGTTATCATCCCGCTCCTGACACAACCGGCTCCTGCTGCAATGTCAGCGGACTCCGGCGCGGGCCTCTCACCGGTAAGCCCGGCGCCTCCTGCGGGAACACCGCTTGCCGGGGTCTCCCCCGTACCATCGGTACCGGCCTCCGCGGTCAACCTGACCCGGTCCCCGTCCACGCCGTCCGCGGCAACAACTCCGGTCATAACCACTAGTGCCGCAGTAACGGCAACGACTGTCACCACTTCGTCCCCCGTACCCGCAGCTATTGTCACAACTCCGGTTCCCACGGATACCCCGGAGCCCCGGCCCACCTCGCAGATCACGCTCTCTGTTACAAAAGTTCCTCCGCAGCCCCCTCAGACCTCGTACACCAGTTCCACGCCTGGGGCACCGTTCCTTGATCCAGCCTCGCTGGAATCCCGCATCCACGATCTCATCAATGTCCAGCGGCAGCAGAACGGTCTCCTGCCACTCTCCTATGATTCGTTCCTTGCCGATATTGCCCGGGGGCACAGCTGGGACATGGTGAGCCGGCATTTCTTCGACCACGTCAATCCCGACGGGAAGAACCCCCGGGCCCGGGGCGACGATGCGGGATACCCATGCATCCGTTCCTATAAGTCCTTTACTACCATGGGTATTGCCGAGAACCTCTTCCAGGGGAACCGGTACAGCGCTTATTATACAAACGCGAACAACCCGAACGGGACCGTTGTCTCCTATGACTGGAATTCATTGGAAACGGTTGCACAGACGGTAGTCAACGGATGGATGAACAGCGAAGGGCACCGGAAGAATATCCTGACCGATACCTATTACCAGGAAGGTATCGGGGTTGCGTTCTCATCAGACGACAAGATCTACATCACCGAGAATTTCTGCTAAAAACAGCGGGGTTGTCTTCCCGGCAGGTAAACACCTGTGGACCTCTTATTGCCGGTCCTGGTACTGGTACCCGCTGATCTCAACCGGCTGCTTGTAATATTCAGCAGTATAGCCCCGTTCCTCGACCATGCCGATGGCGTTCTCAAGTTCTCTGGTCAGCGCAAGGCATCCTTCGCCCGGTACTCCGCGGACTGCCACGTGTACCCTGCCGTTCCTGTCAATCGTGATTTCCAGTTCCTGCATTTCCATAGTTATCTCCCTGTCTGTTCTTACGTCAGCCGGAACACCGGCGCGTTCAGTTTTTGGAGCGTTCCTGTAACGAGATCCCGTGCCGAGAGGCAGAGGTACCGTTCGCGGTCGATCGTGAAGGTGCACTCGAATCGCGGCTCCCCTTTTTTTGCCGGCGGGTCGGCCACGAGCAGCACCGGGTTCTGTTCGTACAGCGGCACCACCCGGGCCTGCGCCCCTGCGTCCTCTCCCGGCCCGGCGACGTGGACACCCCCGGCCCGGTCCGAGACGAGTTCGATCCCGCACGACCCTTCCCCGCTGCCTGCAATCCCGCAGAGCGGGATGCCGAGATGGGTCTGGCCGTCGTAGGCAGCGCTGATGGTGATCCGGGCAACCTGCCCATTGCTCGGGAAACGTGCCCCGCTGTGCACGAGGAAGCGATAATGGTGCTCCTTCGCAGCCGGGTCCCAGTAGCGGAGGGCATATGACCCCGTGATCCGGTCCGGCGCACGGGCAGGGGCTGTAGTTCCTGCGGCTCCCCGGCTGACAGCATCCAGGAGATGGTTGTCGTGGACCGGTACTCCAGGAAAGCGGTCCCGGATATAATCCGCAATTCCCGGCAGGGTGCAGCCGGGACCTGTCAGGAGAACCGCGCATATCCGCCTTTCATCCATGCCTTTCACCCGCAGTGCCGAAAGCAACCGGTCAAGAACCTGCTGCACGGTCAGAACCAGCCCGTGCTCTTCCAGCACCCGGGCAATGTCGACAGTACCATAACGGGCGGTATAGGTCCTGCCCTGCACCGGGTCCGTGACCGTGATCCCTGCAAGACCCGTCTGCGGGATAAGCTCCCGGGCCCGCTGTGCCTCGCGCAGGACCTGGCTTTTGATCCGCTCTGCCCGGGGCTCACTCATGAGGATCCGGAAACGGGCGAGCAGATCCTGCACGATCCAGCCATCCACGGCCTGGCACCCGGTGGAAACGGAGGCCTGCCCCGCAATCTTCACGCCGTGTTCATCGGAAACGGCGGCCGTTGCGGTGATATCCGTGGTGGTAAAGGAGAATACAAGGAACGGTTCTCCCGCGGCCGGGGATATACCATAGCCCGTGGCAGCGGCCATGAATTCATTCACCCACGAGCAGGAGCGGGCTCCCGCGGCCCGGCCGATCTGGTCCAGCCATGCCGGGTACTCCGCGGGCGCATCTGCAGGCAGGGTAAAGACCAGTTCCGCACCGTCCGGGCAGAGTGTAACCGCCCGGGAGAGGACGCCTTTGAGGAACTCCCCGGCGGCATCTGCGTACCGCACCATGCGGTCGTTGCCGGCCGGTACCTGGACCGGGCTGTTCCCGAAGAGATAACTGCGCAGGTTGCAGGCAGTCGATGGCAGTTCCTCCCCGCCGCCGGTAAGGACTTCATCCCCGATCCGGGCCGCCCCGTCCCCTTTGTACCAGATAAGGGACGGGACAATGTGCACAATGGACCCGGGCGCAATGCCCGGCACTGCCCGGGATATGCCGGGGAGTTCGACCGACGGGTAATCCCTGCCGGGATCGTCCATGACAATAACGGTCGTGCTCACCCCGAAATCAATCCCGAGCCGGATGGTTTTTTCCAAATCATGTTCGGTGTCCATTGCCGTCACCCCGCGATCTGGATATCGTACCGCCCGATAACTCCGGGAGACGGGCAGATCTGGATCTCGCCCCGGAACCGTGCGGCAAGCAGGCGGTACAGGAATTCCCACCCGCTGGCATCCGGACCCCCCCGGGCGGCATCAGCTTCGGTACGGACAGCTGGCATGTCGGCAAGCGTTGCGCAGGATAAAAGAGCGGCAACCGGCAGTGGGTGGAAGTGCACGAGCCCGTCCTCTCCACTGGTGATAACAATCCGCTCCCCCGCAGAGATGACAATTCCCGTCACGGCGCCGGAGTGCGCAGCTATTGTCCGGATGAGTTTCCTGCCGTGGACTGCATAAAATGCGCAGATACCGGAATCGTATCCTGCGACAACGATGCAGCCGCCGGGATCGAAGGCAAGGGCCGTTACCTTTCCGAAAATGCTTAAAAATTCTCCGGCAGGCTCCCCGCACGGCAGGAGCCAGAGCCGGATTGTGGTATCAGCTCCCCCGGCAGCAAGGAGCAGGTTGTCCGGTGAGATGGTAACCGCCCCAATCTCCGTGCGGGAGCCTTCCAGGACAGCATGGGCCTCTGCTCCATCCCGCTTCCAGATCCGGACCGTTGTATCATTGCTGCCGGTGACGATGAGGGTGTCGTCATTTGTGGCAGCACAGCACGTGACTATGCTCGTATGCCCAGCAAGGGTTTTTTCAAGCCCGCCACCCGGGATGCTGAAGATCCTGCATCTCCCGTCCCATCCCCCGCAGAAGAGCGATGTGCCTCCTGCGAGGAATGTGCTGCACCACAGGGATGTGCCAAGGCGCCCGGCTGTCGAGACAAGGCTGCCGTCCCGGAGGTTCCAGATCCGGAGACTCGCATCCGCCCCGGCGCAGGCAAGGTACATCCCGTCAGGGCTCAAGGCGGCGGTCCTTACCTTCGGGGTATAGAGATCGATAGTCCGGATGAGGCTGCCATCCCCCGTGTCATGGACCCGGGCGATACCGTCCCTGGTCACCGGTGCGATGAGAGAACCCTCACCCGGCCCGGCAAGGGCGGCTATGCCCCCGGCATGGGCATCGAACGTCCGGACAATCTCTCCCGACGGGATCCGCCAGAGTTTCGTTGTCCCGTCCCAGCTCACGGTTGCAAGGCGGTTCCCGTCTTGCGAGAAGATGCAGGAGGTGATTGTTTTTTTGTGCCCCTTGATCTCTTTTGCCAGCTTGTGGCCGGGCAGAGAGTAGAGCCGGATCGTCCCGTCATTGAATCCCGCGGCAAGGTATTGTCCATCCGGCGAGGCGGAGCAGCAGGTGATATGCCGGTTGTACAGCGGGATTGCGGTTGCCAGTACTGCCTCCCGCCAGTCCCAGAACCGGAGGGTATGGTCGCTGCTTCCGATGGCAAACCACCTGCATTCCGTGAAGATGGCGCAGCAGGTACAGACGCCGGCATGTCCGGAGAAGCTCCGGAGCCGGGCACCCGTTTCCGTGTCCCACAGCACCGGGAGTGCCTTGTCGTGCATAACAAGGCATTCCCTGTTGTCCGGGCCAAACGCGACCAGCCGGACCGGGTCGGGGGAGCCTGCTGGCAGGTGCCGGACCCTCTCATCCCCGGTACCGGCAACTGAGACGGTCCCGTCGGCATGCCCGCAGGCAGCGCTTGCTCCGTCCCGGGAGAGAGCAATGCAGGTCACCGGTGACGGGTGCAGTGCCGTTTCCCTGAGGATCCCGCCGTCACGCGGATTGAGGAGGAATAGCCTGCCCCGGCTGTCGCCGGCAAGAAGGAGCCGGTCATCGGAGGACCGGCACAGAGCGGTTACGTCCCCGCCAATCTGCCGGGACCAGACCGGGATGGTATCCGGAATCCCGTGGCACCGGATGCCGCCGTCGTTCCCGCAGGAGACGAGAGAGCGGTTGTCGCCGGAGAGCATTATGAACTGTGCCGGGCCGGCACCCGAGAGAATTTCACTTTCAGGGCCTGCCAATGCAGTTCCCCGTATCACGATTGTCCCATCGCAGCATCCCTCAGCAAGCAGCGATCCGTCCGGGGAAAATGCAACCCGTGAGACCTGTGTGGCAGCCCTGCCGATCGCTGGATGGGGTTCGCCGGAGGGCGAGGGATAATTCCAGTTGTCAGGAAGAACAGCAACGATCTCCCCAAAGACAAGCCGGTCATCCCCCGGGGGGGTCCATCCCGCATTATTCATGGCAGTGATGGCTGTTACTGCAAGGGGAATGGGCGCAAGCATGAGGTAATGCCAGAGTTCAGCCCACTGTCCTTTCTGGGATAAGCCGGCGATTATGATCTCCCACTCATCGTATGTCCATTTATCAGGTCCCGTCATCCCGGGACTGCAGAGCACCCGGGCAAGAAGATCGCAGGACCCGTTTTTGCGGGCTGCATCGCGGGCCCGGGCCCGGAGCAGGGCATCAGCCTTACCGTATCCACGGGCCAGGTCCTGTTCGCTGTACTCATGTCCGCACAGGTGGTTTCCTGCGGAACCGGTAGTGCAGAAAAGAAAGAGCGCCCGCTCACCCGGTTCGGATGGGAGGTACCCGCATTCAAGTGCGATGCGGGTGAGTGCGGGCAGGTTCCGGATAAGTACTTCGTGACAGAGCGCACCTGCCTGCCCGGGTACCGGGAAGGACCGGAGGCCGCAATCAGCATCGTTACGAACCCTGCGATCATCTGCAGAAGAGAAGACCGCTGCCAGTTCTGCAACTGCGGTCACATCCCCGTCTCCTGCCATGCGGACGAGATTACGCACCTGCTTCCGGTACAGCCAGGCGCCTATGAGCGGAAGAGGAGTTCCGGGCTTCACGTGTTTCACGTCCCGGGAATATCGATGGTCTCAAGGGCAATGGAGCGCCCGGATTCCGGAAGGTGGCTGGGGAGCGTCTTTGATGCGGAGACCGCCCGGCCTTCGGCCAGGTACGCCCTCAGTGCGGCAACCGTCTCGCGCTGGGAGACCGAGAGCGGCACCTGCTTCTTGATACAGACAAGGATGTCTTCGGTTGTCAGCCGGCGCATGTTCTCGCTGAAAGCCTGATACATGGCATCGATGATGGTCTGCTCGATCTCGGCGCCCACGTACCCGTTACTCTCACGGGCAAGCAGGTCAAGGTCGAACTCGGCAGGAATGCACTTGCGTTTTTTTAAGTGGACTAAAAAGATCTCGCGCCGCTCTCCGTGGCTTGGCAGGTCTAAAAAAAAGATCTCATCAAAGCGCCCTTTCCGGAGAAGCTCTGGCGGGAGGGCCGCGATATTGTTCGCCGTTGCCACTACAAAACAGGGGGAGGTCTTGTCCTGCATCCAGGTCAGGAGATGGGCAAAGACCCGCTGGCTTGTGCCTGCGTCTCCGCTCCCAAAGGCAAACGCTTTCTCTATCTCGTCCACCCAGAGGATGCAGGGGGCGATCGTCTCGGCAAGGGCAAGCGCACGCCTTGTCCGCTCCTCGGATTCCCCGACAAGGCTCCCGAAGAGGGCGCCCACATCGAGCCGAAGGAGCGGGAGGTGCCAGAGGTCAGCAATCATCTTCGCTGTCAGGCTCTTTCCCGTTCCCGGGATACCTATGAGGGCAATGCCCTTGGGAGCCGGAAGCCCGTACTCCCGGGCAATGCTCGTGAACGCCCGCTCGCGCAGGCGGAGCCAGTCCTTAAGGGCATCAAGGCCTCCCACGTTCTCCGCAGCTTCGGTGAGGCTGTAGAACTCAAGAGCATCCGACTGGCTCAGGATCTCTTTTTTGTCGGCAATGATAGTGTCAATGTCCTGGTCGTCGATGGTTCCCCGAGTGACGATCACTTTCGAAAACGAGCGACGGGCCTGGTTTAAGGTCATTCCAAGTGCAGCTTGGATGATCTTCTCCCGTCCGGCTTTTGAGAGCGAGCTTCCAATCCCGCTCGTTGCCAGGAGCCGGTCAAGGTCGGCGGAGAGCTCGGCCGGGGCCGGTGGCGGGAAGTGGACAAGGACCGCCTCGTCCCGGATCTCCTCAGGGATCTTCTGCACGGGTGTAACGATCACGATGGATCGGCGGTTGTACCTGAATTTCTGGGAGAATGAGCGGAGTTTGCGCTTCACCTGCGGGTTGTTCCAGTACTCGTGGAAGTCTTTGAGGATGATCACCGCGTTCTCGTCGGTCTTTTGTATTTCGTCGAGTGCTGCGAGCGGGTCGCGGGAAGCGGCATGGAAAGAGCGGTTACCGGCAATGACCTGGTACCCGTCCACGCTGTCCCATGTGATGCACTGTCGGGGCGGCTCCCATCCCTCGCAGACTTCCTGTATCCGGGACACTACACGCTCCTCCTCGGGAGTCATCACCACGATCAGGGTAATACGGGCCCGGAGCGAGATGTTGAGTTTCTTTGAGAAGTCCGGCTCGGAACACTGCATCATTCCCATCTCCGCACAACAATCCTGACACTCCCGTCCTCTTCGTTTGTCTCAGAGACGAGTTCATACCCCTCGCGGGCGGTCTGTTCGAGAATCATTTTGCGGGCATACTCTTTCTGGATGGACTCGGCCTGCCGGGAGAGGTCCTGCAGGATCTTCTGCTCGTCCGTTCCTGATACGCCCCACCAGTCGGCCACCATGTCGTAGGAGCCGTCCTGGCCTTTGACAAAGCCAATCCCGTACCCCTGCCGGTTCTTTGCTGCAATATCCACGGTATGTTCCCCGTGGTGCCCTTTGATGACCGTATCGGTCTCAACCTGGTATCCGAGTTTTATCAGGCAGGCAACCAGCGCTTTGCGGTTATGGAATGCGGTCTTCACCCGGCTGTAATGCGACATCTCAAATACCCCTCCCGCAGGCTTTGAGCTTCCGGAGGAGCTTAATATCGGGAAAACCGGTTGTAGTGATGGCCCCTTCCGGTGAGATAGTGAACTCGGCAGTCCCACCCCGGATAATTCCTTCATCGGCCGTGACGGAAATCCTCCCGCTTAGCGGGACGATTTGCTGGTTTGTAGATCCTTTCAGGGAACCCGTGCACCGGAGGGAGGGGATATACGGGCCGGCAACGAGGAGATCGGTGACTGAGAGGAGATCCTGCCATCCTGCTTCCGTGCCCCGGGTAAGGTGGTCATACATATAGCCGGAATACGTGACAACATTGAGCCCCGATTCAGAGAGATGCTCCCCGAGGGCTGCAAGCGGAACTGCCTGGGCAAACGGCTCACCCCCCGAGAATGTTACCCCGTCGATGCCAGGTCGGGCAAGGATAGTATCTGCAAGTTCACCGGCGGTGACTTCCCGTGCAGGAGAAAACGGTAAAAACTGCGGGTTGAAACACCCTTCGCACCGGTGGGGACATCCCTGCACCCACACGACTGCCCGGATACCCGGGCCGTTTACCTCCGATCGTGCGAGAAAGCACCCGAGGTTAATTGTGCTCCTGAGTCGGCATCCGGGGTCGTTGTATTCGTTCACCATCATTTTCCGCCGCGAGATACTGGCCTGAAAAGAATTCCGGTGTGGGGCCGATCTATCCTATAGTATTACCCAAATCTTCCCGGAATGAGATTCATCCTGGGGGACGTGCATTTCAAGCATACTTATGAGATACGATCTGACTATACAAATTCGATTTTGCCCTTTTTATAGGCTTTGATTCAGCTTATTGTAATTCATAAGGATTTCTGACCGGTGGGCTGCAGTGCACCAACATACACCATCCCCGCGCTTCAGGCGCCCTTATAATCATCCGGGAATAATATATCCGGCAGTGAAAGCAGCATTCGATGGGAATACTATCCGCATGGGAAAGGACGGAAAAGCACTCTACGAGCAGAGCGGGTACGGTCGCCCTGAAGCCGATGGCCTCCGCCTCTCCCCGCAGGAAGCCCTCTACCTCATCCACCGGCAGAAGATCGAAGTGCCCGGGTACTCATTCGATACCCTTTTTGCCGAATTCTCCAGCCAGCCGACATTCATGCGGAGTTTTCTCGTGTACCGCGATCTCCGCGAACGCGGGTACGTTGTCCAGACCGGGCCGCACGATTTCCGGGTATTCCGGCGCGGCGAGAAGCCGGGCAAGGGCGAATCGGTCTACCTTGTCCGCGTCCTCTCCGAGCGGGACCCGATCCGGTTCGAGAAGCTCATCGAGGAAGTGATGGCCTCGCGTAATATGCGCAAGCAGTATATCCTGGCTGTCGTGGATGACGAGGAGGAGCTCACCTATTATGAGATCAAACTTCAGAAACTCGCAGCAGCCCAGAACCCCCTCCCCCCTCTCGGGCAGCACGAAGCAATCCTGATCGGGAAATCCGCAATGGTGAGGACTTCTCCAGGTTCCGACCTTGAACAGGCAGGGTATGGTAAACGGCTCGATCCCGAACGCATGATTCTCGGCCCCGTGGAACTCCTCTCCCTCATGGAGAACGGGACGATCCGGCTCATGCAGGGGCAGGATGAGATCAGCACCGCAGGTTTCCTTGCCCTTGCAAGCGAGACCGATAAGGAACTCGCCGGGAAGATAGCGGTCTATAATGAACTACGGGCCAACCAGTTCACCCCCCGGACCGGTTACAAGTTCGGCCACCATTTCCGCGTCTACTGCGGCAGGAACGTCCACTCCGACCTGCTGGTCCATGCCGTTGAGAAAGAGGCAGTCCTCCCCATGAGTGCCATCTCCCGCTCCGTGCGGATGGCGCATAGTGTCAAAAAGAAGATGTTCTTTGGAGCCGTACATTCTTCCGGAATCCAGTTCGTCGAATTTGCACGTATAAAGCTGTGAGAGAACCATGCCAGACCCTCAGATCAACCCCTGGTCAAGTACCCCGTCCCTTGACATCGGGAAAACCTTTGCCGAATTCGGTATCGACCCGATCGCCCCTGCGATAGCAGAACTCCCCGAGATCCCGTATTTTATTCGCCGGGGCATTGTTGTCGGCCACCGCGACTACCGTCCGATAGCGCACGCGATTGCCCACAAAACGCCGTTCCATATCCTGACCGGGTTCATGCCGAGCGGCCACCCACACCTCGGCCACCTGATGGTGATGAAGGAGGTTGTCTGGCACGTGCAGCAGGGCGGTAATGGTTACATCACGATCGCCGACCGGGAAGCCCACGCGGTCCGGGGCCTCTCATGGGATAAGTGCAACGAGTTCGGGAAAGAGTACCTCGCCTGCCTCTATGCCCTCGGGTTTGAAGGCGAGACCTACTTCCAGAGCCGGAACAACCGGTTGAAGGACCTTGCCTTCGAAGCGGCAACGAAAGTCAATTTCTCTGAACTGACCGCGATCTACGGTTTCTCACAGGAGACGGACCTGGCCCATGCAGACAGTGTGATCACGCAGGTTGCTGATATCCTCTATCCCCAGGTTGACCGCGAACCGGCACCGACCCTTGTCCCGGTCGGGGTGGACCAGGACCCGCACATCCGCTTGACAAGGGGCATTGCCCACAAGATGCGGATGTTCACGGTCGAGGAGCGGGACGGGTACATCAGCGTCCGGTCCAAGAACGCTCCCGAGGCAGCGCTCGAAGCCGTCAAGAAGGCTTTCCCGCACGCAAAGAAATACGAGGGGCATGTTGATATCAAGGGGGCGCAGTGCGCCGATGTGAAAGGAAAGGTCCGGGAGATCGAGCGGGCACATGGCGGGTTTGCATTTTTTACCCCTTCGTCCACGTACCATATCTTCATGCCGGGCCTTACCGGGGGGAAGATGTCCTCGAGCATTCCTGAGAGCCTCATCTCATTCTATGAACCCGAAGCGGTAGTGCGAAAGAAAGTGATGAGCGGGATCACCGGCGGAAGGATGACTCTGGAGGAGCAGAAACGTCTTGGCGGAGAGCCGGACAAGTGTTCGCTGTACCTCCTCAACCTCTTCCACATGGTGACGGATGATGCGGAACTCTCCGGGATCCGGCGCAAATGCATGGAAGGGGAGATTACCTGCGGCCAGTGCAAGAAGGATACGGCCGAGCGGGTGGTGGCTTTCCTGAAAGACTTCCGGGAGAAGATGGACGCGGCTGGAGACAGGATTGTGGTGTGACATGGCGGAACTGACACAGAACGAGAAGCGGTTGCTTGCAACCCTTGGAACGGAAGAGAAGGCGGATGCCCCGCACCTCGCCGGCCTGATGGGGGCGACCCCCGAGGCCGTTGTCCAGTGGGCCCACCTGCTGGAGGACAAGGGACTTTCCACGGTCGAGCGGATCGTGGCAAAGGAGTTTGTATACACCAACGAAGGGAAAGCCTATGCAAAGAATGGCCTTCCCGAGACGCAGCTCCTCCGCTTCATCCTGCCCGGTACTACGCTCTCCGACCTCAAGAATCATGAGGCGTTCAGGATTGGCTTTGGCCAGCTCCGGAAGAAAGGCCTCGTCAAAGTCGAGGGCACGGCCGTTACAAAAACGCCCGGAGCATCCACTGACGCGGACGAAGCCGCGCTCAGGAACCCGGACGCTGCCGATATAAAGACAAAGGAACTCATCAGGCGCGGGATCCTGCAGGAATGCGAGACGGTTAGGAACGCCATTGTCGTCACGCCTACTGGATTTGCCCTTGCAAAGAAAGGTCTCGACCTCCGCGAAGAGACAGGCACCCTCTCCCGCGAGCAGATAATCTCCGGTGAGTGGAAGAATCTCAATCTCCGCAAATATGATGTAAGCAAGCTCCCGAAGAAAGCATACCCGGGAAAAATCCACCCCTACCAGCGGATCATTGCCGAGATGCGGGAGATCCTCCTCGAGATGGGCTTCGAGGAACTCTATGGCGAGATCGTCCAGCAGTCCTTCTGGAACTTCGATGCCCTCTTCCAGCCGCAGGACCACCCGGCCCGCGAAATGCAGGACACATTCTACCTCAAAGAGACCCTCCCGCTCCCGAAAGGGTACGAGAAAGTGAAGGCCATGCATATCTCCGGCGGGGAAACCTCATCCACCGGCTGGGGCGGGGTCTGGAAGGAGGAGAAGGCTGAGCAGTGTGTGCTCCGCACCCACACCACGAGTGTCTCCATCCAGCACCTGGCGCAGAATTTGAAACCGCCCGTCAAGGCCTTCTGCATTGGCCGTGTATACCGGCGCGAGACGATTGACACCACGCATCTTGCCGAGTTCGAGCAGCTCGAAGGGATCGTGATGGACGAGAATGTCACGTTCGGGAATCTGCTCGGGATCCTCCGCGAGTTCTACAACCGTATGGGCTTTGAGAGCGTACGGTTCAAGCCCTCGTTCTACCCCTACACCGAACCGAGCCTCGATGCCGAGGTGTATGTCGAAGGCATCGGCTGGATCGAGATGGGCGGCGCCGGCGTATTCCGCGAGGAAGTTACCGCCCCACTTGGGGTAAAATACCCTGTCCTTGCCTGGGGTCTTGGCGTGAGTCGGATCGCGATGCTCCGACTGGGTCTCAAAGACCTCCGCCTCCTGCATAAGAGCGACGTGGCATTCCTCCGCGAGACGCCTTCGCTGCGCCATACGAAGGGAGGTGCATGAGATGGCAGTCATCACCCTCCCCTACAAGTACCTCGAACGTCTTACCCGTACGGACAAAAAGACGATCCTCGACAAGGTCGCCCTGATAGGCTCGGACGTGGAGCGGATCGAGGATGACCATGCAGATGTCGAGTTCTTCCCGGACCGGCCCGATCTCTTCAGCCCTGAAGGCGTTGCCCGGGCCATGCGGGGCTATCTCGGGATCGAGACCGGCCTCCCGACCTACCCGGTCAAGCCGTCCGGAATAAAATTCACGGTCGACCCCCAGCTTGCTGAGATCCGCCCGGTGCTCGGGGCTGCCGTTATCCGGGGAGTCTCGTTCGACGACGAGTCGATCCAGAGCATCATGTCCCTGCAGGAATCGCTCCACTGGGCGGTTGGCCGGGGCAGGTCCAAAGTTGCCATCGGCATCCATGACATGGACATGGTCAAGCCCCCGTTCCATTACATTGCCTCGCGCCGGAGCCGGGGATTCATCCCGCTCGACTTTAAAGAGAAGATGACGATGGACGAGATCCTCGAGAAGCACCCGAAGGGCAGGGACTATGCAAAGATTGTCAAGGATTTCCCGCTCTTCCCACTGATCGTGGACGACGATGACCATGTTCTCTCGTTCCCGCCGATCATCAACGGCGAGCGGACCCGGGTGACCATCGACACGAAGAACATTCTTCTCGACACCACCGGTACCGACAAGCGGGCGGTCAGTGTCGCCGTCAACATCATCTGTACGGCTATGGCCGAAGCCGGAGCATCGATCGAGAGCGTGGAGATTGGCGGTATTCAGACCCCGACGCTCGCACCTGCCGAGCGGGTTCTCAGTGTATCGGAATGCTCCCGGATTCTCGGGGTAGACCTGACCCCCGCGTCCATGGCGGGATACCTGCAGCGGATGCGCTTTGGTGCCGAACCGGTAGGTGCGGACAAGGTAAACGTCCAGGTACCGTGCTACCGGGCCGACATCATGCACGACTGGGATATCTTCGAGGATGTGGCCATTGCGTACGGCTACGACAAGCTCGAAAGCCATCCTCCCAAAACCTACACGGTGGGAAAACCCCACCCGGTCCAGGTCAACGCGGCCCTTGCCCGTGAAGCCTTCACGGGCCTTGGCTACCTCGAAGTGATGCCGTTCACGTTAACCAACGAGGACGTGCTCTATAAGCGGATGCAACGGGAGGAGACAAAAGGCGTCCTCCACGTGATGCACCCGATCAGCATCGAGAACACGGTGGTCAGGACCGAGCTTTTGCCCCTGCTCCTCGAGTTCCTGGCCCTGAACCGGCATCGCGAACTTCCCCAGCGTCTCTTCACGGTTGGGGATGTTGTCCTGGATTGCCGCACGCACCAGCAGGCAGCAGGTGTCAGCACTCATCCCGATGCGGACTTCTCGGAAGCCTATGCCTCAGCCGATGCGGTGCTCCACGAGCTCTCCATCAACTATACCGTGAAGGAATCAGCAGACCCGGCCTTCATCGACGGACGCCGTGGAGATATCATCGTTGCCGGGAAAAAAGTGGGTGTCTTTGGCGAGATTCATCCCGCGGTGCTTGTTGCCTTCGAGCTCGAGCACTCCATTGCCGCGTTCGAGTTCGATATCAGAGCCGTACCGGGATATCCCGCGCTCTGAGATACTCTTTTACTTCTTTTACTGTGAATTCTCCGTAGTGGAAGACGCTTGCCGCAAGGCAGGCATCGGCTTTTCCCCGGGTGAACCCGTCATAGAAATGTTCAAGCGTTCCGACCCCGCCGCTCGCGATGACCGGGATGCCCGCTGCATCGGATATTGCGGAGGTGATGGCGATATCAAAACCGTTCTTGGTGCCATCGGTCTCCATGCTGGTTAAGAGGATCTCTCCGGCTCCCCGCTCTTCGGCTTCCTTTGCCCAGGCAACAGCATCGATGCCGGTCGGATTGCTCCCGCCGTAGATGACTACCTCGTACCAGCAGGTCCGGCCGTCTTCCAGAATGACAGGGATTGCTTTTTCATTTTGCGTGAAGTTCCGGCGCACGTCCATGGCACAGACCATGCACTGGGTCCCGAACGCCTCGGCCCCACGGGTTATGAGTATGGGGTCGTGGACTGCGCTCGTGTTGAGGCTTACCTTGTCCGCCCCGGCCCGGAGGATCTGCTGGATATCGTCAAGGGATTTGAGGCCCCCGCCAACGGTCAGGGGGAGGAAGAGCTGGTCGGCAGCCCGTTTTATAAGCTCGATGATGATCCCCCGCTTCTCCTTGGAAGCCGTGATATCGAGGAAGACCACCTCGTCGGCTCCCTGCTCGTTGTACCGTTCGGCCAGCTCTACCGGATCCCCGGCATCGCGGAGCCCGAGGAAATTGGTTCCTTTCACTACCCGGCCATCCTTGAGGTCGAGACAGGGAATGATCCGTCGCGTCAGTACCATTGGATACAGGGTTGGGCATGAGACCCTATCTATATTGCGGGAATACAGTTTTTATCACGGAGTTTTTATGTAACTTGCCATCCCTATTCATAGGGTAGTCAGTATCCGGGCGGGCCGGTTGGTATGGCCCTCCCTATCCGAGGATGTTCATGAGTTCAGGAAAGCTGAAGATCGAATGGGCAGCGCAGTACATGCCGGTGCTCGCCGCCATTAAAAAACAGTTTGTCAAGGAACAACCGTTTGCCGGTATGACGATCGGCATGGCCCTCCATGTAGAGGCCAAGACCGCAAACCTTGTCTCAACGCTCGCGGCCGGAGGAGCTGTGGTGCATATCACCGGCTGCAACCCGCTCTCCACGCAGGACGATGTGGCCGAAGCTCTCGGTCATGTGAAAAACGTTCACTGCTATGCGAAGCGAGCATGCTCGGTGGAAGAGTATTATGCCGCCATCGATCAGGTGCTCGATGCAAAACCGGTCATCACCATCGATGACGGGATGGATCTCATCCACTACATCCACACCAAGCGCCGCGACCTCATCAAGAAAGTTATCGGGGGCTGCGAGGAGACCACGACAGGTATCCACCGCCTGAAAGCCATGGCGGCGGAAGGAAAACTCGAGTTTCCCGTTGTTGCAGTGAACGACACTCCGATGAAGCACTTCTTTGATAATGTCCACGGAACCGGAGAGAGTGTCCTCTCGTCGATCATGATCACGACCAACACCCTCATTGCCGGGAAGTACTTTGTAGTGGCCGGTTACGGCTACTGCGGCCGGGGCCTTGCCCGCAAAGCCCACGGGCTTGGTGCAAAAGTCGTTGTCACCGAGATCGATCCCCGGCGTGCCCTTGAAGCGCATATGGATGGTTTCATGGTCATGACCATGGACGATGCAGCAGTCATCGGTGATATCTTCGTCACTACGACCGGGAATTTTGCAGTCATCGCCAGGAAGCATTTTGCAAAGCTGAAAGACGGCGCCATTCTCGCAAATGCCGGCCACTTCAATGTCGAGATCGACATCGACTGGCTCCGGAAGAATGCGGCACGGGTTATCGAACGCGATGGAATAGAGACGTTCGTCCTGGGTAAGAAGTCGGTTCACGTCCTTGCAGAGGGTCGGCTTGTGAACCTCGCCACTCCCAAGGGCATGGGTCATCCAATCGAGGTCATGGACCTGAGTTTTGCCCTGCAGGCACTCTGCACCCTCCATATCGCGAAGAACGGGAAAAAGATGAAGGGCGGCGTGTACGATGTACCCAATGAGATTGACGAGCAGGTGGCAAACCTCAAGCTCTCCTCGCTCGGGCTCTCGATCGACTCGCTCAGCAAAGAGCAGAAGAAATACAGCTGCAGCTGGGATATAGGGACGTAAGGATTCCGGCACCCGTCTGCAATTCTTTTTTGTTTGTTCCTGTTCTTACGGAATTAATATGACATTGCGATAACGGGCCCGCGGGGATGGGCGAGCATCCCCATTTCGCCAGGGCTGGTTCAATCAGAATAAAGAAAAATCCGTCAGGCTGCTATATGTGCTGCCTGCGTTATGCTGGTACAGCACTACCTGATAATGGGTATTGCAATTGAACCCCGTCACACGGGGGGCTCGTGGCACAAAGGGGGCCTGAAAACGTCATCCTTCCCTTGCCGCGTACAGGTACTCCTGTGCATATCCGCAGTACTCCCCGAAATGCTCCCGTGCGAACCGGCGGATCGTATAGTATTCGCGGTTCGTGAGCGGGGCGCCGGTTGCGAGGTCCGGGAGATAGTGCTGCTGCATGATCCTGCGGATCCAGACATCTACCGGGAACGCCTCGTACTTCTGGAATGCGAAGAGCAGGATACAGTCCGCCGCTTTCGGGCCAACTCCGTGGAGTTTCATCAGTTCTTTTCTTGCGTCCTCATACGGGAGTCCGCGTATTATTTCTTCCCACTCTTCCTCATCGGTGACCGAGCAGGAGGCTCTAAAAACATAGGGATGCCGGTATCCCAGCCGGCATTCCGTGAGTCCCTCGTGGCCGCCGCAGGAAATGGAGGCCGGCTCCGGGAAGGTGAAATACGTCTTTCCTTCGAATGGAACTGGTTTGCCGCATTTTTCAGCAATAGCCGCAATTCTTCGACGGATCGTGGGAATATTGGAGTTTGTCGAGCAGATATAGGAGACCGTGCACTCCCATGGTGGCTGTCGTACGAGCCGGAGCCCCCTATTGTTTATCAGCGATTCGTGAATAACCGGATCCCGGTCAATGGATGTCAGGACAGGACCAAGGTCCAGGTCCAGGGAAAAATAGTACCGGATAAAGGAAGCCGGCGCTCCGGTAAAAGTCAGTTTTTGCCCGTCCTGCCGGATTTTTATCACGCGGTTCCCCACAATCCCGTACCACCAGCCATCATTGCTGCGATCCCAGCGGAACACCTGCCCGCAGGCAAGGGTTGCAGTAAGATCGAACGGTTCATCCGGGCGCAGGGTGAGGGATGGCATGTATATCCTGTGATGACCGGTTTGTCCTGAACTCTTATTAGGCTGCGTCAGGAGGCATACCTTCTCTCCCGGACAGGGTTTGTTTATCCGGTGTCCCGCTGAGTCCTTTTTTAACCGGAACAGAACGAATAGCCTTTTAATATATAACTCGAAAGTTCTTCTTATGGAACTGACCAAAACCCTCAAGGACTTTATCGAAGAAGGAGCGGACTGGGAGCGCAAACACACCTCGGTGAAAGGGGTTTCTCTCATCCGGCTGCCGGCCACCAAGAACCGTTCTGCCTCACTTGCTATCGATATCAACCCGGTTGGCGAAAACGGCCTGCCCATGAAGAAGAAAGGGATCATGATCATGAATGCCGCCGAACTTGCCGCATTCCGGGCAACCTTCAACAATGAAAAAGTGGACAGCCTGATTGCTGCTCTCGAAGAAGTCCTGCCCGAGCGCAAGGCTGCCGGAAAACCGGCAAAGGCAGATGTTCTCCAGATATAAGTCCCTGCAGATCCAGGCCAAAAAATATCCGGGGGGATGCATATCAGGAAATGGATAATCGCAGGTTCGATTGTACTTCTGGCTGTACTTGTGTGTTCCGGGTGCCTTGGAGTAAAGACATCTCCGGTAACAGAAACAGCAGCCCCCGCCGTCCTCGTAGATTATCAGCGCACTGGTGGAACAGCCGGGCTTGATGACCGCCTGGTCCTTTTTGACAACGGGGAGGGAATAGTCTCCAGTAAAACCAAAAACACAATTATCATGTTAAACCAGAGCGATCTCGATCATATATCCGCTGTGTTTGGTGAGACCCAGTTCTCCATGCTTGAGGGGAATTATACCTCCCGGCGTGGCGGCGCTGACTTTATCCAGTACCGTATCAGTTATCATGGAAAAATCGTTAAAACCGAGGATTCGGCTACTCCGCCTTCACTGCAGCTGGTGATTGATGAGCTCAACCGTATCCTGAGCCGGGGACTGAGTACAGATCCGGTAAGCCTTCCTCTGACACGAATCAACTCCTGATTTTTTCGTGCAAACAATAAAGGACTGCTCAATCGTGTTTATACCGATGCTTTCTCTCATTGCATCGGTTTTTAAAACCCGGCGGGTATCTGCCTGAGACCCCGGCGGATCCTGTCGGGAGGCATCGGATCGCCCGCGGGATGAACAAAGACCCGATCACCGGCTCCAGTCCATTGCTGCCCTGCGCCATAGTGGCAGAAACGTCTTGGCCGGGACAGGTTTGCGGTATACCGGGTGTCGGAGAAGATGGGATGAACCTTGTGGGTCAGAGTGAGACTGTCCGGAAAGGATCGTTACGACAATAAAAAAGAGGGTTATTTTTCGTACATACACGCTTGGACATCGTGGCCCAGCTTGCCAATGGCGTCAGCCCGGCACCGCTGGCAGTGGCGCATCTGTTTGACGTATTTGCTGCATTCGTCCTGCATCTTCTTTTTCATCTCGGGGGTGGGTGGGGTGATACCCGCAAACTTGTACTGGGCGATGAGAGGGATAAGATTGAAATTGTAGACGCCCATCTCTCCGACTTTCTTGGCAATGGCGGGGATATGGTCTTCGTTGATGCCCGGGATATAGACTGTATTGATCTTAACGAACATGTGGCGTTCCACGGCCATCTCGATTCCCTTGAGTTGCTGGGAGAGGAGAAGTTTTGCTCCTTCGAGACCGGTATAGCGCCTGCCTTGGTAGTCCACGTACTGGTAGATCTTTGCCCCGATCTCAGGGTCTATAGCGTTAAGGGTGACCGTGATGTTGCCGACATCGTATTTCTGCAGGATGTCTATCTTGTCCGGCAGGAGAAGACCGTTCGTGCTGATGCACTTGATGACATTGGGATACTGCTCGTGCAGGCGTTTCAATGTCTCGAATGTTTCCTCGTTTGCAAGTGGGTCTCCGGGCCCGGCGATGCCAACGACCTTGATGTAATTGTATTTCTCCACTACCTTTTTTACAAGGTCCATGGATTCGTCCGGGTTGAGAACCTTTGTCGTGACGCCCGGACGGCTCTCATTCACGCAGTCGAAATCGCGGATACAATAATTGCACTGGATATTGCATTTGGGAGCAACCGGGACATGACACCTGCCAAACCCGTGGCATGCCTTCTCGGAGAAACAGGGATGCTCCTGGATTTTGCGCATCTGTGCCGGGTCCCACTGGATTTTTTTCCCGTTGACATCTGCGATCCTCACTTCATCAGCCATATTCAACACTACCTGATGCGTTGTGCAGCTATAAATACCGTACAATTGTGATATCTGCCTGCGGTCTCGCCTGCAGGGAGGCAGGTTCCCGGTACCGATGAGACAAGTGTATATGGTTTACCGGAAAACCCTATTGAAGGGTATTATGAAAAAGTCCGAAAAAGAGAAAGGAAAAGAAGGAGTTGCCGCGAGAAGAAAGCGGAACCGGCTTTATACGGGTATTGTAGCAGCGGTTATCCTGGTTGTGGCAGTAGTTGTTGTGGGTTTTTTCCTGCTCAATTCATCCGGCGCACGTACTGGAGATATCGTATCGGTGTATTATACAGGAACTCTTGATGACGGATCTGTTTTTTATTCGAATCTGAATGGAACCCCTCTTACGTTCACTATGGGCGACGCAAACCTGATCGCCGGCTTTAAGGAAGCGATAACCGGCATGACCCCGGGTATGACAAAGACAATCAGGATTCCCTATGACAAAGCCTATGGTCCGTACAGGCCGGAGCTTGTTCATATTGTAAACCGCTCAACGCTCCCTGCGAATATGAATCCGGTTGCCGGTGAATATTATACTATCCGAAGGACAACAGACGGGGCAAATGCCTATGTCAGGATCATCAATGTAACGCCATCAACGGTTGCCTGGGACGAGAACCATGATCTTGCAGGAAAAGACCTGACTTATACCATCACGGTCACCGCGGTGGAAAAGAAATAATCCTTTTTAAAGTAACAAAAAGAATGGGCCCGGCCGGATTCGAACCGGCGACCTCCGCCGTGTAAGGGCGACGTCATAACCGACTAGACCACGAGCCCGATAACCTACTAATGTCGTTCTTGAGATTAATTAACATTGTTGATATGTCCGGCAGGAAATACTCAGGAATCTGCGGTGGACGAGGGACGGTTCGTGAGTAACCTGTCGTATAAAAAAAAGTATTATTCCTTCTTTGGGATCCTGATATCGATCCCGTATTTTTCCGCGTTCCGATCCGCGATTGCCTGGATGGCGGCGATCTCGGCATCCTGCCGCTTTGGCTTGAAGAGGTGGCGGAACCGCTTCTGGGTCTTGAGGTATTCCTCGACAGGCTTCCGCACGACTTTTTTTGCCTTCGTTACCTTGCCCTCGACCATCTCAAAGTTCACCCAGAGGCCGGTCTCGATGGCGAGCTTGGCGATGGCGATCGTCTGATCACCCTCGAATCCCCAGCCGGTACAGCACGGGACATGCACCTGCACATAGCAGGGGCCGGGAGTGTTGATGGCCTTCTCGACCTTTTGTACGAGGTCAGCCGGGTACGCGACAGATGCGGTGGCAATATACGGTGCACCGTGGGCCGCGAGGATGGCCGGCATATCTTTTTTCGGCCTCTTGTTCCCAAACGAGCACTTGCCTGCCGGGCTCGTCGTAGTGCTCGCATCGTAAGGTGTTGCACCGGACCGCTGGATACCGGTATTCATGTAGGCCTCGTTGTCGTAGCAGATGTAGGCGAAGTCGTGCCCCCGCTCGAAGGCGCCGGAGAGGCAGATCATACCGATATCGAACGTGGCGCCATCCCCTCCCATAACCACGACCTTCTCGCTCCGCCCCTGTTTTTTCAGCGCAGCTTCAACTCCCGAAGCAACCGCTGAAGCGTTTTCGAACAGGGAGTGGATCCAGGGTACTTTCCACGCGGTCTCTGGATAGGGTGTCGAGAAGACCTCCATGCAACCTGTTGCTGCAACTACAATCGTGTTGGTGCCGGCAGCTTTTGTGACAATGCGTGCTGCAAGCGCCTCGCCGCAACCCCCGCAGGCCCGGTGCCCGCAGTCGAATAGTTCGCAGGTATTTTTTGTTTCTGCCATTTCAGATCAACTCCTTCCTGAGTCCATAGAACTGATCGCCGATCCCTTTCTCCGAGAGCGCTACGATCTCTTTGATGTCCTTTTTGCGGATGTCCCTGCCGCCAAGACCAAGGACATATCCTTTCACTGGCGTAGTGGAGCCGTACATCGCGTCCCGCACTTCGATAGCGGCGGCCCCTCCTTTTGCGCCAAGCGAGACGTTCTTGTCAAGGACTGCAATCCGCTTTACGTGTGCAAGCGCCTTTGCGATCTCCTCTGACGGGAACGGGCGGAAGACACGGATTTTCAGGAGCCCTACTTTCTTTCCGTCTGCACGCATCTCGTCGATGGCATCCTTGACCGTGCCGCAGATGGAACCAATGGCAACGATCGCGGTTTCTGCATCATCAAGCCGGTAGCCCTCGACGAGCGTGCTGTAGTCCCTGCCGAACATAGTACCAAATTCTTTGCCGTATTTTGCGATCACGCTTTTTGCCCGCTTCTGGGCCTCGTCCATCTCGTACCGGAACTCCGTGTAGTAGTCAGGTGTTGCGTACATGCCGAAACTGATGGGGTCCTTTGCATCGAGTTTCTCGGCCGGGTTAAATGCCGGGAGGTACTTGTCGACCTGCTCCTGCGAGAGCACGTCCACGGGTTCGTACGTGTGGGAGAGGATGAACCCGTCGAAGCAGACAAAGGCCGGGAGCTGGATCGTGGGATCTTCTGCCACCTTGTATGCGAGGAAGTGGAGATCGGTTGCTTCCTGGTTGTCCTCGGCATAGAACTGGAGCCAGCCTGCATCACGCAGGGAGATGGAGTCCTGCATATCGTTCCAGATCGAGAGGGGTGCTCCCATTGCCCTGTTGGCAATGGACATGATGATGGGAAGACGCATGCCGGCTGCATTGAAGACAACTTCGGCCATCAGCATAAGACCCTGCGAAGTTGTTGCGGAGTATGTCCGCGAGCCGGTTGCGCTTGCACCGACACATGCTGATAGTGCAGAGAGCTCGTTCTCGACCGTGATGTATTCTGCATCGAGCGTGCCGTTTGCTACGAAATCGGCCAACGCCTCGACAATATGGGTCTGGGGTGTGATCGGGTAAGCAGAGACCACCTGCGGGCGGCAGAGGCGGACTGCCTCAGCCACCGCGTGCGAGCCCTCGGTAATTTCCATCATTTACTTCTCCTCCAGTTTCATGCTAATCGCTTCCTTGGGACATTCGGTTGCACAGATACCACAGCCCTTGCAGTACGAATAATCCGGATCAAAAAATCCTTCAGCATCCTCATGGATGCATCCTTCCGGACACAGGGTTCTGCACATCCCGCACTTTGAACACTTCTCGTGGTCGAATATCGGTTTGAATACCCGCCACGAACCGGTCTTGTTATCCCGTGACCTGCCCGGCCGTGCCCGGCATCCTGCGGCAAGCCCCATTATGTCTCCCCCTTTATCGTGTCGAACGCGTTCTTTGCGGCAGCGATGTTCTTGGTTGCCAGCTCACCCGGGAAGCGGTGCTTCAGGGCATTTTCAAGTGCCGTGAACTGGATCTCGCCGGATGCTGCCGCAAACGCTCCCATGAGCGAGGTGTTGGTGATCGGGAGACCGATTGCCTTGAGGGCAATAGCAGTGGCATCGATCGTGATGAGTTTCACGCCATCCGGAATCCTGTAGTCCGGTTTCTTCTCCGTATTGACGATCACGATGCCCCCCTTCTTCACTCCCATGAAGACATTGACATCCTTAATCAGGGTGCTGTCCTGGACAATGATGTAATCCGGCTCGTATACCTGACTGCGGAGCCGGATCTTCTTGTTGTCGAACCGGACAAATGCCTGAACCGGTGCCCCGCGCCGCTCAACGCCAAACGCAGGGAATGCCTGGGCAAAGACGCCGCCTTCAAAGGCAGCGACTGCAATTAATTCGGCAGCAGTGACTGACCCCTGGCCACCCCTGCCGTGGATACGTAGCTCTCTCAAGGAAAATCCCTAATAATCTTACATGATAAATCAATATAAATCTAGAGATCCGTTGCGAGCCCGAGGATCTCTTTCTTTCCTAAAAAAACATCGCGGACGATACGGGCCAGACCCCGTGAAGCGCACCATTCGTCGTGAATATCAATCCCGCAGCCCAGCAGCCTCTTCACTTCCGGTGCGATAACCGGTGCAAGGCTGCCGGCAAGCGCGATCTTTGCCTTCCTGTTGAGTAACCGGAGCGCAGCGCATTCCATTGCAGCGAACATCGCCACCGCTCTTGTCCGCTCATCTTCGGGCAGTGAGAAGTTTACGCCGGCGTGCTGGAATGCCTCATTTGCGGTCCATTCCCCTGCATCCACTTTCCGGATAGCGTCCACATCCAGCGCCCCGTGCAGGCTGCCCGGCGCAAAGATGCAGGCATCGAATGCCCCGACAATTCTGCCTCCGGTCACGAGAAGTGAAACGGTGTTCGAGCTGACATCCGAGACGATCACATCATCCCCCAGCGTCTGGCAGACCTCATAGGCAATCCCGATCTTCTCCGGGCTTGTCTGGTGGGAATAGGCCTTGAACCGGGGGTCGGTGGGAGAGTCCCGGTGAAGTCCGGGGATCACGATAGCTGGAATTCCGCTTCCTGCCACTTCATCATAGACCCGTGTTCCCCCTCCGATATGCTTGCCTGCACCTTCGCGGCTGACAAGACCGCGGTTTTTGAGTTTTCCTATTCGGGTGATCTTTGAAAAGTTGTCTCCCATGGAATAGCAAACGGCAATCCCTTCGATCTTATCAAGAGGACAGATGCGGGCAAGATCGGCAATGCGGAATTCTTTTGCGATCTCACGTGAGATCTTGAATTCCCCCTGATCCCCGGCAAACCGCATGGCAGAAGTGCCGTGATCGATCCCGATAAACATAGCAGTAATCCTATAGCATGGATGACATATTAGGTATTGATGTTTGATGTGGTGACGGGCGGTGCCGGGTTCATCGGCTCGCATCTGGTAGATTCCCTTGTGGCTCAGGGGCGCGATGTCCTTGTCATCGACTCGCTCTGTGCAGGGAAGAGAGATACAATAGAAGGACACATTGCTTCCGGTAGGGCACGTCTCCTGAACCGGGATCTTCTCGCCGATGGGTGGCAGGATTCCTTCAAAGGTGCAGGCTGTGTGTACCACCTTGCAGCCGATCCGGATGTGCGGCAGAGCGCCATGACTCCTGATCCCACATTCCGGAACAATATTATCGCCACTTACCGGGTGCTCGAGGCAATGCGGATCCATGGCGTGCCGGAAATTGTCTTTACCTCCACCTCCACGGTCTATGGCAATGCCTCGGTTATCCCGACTCCTGAAAACTATGCCCCCTTCGAACCTGTTTCCGTCTATGGTGCAACCAAACTTGCCTGCGAGGCACTTATATCCGCGTACTGCCATTCGTTCGGGATGAAGTCCTGGCAGTTCCGGTTTGCCAACATCATCGGTGCCCGGAGCGGTCATGGTGTTATCACGGATTTTATCCGGAAACTCGGGGAAGACTCGCAGGAACTTGAGATCCTGGGTGACGGGAAGCAGACCAAATCCTATCTCGAGGTACATGAATGCGTTGACGCTATGCATTTTGCGCGGGCGCATGCGAGGGACCCGGTGAATATCTTCAATATCGGCTCCGAGGACTGGATTGATGTTCGGAGCATTGCGGATATCCTTGTCGAGGAGATGCGGCTTACTGGTGTGAAGTACCGCTTCACCGGAGGGGCTCTTGGGTGGGTCGGGGACGTACCAAAAATGCAGCTCTCAATAGACCGGCTCAAGGCTCTTGGCTGGAAACCCCGGCTGGGGTCCCGCGAAAGCGTGAGAATTGCGGTGCAGGCCGCACTTGCGGAGCAGTAATTTGAAGTATATTGTTGTTCTCGGCGACGGCATGGCGGACGAGCCGCTTGAAGAACTCGGCGGCCGGACCCCGCTTGAATATGCAAAAACGCCGAATATGGACCGGATGGCAGCTGAGGGTACCTGCGGGATGCTCAGGACCATCCCGGATGGTTTTGAGGCGGGTAGTGATATTGCCAACATGGCAGTACTCGGGTATGCACCGGAAAAATACTATACCGGTCGCGGGCCGCTCGAAGCCCTGAGCATGGGTATTGATCTGGCTCCTGACGATGTGGCGTACCGCTGCAATCTCGTGACGGTTGAAGAGAATACCATGGTGGATTTCTCGGCAGGGCATATCTCCAGTGCCGAGGGAATGGAACTTTTTAAATCACTCCAGCAGGAACTGCCCGACGTCATGGTCAGAGCAGGTGTCAGTTATCGCAACCTTCTCGTAGTCCCCCGGGGCAAAGGCTCCGCCTCCACCCCGCCGCACGATATCGTGGGACAGGGTCTCTCTCCGTTCCTTCCCAAAGGTGGGGATGCGGAGCTTCTCCACCAGTGCATGGAGCGGAGCCGGAAGGTCTTTGTTAACCATCCGGTAAATATGGCCCGGGTAAAAGCCGGCAAGCGCCCGGCAACCCGGATCTGGCCATGGAGCGGGGGGCACAAGCCGGTATTTCCGTTGTTTGAGACGAAATATCACAAGAAAGGCGGGATAATATCGGCGGTGGATCTCCTGAACGGGATTGGTCGTTGTGCAGGGATGGAGGTGATCACGGTCCCGGGTGCAACCGGCTATCTTGATACCGATTACGAAGCCAAAGGGAGGTATGCCCTTGATGCAATCCGGCACCTGGATTTCCTTTACCTTCACATCGAGGCGCCGGATGAGGCCGGGCACATGGGAAGTATCGAGGAGAAAGTCAGAGCCATAGAGCGGGTGGACGATGTTGTTGGCATGATCCTGGACCAGTTCGATGGCGTGGTCGCTGTCCTGCCGGACCACCCCACACCCATACGGATAAAAACCCATTCCCGCGACCCGGTTCCTTTTGTGATCCGTGGAAAAGAAACCGACGGGTCTCTCCATTTTTCTGAGAAAGATGCCCGGCTTGGCGGTGCCGGTACGAAAAACGCCACGGATTTCCTGGATTATCTCTTCTCGTAATGAGTCGTGAAGAGTGCGGCATCAGACCCCTGCGTCATCATCAATTCAGTGGGGGTAACTTTCATCATCTGCCGTACTTCGTCTTTTGTTTCGTTTGCCGGACAATATAGATTTGTCTGGCTGAATGTCTGTATGAAAACTCCTCATGGATGATTGATGTCCACCACCTTTTGTGCACAGTCTTATGGGAATGAGTGGGATCTGTGGTTATTGTCCCGGGCACTCAAGGGTAATAACGGAAACACTGATCTTCCGGCTTTGCAGAAATCAACATCCCCATCCCAGTTTTCGTGCGTGTTCTGTAAGTTTCTGGGGGAACTCCCCATCTATTGTCTCTCTAAAACGATCCAACCTCCATTTTTCCAGAGGGGTCTTACCCCCTTCCTTTGAGAACGATGGAAAAAGGTTTTGTTTTTCAGGACAGGCAACAAAAATCCAATGCAGTTATTACCAATCACACGAGAGGTGTAGTGAGATGAAGAAGAATCTGCTGATGTGGGATGAGACCCTCTTCCGTGACCCCGAGGTCCTTGAGATCGATTACCTGCCAGAGCAGTTCGAGTTCCGTGACAGCCAGATACGGGAGATGGCGTTCCAGATCCGGCCCGGGCTCCGTGGCGGTCGGCCCCTCAATACCGTCTGCAAGGGACTGCCTGGCACGGGAAAGACGACGAGTATCAAAAAAGTGTTCCAGGAGATCGAGGAAACCACAAAAAAGCTCGTGCCGGTCTACATCAATTGTCAGATCGACAATACAAAGTTTGCAATAATCTCCCAGATCTACCGGAAACTGGTCGGGCACCTGCCACCCTCTTCGGGGACATCCTTCAAGCAGGTCTTCGATGCAGTTGCCCGTATCCTCATAAAAGAGGAGATCGTTCTGCTCGTTGCCCTTGACGACGCCAACTATCTCCTCTATGAGAACGAGATCAACAAAGTCCTCTATACCCTGCTTCGTTCACACGAGACCTACGAGGGGACGCGGATCGGGGTCATCGTCATCATCAGCGACATGGATGTCGACCTTTCACGGGCCGTAGATGCACGGGTTGCATCGGTCTTCCGCCCTACGGAGATATATTTCCCTCCCTATGCAGATGCCGAAGTGCGCGAGATCATGAAAGCCCGCGTGATGCAGGGTCTCTTTACCGGTGTATTGTCCGAAAGCCTTCTCGATCTTGTCGTGGGACAAACCCTGAAAAGCGGCGATCTCCGGGTTGGGATCGACCTCCTGAAACGGGCAACGCTGTCTGCAGAACGGGCAGCCCGGCGCAGCATCGAACGGGAGGATATCTGCGGAGCGTACGAGATCTCGAAATATCTGCACCTGAATTATACGGTGAAGACCCTGAAGGACGAGGAGCGGCAGATTCTCAGATTCCTGGCGGAACGGAGCATCAATGATCATGAGATGAATGCAGGGGATGTATACAAGGCTGTCAGGGAGTCGGTTTCCATCGGGTATACCCGGTTCTACGAGATTGTCAAGAAAATGGATGCCATGCGGCTGGTCAACCTGCAGTACCGTGAAGGAAAAGGACGGACCCGGATCATCACGCTACGGTACGATCCGATAAAGGTACTCGAATACCTGTCATAATTCCCGGCGGCTTTTTGAAAAATATTATCTATTCCCAGATCCTCTTTTATGATACAGGGGTTAGTCATAATGTTAAGTGTTAACGAACTGGCACTGGAGATTTTTGATAATCTGGCAGATTTAGCTGAGGAATTCAACTGCGCATACCATGAACTGGATAATGGCGCACGCATCGTTGACTGTGGTGTGAGCGTACGGGGTGGCTACGCAGCAGGCCGGGCATTTACCGAGATCTGCATGGGCGGCCTTGGCGAAGTCAACTTCCGCATGGGGCAGATCAAGGACTTCCCGATGCCGTTCATCGACGTCAACACCGACTTCCCGTCTATCGCATGTCTCGGCGCACAGAAGGCTGGCTGGACGGTCAAGGTCGGGAACTACTTTGCCATGGGCAGCGGTCCTGCACGGGCACTCTCGCTCAAGCCGAAGCATACGTTCGAAGTCATTGAATACGAGGATGACTACGATTGTGCGGTCATCTGTCTTGAGAGCGACCACCTCCCGAATGCAGAAGTCATGGAGAAGATTGCAGAGGAGTGTCATATCGATGTCGCGAATGTCTGCGCTGTCGTAGCACCGACTTCCTCCATGGTGGGCTCCATCCAGGTGTCCGGCCGCTGTGTCGAGACCGCGATCTACAAGCTCAACGAGCTCGGGTTTGACACCAAGAAGATCATTGCCGCCATCGGTACCGCGCCCATCCCGCCGGTCCGGGGCGCAAAGCTTGCCATGGGCGTGACGAACGACGCAACAATCTACCACGGGCGGATCAACCTCACCATGAAGGCGCCCGAGATCAAGGATTACCTCGAGAAGATCCCAAGCAACAAGTCCAAGGGATACGGCAAGCCGTTCAATGACATCTTCAAGGAAGCTGGATACGATTTCTACAAGATCGACACCGCGCTTTTCTCGCCGGCAGAGGTCATTATCAACGAACTGTCCACGGGCTCTGTCTACCATGTCGGCGCAGTTAACACCGATGTGACCCTGAAGTCCTTCGGGCTCCAGTAATTTTCTTTTTTAGTTTTTTACCGGCAAATCCCTCTGGCGGGTCCCAGGTCCGGGTGTATAATTAATTCTGGTGAATGCAGATAGCTACCAAGGTTGGTTTACCCGTCATAAATCATGTCCCGTTCACTTTCACAGCCTGCCCCGCGTGGTAAAATACTCCCATCACCAATATCAGATCCAGAGTTACCAATACCATGATAGTGATTGGGATAGACCCCGGGCTGGCCAGGCTGGGCTATGGGATTATTGAGGTCACTAAAAACGAACCCCGGCCGATCTGTTATGGTTGCATAGAAACCTCCGGGAAGGATACCCGGGCTTCAGAGCGGTTATTACAAATCTATACCGAGCTCGAAGCACTCTTAGAGCGCTACCCTCCCACCCATATCTCCATTGAAAAATTATTTTTCACGAAAAACATATCCTCCGCAATGGGAGTGAGTGAAGTCCGCGGAATCGTCCTCCTCACTGCTGAACAGCGGAAGATCCCAATCACGGAATACACCCCGAACCAGGTCAAGCAGGCTATCACCGGTTCAGGGCGTGCTGACAAGTGCCAGATGCAGGAGATGATCAAACGTCTCCTTCATCTCGATGAGATCCCCAGGCCCGATGATGCAGCCGATGCCCTTTCGATTGCCTTATGTCATATCCATATCCTGAGGTAGTACAATGATTGCACATCTGCGGGGAGACGTTGTCCAGGCAGGCGACCGTTGGGTAGTAATCGATGTTCATGGCATAGGGTACCTGGTACAGGTAACCCAACCGGCCCTCCTCGTGCTTGTACACTCCCGGGAGAACGTGACATTCTTTACGCATATGGCCGTCCGGGAGGATGCCATCACGCTGTTTGGATTCCTGCACCAGAGCGAACTGGAGATGTTCAGGATCCTGATCGGGGTTACCGGTATCGGCCCCCAGACTGCCCTGAACCTCCTCTCCCAGATCGGGATCGAGGAGTTTGCCCTCGCGATCCTCAACGAGGATGAAAAAGCCCTGACCCGGATCTCCGGGATAGGTGCCAAGAGTGCGAAACGGCTGATCCTTGAACTCCGCGATAAGATGAAGAACGTGAGCAAGGCTATGGCAGCCGGCGAGGGTGGCCGGGCCAGCCCCGCGGTCAACGATGCGATCAGCGCCCTTGTCTCGCTCGGGTTTGCCGAGAAAGATTCCCGGGATGCGGTCATGGCTGCATTTCCCGGTGCGAAATCCACGAGCGTGCAGGATCTCATCAAGGCGGCACTTGCCCACCTGAAGGAACGGTAGCCTCATGTCCGAACGTATTGTTACCCCGGATCCGATTCCGGAAGAAGGCGACGATCTCACCATCCGGCCGGCACGGCTGGAGGAATTTGTCGGGCAGGTGCAGATCAAGGATGCGCTGGAGATTGCAATTGCGGCCGCCAAAAAACGCGATGAACCTCTGGATCATATCCTGTTCTCAGGACCGCCGGGCCTTGGCAAGACCACGCTCGCGCATATCATTGCCCGCGAGATGGGATCTGATATCCGGGCAACGACTGGGCCCGTCCTGGAAAAACCCGGGGATATCGCCGCCCTTCTCACCCCCTTAAAACGCGGGGATATCCTGTTTATCGACGAAATTCACCGGATAAATCCTGTTGTTGAGGAAGTACTGTATCCCGCCATGGAGGATTTTTTTATCGACGTGATGATTGGAGAGGGTCCGAGCGCCCGGTCGATAAAACTGAACCTCGAACATTTTACGCTGATCGGGGCAACGACAAAACAGGGACTCCTTGGCGCACCTTTCCGGGACCGGTTCGGGATCATCTCACGGCTTGACCTGTATTCTTCTGAAGAGCTGGTCAGGATCGTGACGCGGAGCGCTTCGATCCTGAAGATCCCGATAACTCCTGACGGGGCGGAAGAGATCGCCCGGCGCAGCCGGGGCACGCCCCGTATCGTCAACCGCCTGCTCCGTCGCGTGAGGGATTACGCCACGGTGAAAGGCGACGGGACAATCACCCGGGAGATCACCGTGCATGCCCTCCGGATGATGCAGATCGATGAGCTCGGCCTTGACGAGCTTGACCGGCGTATACTCTCCGTTATCGCGAATGATTTCAATGGTGGCCCTGTCGGGGCGAAGACCATTGCCATCTCGGTTGGTGAGGAAGTGCGGACCATTGAGGATGTATACGAACCGTTCCTGATCCAGATCGGTTTTGTCAAGCGCACCCCCCAAGGGCGGGAAGTCACGCCAGCGGCCAAAAAACATCTTAATAATCCGCAGAAGACGCTTCTCTAAAAAAGATAAATTTACCTGGGCTGATCCGGCACAAGACGGATAAGGTTTTCCCGGCCTTTTTTCACTTTCTGGATGATCCCCTTTTTATGGAGCGTATTCAGCGCGGAACTTACGGTAGACTTGGGGAGGCCGAGTGCCTTTACAATCCCGGACTGGTACTGCTCTCCGCCGCCTGCTTTGAGGAGATTCTGTATCTTATCTTCAAGACTGAAGAGGTCGGTATCCGAAAGTGGGATAACGGATGAATCTTCAGGATCATCCATGTCATCCGTGTCGGTCAGCCGGGTCTTTCTCCTGTATAACAGGTACGCAGCGATGGCAATGATCCCGACAACGGGAAGGATGATTAATGGCAGGAATGGAAATGCCGGCTTGGTCAGGCTGATGAGGGGTTGCCCGGGCCCGAAGGCGCGAAGTCCGTACCATATCAAGCCATCGTTTGTCTGATCCGGTGCCGGCTCCACGGAAGTGATCGTGTATCCTGCCGGGTACCGGATGATGAGGGTGTTATCTTTTGCAAGATACATCCCACCGGCGAATGCATCGCCGGCAGAGAGTCCCCCGTCAGTTCTGGCAAAGTTTGTCCATGTAAATGTATATGTAACAAGCCCGAATTTTCCGGTCGGGGATGTCTGGACAAGGGCATTTCCCGTGAAGTTGTTCACTTCCATCTGCCTTGTGGTCCCCAGTGAAGCCTGCGCTGCGGAACGCTGCATGAGATCCTTAAGCTCAGGAAGGTAGATGGAATTGAGATTCCGGGAATAATCCGTAAAACTGCTCAGATCCTCATCCATAAGAAGCGGTGTGCGGTACTCCACGTTCCAAAGTGCAGTGCCATCATCCCTTAAGGTGATCGTATACCTAGTGGAGTAATCCGGGACCGATGCTGCCGAGACTGCCGGAAGAATGCAGAGAAGAACAATAATAACTCCCGCATACATCCTGCTTCTGGTCTGGCTTGTCATGGGGCACCTTTCTGTGATCAGTATCATGGTTCCAATAAAAAATATTTAACCGGGGTTCTGGTACCCGGAATTCCTGTGGCACGAAAAATCTCCTGCTCACCGGTTTTTCATTCTCGGGTCAGTGCTTCCACCCTGACTGCCGGAGTTTACCGTGTTCCGGGTAGTTCCGGGATTTGTACCTGCACTATTGGCATTTTCATTCTGGTTATTGCCGGGATTTATCGTGTTGCCGGTACCTGTATTCCTGTTGGAATTATCTCCACCGGGATTACCTTTCTGGCTGTCACCCGTGTTGTCATGGGTATTTCCCTGCCCGTTCTGTGTTGCCTTGTCCGTGCCTGGTGGCTGCTGGTTGCCGGCAGTCTGGTTTATTACCTGCGGTGAACCCTGGTTCTTGTTGCGACCTTGGCTGTCGCTATTCATGGAATAGTTCATACCGGGATCCTGGCGGGTAACATTTCCATCCCGTCCACCATCCCCTGTATGGATCCCGTCCTGCGAAAGGGTCCGGTTCTGCCCGAAGTCGTGGTTTGGCTGACGGATCATGGTGGAGTTGTCCGCACTGTGGGGTGCCTGTCCGTTCCGGGTTTCCGACCTCCGCTCCAGCCGGTTCTCGAATTTCTGTTCGAGCGCGAGGCTGTTGTTGTAGGCCCGGTTGAGTCCTGGATTATCGGGGTGCGCATTCAGGAGGCTCTCCAGGACCAACTGGTGTTTTTCGATCATTTCCAGGGCGTGCTCAAGTCCCAGGTTGTCTGCTCCCGAATATCTTCCGGTTTCGTTTGGTGCATATTGCCCGAGTGCGGTCTCGGTCTGGTTGATCTTCTGCCGGTATAAATCCAGCACTCTGTCTGCAGATTCGGTCTTGTTCTCTGCCAGCTCGTATTTCAGCTCTGCAAGCCGGACATTGGCATGGCTGACCTGCTTTTCCAAGAGTTCACTCTCATTAAACGTAAAGGATTCATCAAGATTCTCAAATGCTATCTTGAGTCCGTAAAGAGAATGATCAGGCCCGATTGTTCCCTGGTAGGTGTCCCGAACATCAGCAGCCGGTGCTGCCGCAGCAATTCCTATGCTGCTGATAAGGGCAAGCGCCACCAGGCTGAATGCGAAAATACTTCTTGTTTTCATGATGCAGTTCTCCTTGTGATTGATGATTCGGCACTACGCCGCTAGTCCCCATGTTGGCATTCGTGTGCATTAATGGTCGCGAGCGTCCAGCAAAAATCCGATTGTCCAGTGCAGTCCTGCATACCTAAAAATCGTTCGGGATTGTACTGATTTAAAATTGGGGCTCAATTACGGTAATAAAAATTCCGGGAAAAATCAGGGGAAAACGGAAAGTCATCAGCCAAAAAATACCGTGAACGCGCGAACCGGTGTTTTTCTGCATCTTTGCAGTGCAGTTGCAGAACTATCTGTGGGGGATTCTGTCATTTCAGGGTTTTTAAAAACCCTATGACTTCAGTAATATCCGGCACCGAATGGACCGGGTAGATCCTGACAAAGATGACGTTCTGGTTCTTATCCACGATAATGTTCGACCGCTCCGAGAACCCGTTCTCATCCCGGAAGATCCCGTATTTTTGCGCAACTGCCCCATGAGGCCAGAAGTCGCACAGGAGCCGGGTGTGAATGATACCAAGGCTTTTTGCCCATTCTTTCTTACAGGGCTTTGAATCAACGCTTATACCCACAGGGATACAGCCAAGCGAAGAGAATATTTCACGGTTTGTCTCAAGCGATTTCATCTGTGCTGCACAAAACTCCGTCCATGCCAGCGGGTGAAAGGAGAGCAGCACGCATGTGCCTGCCTGTTCATAGAGATCGAACGTCTTGTCGTTCTGATCCTTGAGCGAGAAATTCCTGGCTGTATCGCCCGGCTGCACCATTCCATTTCCTGTCATAGGTCCACCTTTATTAGGTGTTCTTATCGCAACAGGGTATCATTCTTTGGATCGGGGATACACGGGTAACTGATAAACGTCTTCCTCAGGTCTGTTGTTATATGGATAAAAAAGGGAAGTTATTCCCGTCTTCTCATGCTGATAACAAAGGGCAGCAGGAGTACTACGGCAATTATGACCATGAACTGCAGGAAGAAATAGAGGAGCTCTTCCTGGCCTTTTGAATAGAACCGAAGGTCGAATGAATACGATTTGTTCCACCGGACCGATGTCGAATTATCAGCATACCGGGTTACATTTGCTCCCGAGCTGATACCGGCGAGCAGCGGGTTCCGGATATCCAGTTCCCCGGGGATTGTTACGTTGACCTGGTATGGCTTTACGAATGTTGCCTGGATATCGTTGTTCCGCAAGGGAGCGATATACGAAACTGTATAATTCCCCTTTGGAAATGTGATTGCCGGAACCTGGCCCCACGGCCTGCTCCAGTTGTAATTGCAGGGCGAGCAGTTCCCCGATATAGTTACATCCCCGACCGTAACCGGCACGTTCTCCCCCATGATACCGGTCTCCGCAAACTCGTAGCGGGAAGTGTCTGTTATCTCTACCGATGCCTGGTATGCAGTACCGTTGGGAAAAACAAGGTAGTCTGCAGACAGCGCACCCGCAGAGGGGATTGCTATGAGCAGAATTACAAGTGCAACGCAGAGAGCAGCGCAGGAAGGTCTGCGCTGATCTCTGTCGGGGGCTCGCATTGTTTGATCACCGAATCCGGGTCTTTTAACAGGTGGCCGGTTACTACACAGACGATCCGCTCGTCACGGTCGATCCTGCCACTTTCCACGAGTTTGCGTATGCCGGCAACTGAAGCAGCCGATGCAGGCTCAACGCCTATTCCTTCCTTGCGGGCGAGATCCCGCTGCATCCGCAGGATCTCCTCATCGGTTACCGATTCCGCAAGGCCACCGGTCTTCCTGATGGCGGTGAGAGCTTTCTCTGCATTTACCGGGGCTCCTATCCTGATTGCAGTTGCTACGGTCTCGGGATTATTCTCAGGAATAACCTCCGGAAGATTCTCGCGGATCGCCCGTACGATCGGGCTCGATCCTGCCGCCTGGATCCCGGTCATCATGGGAAGCCGGTCCATAAACCCGAGCTCCTGTAATTCAAGAAATCCTTTATACACTGCTGAAATATTACCGGCATTACCGACCGGGAGGACAAACCGATCAGGGATCTCACCCAGCTGGTCGAGTGCCTCAAATCCGATGGTCTTCTGCCCTTCCAGACGGTAAGGGTTGATGGAGTTGAGGAGGTAGAGGCCGTGAGAGAGGCAGAGATCGTGGACCATCTCAAGGGCACGGTCGAAATTGCCCCGGATTGAGATAACTTTTGCCCCGTGCATCAGTGCCTGGGCAACTTTGCCAACCGCTACTTTACCGGCCGGGAGCAGGACTACTGCGGGAATACCGGCTTTTGCAGCATAAACTGCAAGGCTTGCGGAAGTGTTGCCGGTACTTGCACAGGCAACACTCTTTTTTCCGAGCTGGATGGCCATCGAAACCCCGACAGTCATGCCCCGGTCTTTGAACGATCCTGAAGGGTTCATCCCTTCGTGTTTCGCATAGAGATGGGGAAGGCCGAGTTCCTCACCAATGCGTTTGAGATGGTAGAGGGGTGTGCCGCCTTCCTGAAGGGTAACCGGTTCGATCTTCACCGGCAATAGTTCCCGGTATCTCCAGACAGAAAGCGGGCGACTATTCCAGGCTGCCCTTGAAACAGAGATCTCGTCAAGCGGGTACTTCACCGCCAGAAGGTGACCGCATTTTTTACAATTATAGAGGATCTCGTCAGCGGGGTATGTGGCACCACAGTTGACGCAAGCGAGATGATACATGGAATCTTATTGGAGGGCCAGATAGATATAGGCGTGCGGTTTTTTAAGCCGGATCGCTGATGCATCCGAACCGATTGAGTGTTATCCTGAATGTGTGAGCGAGCGATAGAGCGCATCCCTGCGATCCCGCAGGGAGGGAAATGATTCCCGGGCCAGCCGGACTTCTGATACATGGAGATCCGCAAAGAGGAGCTGTTCGGCATCGTTTGCCCTTGCGATAACGACTCCCAGAGGATCGACGGTCATGGAAGAACCGGAGTATGTATCGACCGGAGTCTTTCCCGTCGTGTTCACTCCAATCATATACATCTGGTTTTCAGTTGCCCGTGCCGTGAGAAAGAGCTCCCAGTGCCGGATGCGTTTCATTGGCCATGCAGCCGGAACAAAAATCGCTTGGACGCCTTTTTGTGCATAGATCCGGAACAGTTCGGGAAAGCGGAGGTCATAACAGATGGCAATGCCGCATGTCAGGGGGCCCAACTGAAAAATTCCCAGAGTAGAACCCGGGGAAAATGCAACATCTTCTTTTGCCGGGGAGAACAGGTGTATCTTTGCGTACGTTGCCAGTATCCTGCCGTCATTGCCGATAACAACTGCTGTATTTCTTGGTCGCGGGGACGCGATCTCGCGAAATGATCCGAGAACTGCAATCGAATGGTCCCGCGCGGATTTTTGCAGGGAAGATACGATCAATCCTGAGAGGGTACCGGTATTTTTATCCGATCCCGGATCCCAGCCGGTAGCAAATTGTTCCGGAAAACAGATGAGCGATGCACCGGATTGTGCTGCGTGGCGGATGAATACATCCGCCTTTTCTATGGTTTTTTCCGGATCTTCAAAAAAGCCGGTAATCTGGGCACTGCAGGCCCGGACAACCCCGGATTCACCAGTATCATGGTCAATCCGGGCCGGGTTATTTTTGGGTGTCATAATAGGTGATGATTATCGCACTCATGACAATCAGGATCGCGGTTGTCAGGAGCAGGAACGGGGCCAGTGGTACGGACATTCCGAGAAGCATAGCTGCAATAATGATACCGGCAACCGTGATGCTGCTCCCGATAAGCACCAGTCCGACGGATGTAAGATCCCAGTCTCCCATATTAAGTCCCTCCACCGAGCAGGGGAAATGCGGTCCTGATACCGGTGATGACGAACTGGACGGCGATGGCGATAAGCAACATACCCATCAGCCGGTTGATTGCCCGGTATTCCCTCTGTCCGACTCTCTTCATGATATAATCTGAATGCCTCATCATATAATACGTGATCCCGATGGAAAGCCCAATGGACAGGAAAAGAACGGCAATCGCGAGCGGGGAGATGACGATGGCCTCGTTCATCATGACGATGGTCGTCGTGATTGCACCCGGCCCTGCAATCATCGGGATAGCCAGCGGCATGATGGCAACGTCATCCGTGTCCCGCGATTCGTATTTTTCAGTTGCCGTAAGTTTTGTCCGCGAAGTTTTGGCATAGATCATCTCCATACCGATACCGAACAGGAGTATCCCCCCGCCAATCCGGAACGCTTCAAGGCTGATTCCGAAAATCTGGAGGATCCATGCCCCCAGCACCGCGACAAGAAGTAGGATCATCAGGGCAAAGCGACAGGCATCCTTTGCAATGGTATCCCTTGCATTCGGTTCAAGGGATGTTGTCAGAGATACATAGAGAAGCGTTGCGCCCAGCGGGTTGATGATGATGATGACAGAAGAGATAGCAAGCAGCGCAAAACTCAGGACATCTCCGGCCATGATGGATAGTGCGCTTTTGAAGGATTATAGATATTATGGTTGGAATAAAAAAGAAAAAACTAGTATTCATATAACACGGACTCGTCAATCCGTGTATACACTGAAAGTTCGTTCTGCTTGAAATGGATTGCAATCTCGCGGGTTGCGCTCTCGGGCGAGTCGGAGGCGTGGATCACGTTCCTTCCGATATCGATGCCGAAATCGCCCCGGATTGTGCCGGGTGCTGCCTCCTGCGGGTTTGTCGCCCCTATCACTTTGCGGACGATCGCAACAACATTTCTCCCTTCCCATACCATGAGGAAGACCGGTCCTCCCATGATGTATTTTTTCAGGGAGGGGAAGAACGGTTTTGAAAGGTGTTCCTTATACTGGTCGGTCACCCGCGGTTCCGGGAGCACTTCAAACCGTGCTGCCACAAGCTTGAGCCCTTTTGCCTCAAGCCGTGAAACGATCTCACCCACAAGACCGCGCTGGACGCCGTCCGGCTTGATCATGACGAATGTGCGGTCCATGGGATCTCACTCCTTGCCCAGAGCTTTCCTGCCGGCATTGGTCCACTGGACCCGTCGGGGAACTCTGCCGAGCTTGTAGTTGTTCTGGCACTTGGTGGTGCAGAAGTAAAAGATCGTCCCGTCCTTGCGGACGTACATCTTGCCGGTTCCCGGTTCCATCTGGACACCGCAGAAACTGCACACATGTTGTTCGACCATTCTTCTCACCGCCTCGACATTTTCTTAGCTTCGCGCTCGGTTTCGAGGAGCATGATGATATCTCCCTCGCGGATTGGTCCCACCGTGTTGCGGGTGATGATCCGGCCCTTGTTGTTGCCATCGAGGATACGGCACTTGACCTGCATTGCTTCACCGTGCATGCCGGTGGAGCCTACAACCTCGATAACTTCTGCCGGCGTTGCATCGTCTGCCATGGTAAGAACCTCACGCCTTCAGCGCGGCAAGCTGCTTTGCAAGTTCTTCGATCGTCTCTTTTGCCTTACCGGGCTTGACGACTGCTGCTGCGGCCGAACCAACGTCAAGACCGCTGGCTGCGCCAATGTCGTTCTGCTTGTTGATGAAGATGTACGGGACTTTCTTCTCGTCGCAGAGCGGTGCAAGGTGCATGACGATCTCTTCGGGCTCCACATCGGCACCAATGACCACGAGTGCTGCAATGCCGCGCTCGATGGCTTTGGTTGCTTCGTTGGATCCTTTCTTGATCTTTCCGGTGTCGCGTGCAACTTCAAGGGCTTCAAGCGCCTTGTTCTGGAGCTCCTCGGGAGCCTCTGTTTTAACGTAACCTTTTGCCATAACTCACCTCATTCAGGAGCAGGATGCCCCTTCATTACTCATCAGTTTGCAATGATGTAGCCATATCATTACGACAGGGACGGAAATAAATGTTTGTGAACCTGGGTGCTCACGGAGAGTTTACTCTGAATTGTTGAAGAGACTCCCCGGGAGTATTCATGGGGCAAGCCGGTAGATTTCCGTGCCCTTTGCGGAATATATTTTCTCAAGCCCTGCTTTGGAAAAATTCACGTTATATCTCTCTCGTTCTGAATTGCCGATATAGAGAAGTGTTGCATTGTATTTTCTCATCAGGGGCACCGTCTCATCCGGTTTTTCGTAGATGGATTTGATATCAACCATCCGGGTAGTGAACCACCCGGTATCATCGCTTCTCCACATAAACTCGTGGAACGGCATTCCAATGATTGCGGGAATTCCGGTAAATGAGGACACCCGTGAATAGTACGTATAGTCTCCCCCCTCTGCTTCGACAATGCGCTCATCCCCGGGAAGCGTCCTCAGATAAGCGACAGCTCCTGCATCCCCGGGATGGGAATCCTCCAGGTATGCAAGTCCGTCAAGGGTTCCCGTGCCGTAATTCAGGTTGAACGGGGCAACAAACGGCAGGATAAACAGCAGGCAGAGAACAGAGACCGTGACAATAGCCGTTGTGCGTGGTGCAATTATGGGGATCTTCCGGTTTTCCTCCAGCCATCTCCCGGCAAGCGTAAAGGTTCCCGTGCCGAGCAGGAGCCATGCGGGAAGGTAACACTTGAAGACCGTGTTCATCCGGAAGTAGGTCTCGCCCATGTTATCCTTGAGGTAGAATAGTTCGCAGAAGATGAGAACGGTAAGTCCCAGCATTGAGAGGATCTCCGGGAGTTCCCACGGTCTCCGTACTATAAGGTAGACGAGTGGAATTACGGCGATCCCTGCAGCCGTATACCCTGCAGCTATAAACGGGATAATGACGAGGAGGAGGTACGGGCGCCGGATGATGTCCCGGTACAGGAACGCGATCACGATTGCGATAAAGAACCCGTTCACCAGCAGGAACTCGGCCGGGATGGACGGGGTTCGCACAAAGGCAAGCATACCGGTATGGGTCTGCAGCTGGAGATAGAATGGCAGGTAACAGATGATGGCAAGGGGAGGCACAGCACAGAGATACCAAAGTGATGTCTTTCCGGACCATGAAGTCCTGTTCCTCCAGAGGATTAATGCAATGAAAACGAGTGTGATCGGGGCATAGACCAGGACATCCCAGGTATTGATTAGGGGCATGGAGCCAAGGCTGATGGCGGCGAGACCGGATACAATGAGTTTTCCCCTGGCTTCCAGATCTTCCCATCGCTTGAATGCATAGAGGAGAAGGAAGATCAAAAAAACCTGGTTGAATATCGATACCACATGGGCGTGGACATCTCCCCATATGAATGAGAAAAGCGGGTATTCGTTGATGGTGTTAGTGATGGTCCGGGTGCTGTCCCAGAGGACGGTATTCATTGCCTTTCCTTGAGCGATCTGGTAGAAAAACGAGGGATTTGGGATAAAGAAGACGAGAAGGGGCAGCCAGCGGAACCGGTTGAGCAGGAGTGCTCCTATCGCATACACATTCACGGCAGCAATGCCAAAAACGGTCGGGAGTGCAAGATTGAAAGCAATAGTTGAAGGAACCCCGCTGACTATAGCAAGGCAGCCGAACATCCAGTAGCCAAGGTAATAATATACGTTGAGCGTTCCTCCGGCAAACCATGGATCAAGCGGAGGAACGACCGGTGCACGTATCACGGAAGCCATGAATCCATGGTCCATGAATTTCTCTGCATACGAGATTGTCGGATTGACAAACCGCACATCCAGCATAAGGAAAAAGCAGATCAGGAACAGCGCTTCCCAGTGCCATTCTGCTTTCAGCTCGCTGATACGGTAATTGTGGTGATACACATTGTAAGCCAGGAGTCCCAGGAACGGGAGGAGGGCCAGGTAGATGGGTAGCTGTACGAGACCGCAGTACCATGAGATGATGGTGAATACCAGGAGTGAAGCTGAAAATGAGACCGGGAATGCAAACCGCCCGAAGGTATTTTTCAGGCCCGGATAGAATGCCAGCTGGAGAATGGTTATGATGACAAGCCAGCTTAGTACGGAAAACACCTGAATATCAGCGGTCAGGTTCCTTCCCTCCGCCGAATTTTGAATTAAATGCCTCCCTGATACTGGGGATAACCCAGTCGCCAAGGGAGTAAATAGAGATTATTCCGCCGGCGAGTGTCACAAGGTTCTTAATCAGGTGATCGATAACAGCGATCAATGTTGCGACTGCAGGATCTGCACCGTCAAGTCCAAACACTATCGCCATTGAAAGTTCGTATGTCCCGATTCCTCCTGGAGTGATTGGGATTGCTTTGACCAGGTTTCCGATGACAATTGCAAGAACGATCACTGCGAACGAGATCTTCTGCTGGAACATCATCACTACAGCGACACAGACGAGGATATCGAGAATCCATATAACAATAGATGAACAGCCCAGAACGAATATCGATCGAACCGTCAGGGACGCCTTCCTGATCTCCTGCAGCATGGTGAGGATGAGGGCAACATACTTGTTCTTCGATGAAAATTTTCCGATAAAGAGTAAAAAAATAAAAAAAATCACACCGGCTATGATCGGGATTAAAATAAGCAGGATGTATTCGAAAGGCACGTTGAGAACAAAGAATATGGAGATTGCCCCGAGGAGTGCTATTGTGAAAATATCAAAGATCCTTTCCACGACGAGGGAAGATACACCTTCCGAGTAACTGGTGTTGTACTCGTGCTTCAGGATAAAGACACGGACAAAATCTCCCAGTCGTGCAGGCACAACCAGGTTGACGGTCTGGCTGACAAAAATGCAGGCAGTGGCAAACCGGACACTTACCCGGTAACTGAGGTTGTAGAGAATGGCATGATACCGCCATCCCCGTAGCCACCAGGCCGCGAGGCAGATTAATACGGCAATGAGCAGGAATTCCGGTTTGATATGCTGGATTGCCGTGAGAAGCTGGTCCCTCACGCTATAGAGCATGTATACGATGATGCCGACTGCGATGATTGTCGGGATGACAATGGCACTAATCTTTCGATACATTGATCTGCCACCATAACCGCAGGATAGCGGTTCCCATCTCAAACACGTCTTTCATCCTGACCGTTGTACCTTTTCCTGCACGCCAGTGAACGGGGAATTCTTTGACACGGAACCCCATGCACTGCCCACGGACAAGGATTTCCGTGTCCCAGAACCAGTGATTTGACCGGATGGTTGGGAGGACCGGAAGAATGCGTTCTTTGTTGAAGGCTTTGAACCCGCACTGGTGATCGAAAACCACACTTCCGAGGACCGCCCTGACGAGGAAGTTATACGAGCGGCTTGCGATCTCACGTCCCCCGGTCCTGACGATATCGCTATCAGGGAGGAGCCGAGAACCGGTTGAAATATCATATCCGTTCCGTATCGCTCTGATGAGATCATCCATGTGCTGCATGTCTGTTGCAAGGTCTACGTCAAAGTAGCAGACGATGGATCCGTTCGCCTCACGAATCGCCCGGTTGAGTGCTTTTCCCCTTCCCTGTCGTTCGTCGCGGTGAAGGAGACGGACCCGGGGATCGCATTTCTCGTAATCGCGCACGAATTCCGTGCTTCCATCAGTACTGCCATCTTCTGCAACAATAATCTCAAATTCCGAAGTGATCTTCGCAAGGGTTTCAATGGATCTCGGGATAGCAATCTCAAGGGAGCTATGATCGTTATAAACGGGAATTATTGCCGTTACTTCTGGCTTACTCATGGGAATTCCGCTTCTCTATGCACGCTGCGATGTCGAGACCGGCGCGTACGGATCCTTCCATACTCCGCTCCGGATAGTTTGTCTTCGAAAACATCCCTGCCATGAAAAGCCCGCTCTGCTCATATTCAGGGATCAATGATCCGTAGCCGGTGGTATACACCGGCCCGGCCCATGGATCCACAGCCATCCTGTGCCAGTGGATCTCCTGCTTGGAGACACCGAAACGGGAACAGAAGTCTGCCATCATCCGCTCGTCGAGTTGCGGTAAAACCGCTCCGGAGAAATATGATGCAAGGTATATGATGTGCTCACCGTATCTTACCGAAGGAATAAAATTCGTGTGGGAAACTACTGCCCCGTATGGGGCGGAATCCTTCATGTTCAGCCAGTATATCCCCTTAGTTACTTCACGATCCAGTGCCAGTGTCAGGCAGGCTGCACCCTGGTACGGGATCGGGGGCAGGGCCGGACCTCCCATACGCCCCAGCTCCTGCGGGGGGATCGTGGAGATTACTAAATCGTACCGGGTGTCATTCACCATCCAGTTATTACCGGATCGTGAGAGGGTGGAAACCGGTGTCTGCTTACGTATCGTTCCTCCTTTTTGAACAATGGATGATTCAAGAGCTGCGATAAGCTGGTGGAACCCCCCGTTGAGATATCCCAGTTGCTCACCGGCAACTCCGCGATTCGACCGGATAGCGATCCGGCTCATCAGCCAGGCTGCCGAGACCTCTTTCCGTCGGTCACCGAATTTACTTTTGAGGAGTGGTTCAAAAAAGGAAGTATAATTGTTCCATCCGAGATGTTCTATGATAAACTGGTCTGCCGGTATCTGGTCGAGAGTTTTAAGATCGGCTTTTTTTGCTGTCAGCACCAGATATGCAAGACGGGCTTTATCCAATATAGTAAGTTCGGGATACTTGAGGATCTGGACCGGTGTATTCAGGGGATAGATGGCATTTCGTGCATAATAGCCGGTTGTCCCGTTCATCCATTCGAGCTTACTGGACAGGTTAAGTTCTGTCATGAGGGAAAACAAGGCAGTATCGCCGGAAAAACAGTGATGGTAATACCGCTCGATCCAGTAATTTTCCATGTTGTAAGAGGAAAGGCATCCTCCAAGATAGGGAAGTTTCTCGTACAGGTCGACCTCATGATCTTGACCCAGTACGTGGGCAGCGACAAGCCCGGTCAATCCCCCCCCGATAATCCCAATCCTCATAATAAATGATCTATAGTATTTTCGTGGCGAAATGAAAAAGGCTCCGCTAATATGTCCAGATACCAGTATGTACCCTCGAAGACCGCATAAGAAAGTTTTTGTACTGTCGAATTAAACGTCATATCAGCAAAAGGACTTAAAAGAAATAGAAATAAAGTAATTAACTGTTAGCCTATTGGATGGTGTAACCGGATGCGGGTATTTTTCATAGGGTTTGGCCAGGCTGGCGGCAAAATTGTCGATATGTTCATCGAGCAGGATAAAAAGCTCGGAACTAACAGCTTTAGGGGAATCGCTGTCAATACCGCGCGGACGGATCTGATGGGGCTCAAGAATATCGAGATGAAGGACAGGATTCTCATTGGCCAGACCATGGTGAAAGGTCACGGTGTAGGAACGGATAATGTGACCGGTGCCAGAGTAACTGCTGACGAGATTGACAGCATCATCAGCGCTGTCGATTCCCGGGGTACGCATGATGTCGATGCCTTTGTCATTGTCGCCGGTCTTGGTGGTGGAACGGGGTCTGGTGGATCGCCGGTTCTTGCCCGTCATCTCAAACGGATTTACCGAGAACCTGTGTACGCAATCGGGATTATTCCTGCACCTGAAGAAGGGCGGCTCTATTCATACAATGCTGCACGAAGCCTGACAACTCTTGTGAATGAAGCTGACAATACGTTCATTTTTGATAACAGTGCCTGGAAAAATGAAGGCGAAAGTGTCAAATCCGCATTCCAGCGTCTGAACAATGAAGTTGTCCGGCGTTTCGCGGTTCTCTTCCGTGCCGGTGAAGTGAACCGTGGTATGGGGGTCGGCGAGATGGTGGTCGACTCCAGCGAGATCATCAATACACTTCGCGGTGGCGGTATCACATCTGTAGGATATGCGGTCAGCGATGTCATAAGCAAAAGGACGAAACAGCAGAGGGGTCTTCTGGGTGGCCTGAAAGATAAGTTCGGCGGCAAGAAAGATGCCAACGTGGAAGTGCTGATGGGGGAAGACCGGTCTGCAAAGATCGTTGCTCTCGTGCGCAGGGCGATGCTCGGGCGGCTTACTCTTCCCTGCGATTATTCCACGGCCGAACGTGCCCTGGTTCTTCTTGCAGGTCCTCCTGACGAAATGGATCGAAAGGGTGTCGAGAAGGCTAAAAGCTGGGTTGAGGAGAATATTGCCGGGGTCGAAGTGCGTGGCGGGGATTACCCGGTAAACAGCGAGTATATCGCTGCAGTGGTAATGCTGGCAACGGTAGGGAATGCTCCGCGAATTAAAGAACTCCTTGATATCGCGAAAGAAACAAAGGAAGATGTTATTAAGTCAAAAGAGAAAAAATCCAGTATGTTTGAAGAGGGTATTGACCCCCTGTTCGAGTGAGGATGATGATGAAGGGATTCAATAAATGGGTATTAATTACGGTATCATTTTTATTATGTATTCAAGCCGTTTCTGCGTTCACGGTGTCTTCGATTGTAATCGATCCGTCCGGATCTCTGACTCCTGGTACTCCGGTAACCGTATCGTATAAAGTCGATTTCCAGTCGTCGTCAGGATCTACCACGTTTTCCTCTTCAAATGACCTCCAGATGACAACGGATCTCGAAAAACCCCAGTGGACTTACACTATCCTGCTTGATGGGGTCGAAAATCCCCGCCAGCCAACCGGTGGGCGTACCCTCACGATTACGGGTTTTGAACTGTCCTACAAATCCGGTGTTGAAGAGTCGGTCCGTGTTACCATGCAGGGAACTGCACCATCAGTAACTACGACGAGTGAAAAAACCATCATCAAGATCGGGGAATATGACAGCAGCAATGCCCTCATTACCAGTTCCGTGATTGAAAAGAAGGCAACGATAATCAACACCGCTGAAGTGGCAACTGCGATATCTTCACGGGCCAACGATCTGCAGACCTTCCGCTCACATATCGATGAAAAATCCGCCCTCGGGATTGACACATCTGCTGCTGAGTCCCAATATAATGATGCCAAGTCGAAAATTGATGCAGCCCGGGCCCTTCCCTCAAGTCAGTATACTACGGCTCAGAGTTACCTGACTGCTGCCCAGACTGCGATTACAGCCGGGGAAAAATCACTTGACAAGGCTTGGGCGGAATATGATGTGGCCAATGCCCAGACTCCGATCAATAATGTTGACGGAGTAATTGCCTGGTTTAAAGGAAACCAGAGTACAGCAAATGATGTAGCTCTCCCACCGATTATCACCAAGCGGGAAGTTGCTGTCAGTTATATCTCCACAGCCAATGATGAAATAGCCAATGGTAATTATGAACTGGCCCGAACGAAGGCGGGGGAAGCCTTTGCCAAAGGGAATGAATCCTATTCGGATGCCCTTGCCCTCCAGAAAAAACTCAGTTCAGGATGGAGTTTCTCCTTTCCCAAGATCGACGGGCTGTTATTCATCATTGCGGGGATTATCGTAGTTGTTCTGGTGATTGTAGGTATCGTTATCTACCGGAAACGCTCCCGATGGGACGAACTCGGATAATCACCCTTTTACCGTATTCCCCGCATCCCCTGTTTTTATAATAATTCCTGTTATACTATTCCGATCCGGTAATAATATGGAATGAATTCCGGGTATAAACGAAAAATGGTGTTTAATTATGCACAGTATCTGAATTTTCATAATCAAGACAATTATAGTTAAGAACTAAACTTTTATTACAACGAACACCAATTCTCTGTATGCCTTGGTCTGAACAGATCCCTATTCAAAAACATATGACGACAGATCAATTAGAATCAAGAATTAAAACATTGGAAAAAGATACCAAAATTCTCAAACGACTCTATTTTGTGAAATATCGTTACGACGGAGAGAGTGTGGAGGAGTCTGCACAAAGAATTGGAGTTACCCGGAATGAAGGATATATCTGGCAACGAAGATGGAATGAACAAGGATATGAAGGTCTGATTCCCCGATATGCCGGGGGCAGACCGATGAAGCTCTCACCGGAAGAGTTCGATAAGTTGAAAGACTTCTTGAGTCAAAAAACGACCTGGACAACTGAAGAAGTCCGGGCAATTATCTATCAGGAGTTCGAAGTCGAATATACTCTGAAACAGATTAGGATTATCCTGAAGAAGTTGAAAATGGGTTATGGGAAACCATTCACTCTGGATTATCGGAGACCTGATGATGCGGAATATCTCTTAAAAAAACCTTCCTGAAATAAAACCAGGGATGGTAATCGGATTCCTGGATGAAACGTCTCCACAAACTACCGCAAATACTCAGCGATTCTGGTCATTTGGCCATCCGACGCTTGTTAAGAATACTTCGAAATTCCGTGCAAACACTTTTGGTTTTTACTCGATTAACGGACGCTCCGTGTTAGAATTTCATGAGCATTCAAAAAAGGAGGATGTCCGTGAATTTCTACAAACTATTCGGAAAATGAACCCAGATGCAGATCTTGTTATCATTCTCGATAATTTCCGATCTCATCATGCAGATAAAACGCGGGAATATGCTGAACTGAATAGGATTGATCTGGTATTTTTATCACCGTATTCTCCGGATTTGAACCCAATAGAATTCATCTGGAAAAGCATCCGACGGATCATCTCACGGACTTTCATACGAGATCTCGACCACTTAAAGCAGATTATCGTCGATGCTTTCACAAAATATGGTTGTTCATTGAGTTTCGCCAAAGCATGGATTGTGAAATTCCTTGGGTATAAGTTTAGTATCAAAATTTAGGTTCTTGACTATAATCAAAACGTTACCGCTGGACACAATATACCTGAAATCAACTCTGGAAATGATGATTGTGATAATATCAAAAGTGTACCGATCCGGAAGTTATTACATGGTAGGATTATTAATTTACTACCTTCTTTTCAATAGAGAATAGCGAAAATCCCCCACTTTTTAATCCGGACCAATAGAGCATGTTGATACTTGTAAAAAGTATCAGAATCTATCAGGCACTCTGTGTTACTTCCCCCAATTTTCCTTTTTTGAAAGCTACCGCTAGACCGTATGATTTTTTTGAACAGTTACGAGATTAAAGAGATTGTATGAGAAACAGGCGAAGAGATTTTTAGCATGGACCCGGAGGTGTGTAGTCACCATCACATGCCCAGCATGAAACACCCGTTTGATCACTGCAAACGGTCGTTCAACGAGAGACCGTGTTCTGCTGATCGCCCGGTTTCTGCGTTTGTCTTTCGTTGAGATCGGTTTACCACGAACCGATCGTTTCATTGTTTTGTCGATGGAGGCGAAAGGGACGGTTCCGAAATATCCTTTGTCCCGGTATACCGTTTCACCTTTTTGCGAGAGATCAATCTGGTTGTCATGAAGTGATGCAGTTGATGTATCGAATCTTCGGACAAACTGGTATTCTTTGTCGATGAGTGAATGGAGTTTGTATCCAAATTCTGATTTGTTACCTTTCCTGGCCCAGGTTCCATCCCGGCTTCGTCGGGTTTTTGCAACATCTCCCCGGGGCTTATCTGCCTTGGCGTGGCCGGGATCGGATGTGATGAACGATGCATCCTGAATGGTACCTCGTTTTATCGAATAGCCTTGTTCGTCCAATTGTCGCTGGAGTTCATCCCAGATGAGATGGATCTTTCCGTGGTTCGTCAGGTTTTCCCGGAATAACCATACCGTCGATCGATCGGGGATTTTCTCCGGATACCCGAGAAAATGTCGAAACGATAACCGGTCTATGGCAAGGAGTTCTACCTCATAATCTGATAAGCCATGCCAGCCGGCAAGAACGAGCATCTTGATCATGAGGATCTCATCGTTATGGGGTCGGCCTCCGATCTCTTTGTTATCCCGATACATATCGTTGAGGATCGGACGAAATTTCTCCCAATCGATTATGTCCCGGATCTCTCCTAACTTGTTCCCCAGTCCGGCGATCTTGGTATATTCCTGATGCAGAAAATAATCCCCAAACCCGCTCATATTTTTTTATCAGATGTACTAAGATAAAAACCTAAGCCGGGTTTTTAGCTGTACTCAATAGTTTTAGGAGACTAAAAAAGGCATATCCTTCATTCAGGTTTGGATCTCTTTGAAAAATGAATTCTTGCTCCGTATTACGGCAAACAGAAGCTGTTTTAGAATACGGATAACGTGTTTTTATGGTAAATCAAAATCTATGCGGTTTTACTGTGGGTAAAAACATCGATATTGATGCTTCCCATCTTCCCATCTCTGTGAAGGTAATAGTCAATCATCCGGTCCTGGTTATCGTAAACAGAGAACCAGTAACTCAGTCTGAGCGTAGTCTTATCATAACCCTGAATAGAGGGTAAACTTTCAGTATCATGGAGAATGATAACTCCCGGATCATTTTGCGTAAGGGTATCCTCATCGGTCAGGTTTCCGTAAAATGATATCTTATTCCAATGTTCACCTCGATAATACCAGGGGAGCGGCCAGTAATCCTTGGATGCAACCACGACATGGTCCGATGCATCTATCAGCTGCATAACTGTACGTAAATCTTCGGAATTCTGGACCTGGACAATTGGTTCGTTGATGTCAGCCGGAACGAAGGCGACATGCCAGGTCATCACGACAAGGAATATGCATCCGATAAGGGCAACTGCGGTTTTCTGCCAGTTCAGTTTGTATACCGCCACAAAGCACATCGGAAGGAGCTGATGTATGAGCAGCCAGGGGACTTTCTCCCCGACATAAGCATAAAATGCCATCGTGAGGAGCATCCAGTAGATACAGAATCTGAAAAATTCATCGGATTTGGAATACACCTGCTGCTTGTCCTTCAACTGGCGGAGCGTTGTTTCTGCCAGCTGGGCTGTTGTGAGCCTCTTGTCATGGTAATATATCCAGTTTTTCAGCTGCTTCAGCTTTGATGAAGGATGAACGCCGGTATACATGAACTGGATGATGCCAATGACTGCGAGAATGAAGATTGGCAGTTCGTAGAGCAGGAAGAGCGGGATATAGAAGAACCACGGGCCGCCCAGCCGCTGCTGGTTATGCATATCCATCCAGTGTCTGATAGCCTCAAGCCAGCCGCTCTGGAGTGTTTCCGGGTGTACGCCAAAACCGGAATACAGGATAGCCAGTATTGCAACGAGAGTAAGGAGACCTAAGGCGAGGTCATGTTTCCAGTGGGTAGGAAGGACAATTTTTCCTTTCCAGATAGCATAGATAAAAAATGTTGCAAAGATGAGAAGAATTATGGGCATCTCTTCTTTACATGCTAGGCCTCCGGCAGCTGCTATTGCGGCTATAATGGCAAACCGGGTCTGCCCCCGCTCGAAATAATAAAGCAGGGCGACAAGGAGGAGAAGGGTGAAAAAGAGCATAAAGATATCATGGCGGAGAAACCGGGAAAAGTACACCATATCCGGGGACAAGGCAAGAAAAACCGCTGCCACGAGTGTCTGTGTTTTATTGATATACCCGAGCCGGTAGATGCAATAAACGAGCGGGATGAGCAGGGTGCCAAAGAGTGCCGGGAGAATACGGGCCACCATGTCGGAGTCCCCGAAAACCGAGAACATACCGGCAGTTACATAGTACAGGAACGGGCCGTGATAACTGGGATCATAGACCCATGTACCTTTTGTCAGGAGCTCGTAAGAGAACCATGAGTGAATAGCTTCGTCATGGTGGAAGAGCTTGAAATCGAGATTCCAGAATCGCACTACTATGGCTACGACAAGGATCAGGAAAAAAATTCTTTCAAAAGTAAATAGTTGTTTGAGTTTTGGAGAAAAAAAAGCGGCCTGCTGCACGCCGCACCTTCAACTCTCGAGAACAATTTCAATGCCGATATCTTTTGGGACCTGAATCCGCATCAGCTGGCGAAGTGCACGTTCATCAGCATCGATGTCGATAAGGCGTTTGTGGACGCGCAGCTGCCAGCGGTCCCACGTTGCGGTTCCTTCCCCATCGGGACTCTTGCGGATTGGCACGACCAGTCGTTTGGTCGGGAGCGGTATCGGACCGGCCAGATTAACACCTGTGCGCTCTGCGATCTCACGGATTCTGTCACAGACCATCTCTACTTTCTTAAAGTCGGTTCCTGTCAGGCGAATTCTGGCTTTCTGCATAGTAACACCAAAAAATTATAGCATCTGTTTTGCCTGGACGGAGATACACATACCGGCGGCAATCGTTGAACCCATATCACGGACGGCAAACCTGCCGAGCTGCGGGAGCTCCTTGACATTTTCAATGACCATCGGTTTTGTCGGCTTGATGACAACGATGGCGGCATCTCCTGACTTGAGGAAAGTCGGGTTCTCTTCCTTGGTCTGGCCGGTGCGGGGGTCGAGTTTCTTCTTGAGCTCGACAAACGTGCAGGCCGTCTGGGTCGTGTGGCAGTGGAAGACCGGGGTGTATCCGACGGTCAGTGCGCTCGGGTGCTGGAGCACGACGATCTGTGCAGTGAACTCATCTGCAACGGTTGGTGGTGCTTCTGCCGGGCCCATAACATCGCCACGGCGGATATCGCCTTTGCCGATACCACGGACGTTAAAACCTACGTTGTCCCCGGGGACTGCCTGGGGGATTTCTTCGTGGTGCATCTCAATGGACTTGATTTCCCCGGTCTTGTTGGCGGGCATGAAGGAGACTTTCATTCCCTTCTTTACGATACCGGTCTCAACACGGCCGACTGGCACGGTTCCGATACCGCTGATGCTGTAAACATCCTGAATTGGCAGGCGCATGGGTTTGTCGGTTGGTTTTGCCGGCTCCTTGAAGGTGTCGAGTGCCGGGATGAGTGCCAGACCCTTGTACCAAGACATTTCAGGGCTAAGCACCTTAATATTCTGGCCACCCAGTGAGCTGATCGGGATGAAAAGAGTCTCTTCGGGCTTGTAGCCGACCATCTTGATGAGGTCTGAGAGTTCCTTCTTTACCTCATTGAACCGTTTTTCATCGAACTTGACTGAGTCCATCTTGTTGATGGCAATGATGATCTGGGTGATGCCAAGTGTCCTTGCAAGGAATACGTGTTCCTTGGTCTGTTCCATGACACCATCGGGAGCTGCAACAACGAGAATCGCTGCATCGGCTTGGGAAGCACCGGTAATCATGTTCTTGACGAAGTCTCTGTGCCCGGGGCAGTCCACGACTGTGAAGTAGAACTTGGGAGTGTCGAACCGCTTGTGGGCGATATCGATGGTGATACCTCTCTCACGCTCTTCCTTGAGGTTGTCCATAACCCATGCAAATTCAAAGGTGGCCTTACCCTTGGATTCAGCCTCCTTGCGGTAACCTTCAATGATGTGGGCCGGTACAGCGCCGGTCTCGAACATCATCCGTCCGACGGTAGTTGACTTTCCGTGGTCGATGTGGCCGATTACGGCCAGATTCATGTGGGGCTTGTCAGATGCTGCCATTTTATGTAATCCTCCAAATAGGACTGTCCGCTTACAGTCAATTTATGCGAGTATTACTTATATGAGACCCAACTATTTAAAATATTTCGATTGGCGAAGGGTGTTTTCCGGTGAAGATCTCACATCGACATTATCATATCTGATGTCAGAATATCTTTCCATTATGAAGAGACTGGAATTCCAGCGGGATGAGAAGAAACAACGCGTCATGGTTGCCTGTGCCGATGGCATCGTGTCTGTTTATAGTCATTGTGCGTACTGCCGGCATTGTGCAGGAGTCCTTGTCGGGAAACGTGTGGTCCCGACACCTCAGAACACAGCACTTACCGAGGTACGAAGCGGAAAAGCCTCCGATGATAATCTGATGAATGCGGCGATGATGTTCAACACGATGGTCCGCGACGGATCTGCCATTGAATGCAGTGACGATGAAAACCGGGGATTTACAAAACTCTATTAATTACCTTTTTTAGCGATCTCTTCTGAAGAGAGCCGTCCGCAGTTTGATCAAAGTGAAGATCATCCCGTTGTTATGAGAGACGCTTTCAGCTCTGTGCGCGGCGTTAGATCCCGTTCATGATCTTCTCAACAGTAAAAACAACCTGCTCTTCGCTCTCCACGGTAAGGAGCACCCTGCCGGTTTTCGGATGTCTCCCTATCCTTTCTTACGCGAATAGCACAGAAATCTGCGTTACGTCCGGTGATGATGTCCATTGTCATGTGCATGACAAATTTGTCTGAATCAGAAATTACTCGGGTGGATTTGGATATTAATGATAGTGTGTGACCGATATCAGATTAATGCCATAGCGACAATGACACAGGCACGGGTGATCTCGTTTGACGCACCGACAATATCCCCATTAACTCCCCCAAACATGCGCCTTGAAATAAGAAGCAGGACCGTCGGGCACAGGATCATCATCACAAAGCCCCCGGCAAGTTTCATCGGAGAGACGGGTAGAAGAAGAAGCGGGATGCAGAGAACCGCTGCAAGAACAGGATAATATGCGTGGGAAAACTGGTGGATGTAACTGTGGATTCCCTGCCTGAAAGGAACGCCATATGCCGTTAGAAACGCCATGGAGAATTTTGCGCAGACCTCTCCTATGATGAGAGCATATACAATTGTTGAGGTGGCCTGAAGGCCTGCAAACAGGAGAACAGTAATCGCGATACCGAGTGCTACACCCCCGGCCCCGATGTGAATATCCGTTAGAGCCTTGATGCGTTTTTCCCGGTCACCGTGTGCCATAAGAGCGTCGCCAAGATCCAACAGGCCATCAAAATGGTGGGCGCCGGTCAGCAGGAGAAGTCCTGCAATGGCGATCGCGGCTGCGATCGTATGGTCCGCGATAAAAAAAACTGCAAGGGCAACAATTCCCCCGATAAGATAGCCTGCAATGGGATACAGATATGAATGGCGGGCAAACGACTCCAGATCCTGCGGTTTACCGAGCGGCAGGATTGTCGAGAACTGTATGAGGGAGATGAGTGGTTTCATAGGCATTCGCTGTACAGCCGCGAGGTGCAACCGGCGATCAATCCTGCGACAGCATCGTCGAGGAATGGTCCGAGTTTCGAGAGAATGCCCGGCTTCTTCTGGTCATAACGCGTGAATTCAAAGCGGGCATAGGTACCCCCGATACATTCTGCAATCGCCATCCCGATAATTTCGTCACTGAGCAGGAATACCGGATCATCTGCAATTTCAGAATTCTTTCGTCTGGTGTAGAGTTCCTCTTCAAGGAGAATTGCGCCAAGGAGGAGGGAAGCGACATTGGGATCATCCAGGAATTTTTTAATTTTTTTCTTGATCTCAAGTGCGGCTTCCTCCTCCGGCATACCGTGGGATACGTACAGCCCCATGGCTGCCGCCACCATATCCTCAATGGTGATCCCATGAGCCCGCAACCGCTGTTCGATCTCAAACATGTGAATAGGTGTTGGAATGGCCGCACTATTATATCGTTGCGGATTTTCTTCCGATATCTTCAAACTCAAAGAATGGAGATCTATGTGATGGTTATGAGTTTTCTTTCAAAAATGCCGGATATTGCGTTTACAAAACCCATTTTCTGTGGTATCCTTGGCAATACTCTTCTATCGACTGTACCGGGAATCTCCGGGGCTGGCCCGACTCCTGAAGGTACCCTGCTGACCCCTGTGCTTGATGCCGAACTGGTAACGAAGGGTGCCATAACGAGCTTCCCAATGAAACCGAACACTCCGACCGGGTGTCCGACACCGGCATCCATTACCCGGGCAATGATGGAATTATCCGGTATCCGCCCGCTGTTTATCAATACCGGGTTGCGTTACCCGCCTACCGTTCCCTGCTTTGATGTCTACGGGGATGTTGGTGGCGATCCCCGTTACGGTGAAGCTGTTCCACGGGCTCGGGAACTTTTCATCCGGGGAGAGATGCTGGGCGAGACCCTGTCGGATATGAGTGATCTCCTGGTCCTGGGCGAGTGTGTTCCCGGGGGGACTACTACGGCACTCTGCATTCTGCGGGCACTTGGATATAATGCTGCCGTGAGTAGCAGTTTTGTAAATAATCCCGTTACGCTGAAAGAAGAGATCTGCCGGCTCGTGCTGGGACGAATTCAGGATGCGGGAGTAACCGAACCCCTGGATATTATCCGGTACGCCGGCGATCCGATGATGCCGGTTGCAGCCGGGATTGCAAAGAGTTATACCGGCCATCTCCTGTTTGGTGGGGGTACCCAGATGCTTTCCGTCTGTGCACTTATAAAAGCAATGGGGGGTTTCCAGCCATTTGTTGTTACAACTGTGTACGTGAGGGACGATCCCTCGGCCAATGTCCAGACTCTTGCTGACCAGATTGGCGCCGAAATGATCTACGTTGATCCGGGCTTTGATAATCTGGGTCATTCGGGGCTTGCCCGGTACTGCATTGGTGAAGTGAAGGAGGGGATGGGTGCCGGTAGTGCCATGTATCTTGCCCATCTCACCGGCCATTCAGCAGATGAAATCCGGAACAAGATTCTCACCTCGGTGAGTGCCTATAGTTGAACAGCCTTATAGTACCATAATACAAATCTAAGAAACAATGCTTCCCATTTACGTTGTAAATAACTTCGGGCAATTCAACCACCTGATCCATAGGGCGCTTCGCGATTTGGAGATCGAAGCCGCAATCATCCCTAATACAACTCCCACGGAACGGGTCGGGGAAGAGTGCCGGGGGATCATTCTCGGTGGCGGCCCTGCAATAGAGCGGGCAGGCAACTGCCACGAGTATCTGGATCTCGGTCTTCCGGTACTTGGGATCTGCCTTGGGCTTCATATCATCGCTACAAGATTCGGCGGGAACGTCCACCAGGGGCGAAGCGGTGGTTATGGCCCGGTAGAGGTGGAAATCGGCGAACCTGACGACATTCTTGCCGGTTATCCCTCGAAGATCAATGTCTGGGCATCCCATGCAGATGAGGTATCGGAGCTTCCCCCTGGGTTTACCTGCCTTGCCCGCTCGAGTATCTGCAATGCAGAAGCTATTGCGCTACCGGAAAAACAGATCTATGGCCTGCAGTGGCATCCCGAAGTGAGCCACACGTTCGAAGGTCAGCGGGTCTTCGAGAACTTCAATAAAATAATCCTTGAAACCCGGGTCTGACCCTTTTTTTATGAGATCCGGCTCATATGCTGCAGACCCGGCCGCGTGAGGATCATTGCAGTGTCCGGTTATTAATATTGTTCCCGTATGGCACTATCGCAAAATCGCTGGAATTCCCGCTAACCATACTTCCCGGTCAGCATATTGAACCCATGGCTGCATGAAACAATTCCAGCGGACTTTGGTTGAAAATTTTTCATCAAACTTTGATTTGAAAATCTTCATCGCGATCATGACTCGTAATTGAAAAATTGATCCGGATCAATCGAACTTTGATTGAAAATTTTCAGGCAAACTCTGATTGATTTTTTTTCAGCAGATCGTGATTGAAAATTTCTGCTCTGTAGAAATCATTTTCTTGATAATGAAAAAGAGTCAAAATCGACCGAAAGATCTAAGGTACGGTGTCTCCTCATATTGTTATGTTCAGTAACGATAAGGAGACAATAAAGAAATCGTCAGGCCGGTTTATCAGTTTTATCAAACATGCATTTTCAATAGTACAATCTTCCAGGATTTCCCCGTATTCCTGCAAATATTCGAGGAGAGATTACACCCAGCATCAACTTCTGACGTTACTTCTCTTCAAAGAATACCGGAAAGAAGATTATCGTACAGTCATATGGAACCTCGAAGAGATGGATCGTATCCGAGCAGTACTCGGGCTTACAACTATCCCTCACTTCACAACGCTCCAAAAATTTCTCTGTCGTATCAAATCCTTGTACTTCGATCTTCTCTTCAAAAATACTCTGAAATTATTCTACTCAGAGGACGGTACAATCTCTATCACAGCCATCGATTCGTCCGGGTTCACCAGCGGATATTCCAGTCACTATTACTCCGTAAGAACCGGAAAAATCCGGAAACATTTCCTAAAAACTTCGATTGCTGTCGATACTGATCAGCAGGTAATTACTGGATTCACGATATCGAAAAGCCGGGTCCACGATTCTCAACATGCTTTCATTCTTCTCAAGAGATGCCACAAATCTCGGAGATCGGAGTGTTATCTCATGGACAGAGGATACGATTCTGAAAAAATGCACCGAATGATCCGGGAATCTCTGAATGCTGATTCGGTTATTCCTACCAGAATCTGGAAAAATACCGAACATGTCTGGGGAAAATATCGTAAAGAAATGACCGACAATTTTGATTCAACCCGGGATTGTTTTCGATACCGGCTTCCGTTGAAATTTTCAGGCAATTCGTGAATTAAAACTGACGGATTCTGGTACGTCCAATGTTATTATCCCGGCCTTAATGTTCTGCACCTGACGGTGAGCACGGTTCTTTCCAGAACGTTTACAAAGATTAACTGTTGGAAAAACCCGGCTGTTAAAAGAAATGCGGGTTCTCATCACGTCCTCGGATCATAGATCAGGATTATGCGGGATGCCTGCTGCCCGTATCCAGGTTTCTCTGTTGCGCCAGATTTACTGTTTGTTAATTATAAATATTGAAAAGGGATACGATGATCATGCAGACTAAACATGGCCAATTCTGGTGTATCCTGCTTATCGGATTCCTGTTTTTGATGGTGTCTGTGCAGGGAGCAGTTACCACTATCAGTCAGGGAAATACGGTGTTTATTGGTGAACAGGGACTTGACATCTCTGCCGCGATGGGCACAGCAGATACCAGCATCGGATGGTGGGCTTCAGGTGCTGACGTGAGGAGTTCTTCACCATCAAAAACCATGAATGTAGCTTCGCAACTGAATTCCTTCTCTGTCAGCCCATCCGTATTCTCCGGGTATCCCGGAACCTGGAACCGGCTTGACAGTCAGGGTAATGCAGATGGATCTGCCTTCATTGTTGCGGATCCCCAGATCAATCTCCGTCTTGAAGATACCACGGTTGGTATTGATGTTACCGATAAGTGGGTTCCGACCGGGGATGTGATCCGTTTCAGAATAGAATCAAACCTGGCGCAAATCTCTTCCCAGCGAGGCACACCGGCGCTGCTTACCATCAAGGTACAGCCTCCCGGCGGGGGAGTATTTACAGCGCTTATCGATGCTTCAGGAACACCCCAGTCCATCGTAGATATCCCGATTACGACGACCCCGCAATCCACAAACTCGATCTGGGATACCGGAAACCGGGCCAACTACGCCCCCGGATCGTATACAATATGGGCAGAATGCAATACGAATAAGATGAAAGATAATTATGGTCAGACCGGGAAAACCATCACTCCAAAAATCAGCCTCCTGAACCAGGATCAAAATCCTCTGATCGGAGCCAAGACCGTGGTAACAACTCCTGCAACAACGGTCACCACAAAACCCGCGACCTCCGCAACCACGGCTCTGCCAACCACTCAGGTGACGATAATCACGTCTCCTCCGACAACGGTACCAACTGCCGTACCAACAATCGCTGAATCTTCACTACCTGTTACCCCGATCCCCGTCTCTTCATCACCTTCACCAACAAAAACCCCCGGTTTTGAATCAGCGCTGGCCGGCATCTCTCTCATTATCGGTATCATCGTTTATTGCAAGCGATAGTGAAAATTGAAAATTATCCCAATTTTTATCACCCTGTATTACCCATTCCGGTGTATGAACGTAGTTACCACAATAATCAGGTCCCGGCATAGCGTAAGGAAATTCAAGACCGATTCCATTGACGATAAGGTGATTCAGGATGCTCTGGAATGTGCCCTGTGTGCACCGACTGCGATGAATCACCAGCCATACCTGTTTGTTATCGTGAAGCAGAAAGACACCCTTTCAAAGATCGCCGGATTTGCCGATCACGGCAGATTCATTGAAGATTCCCAGGCATGTGTTGCGGTTTTTGGTGAGAAGCAGGAAACATATTATCTGGAGGACTGTTGTGCGGCGACTGAGAATCTGATCCTTGCTCTTCAGGCGTACGGTGTTTGTTCCTGCTGGGTTGCCGGGGATAAAAAATCCTATGCAGAACCGGTAAGGGAACTGCTCAAGGTTCCGCTGAAATATACGCTGGTCTCTCTGGTAGCGGCAGGGTATCCGGCTGAAGTTCCTGTTGTAAAGAAAAAGCTCATGAAAACCCTGGTTTATTTTGAAAAGTATGAAGAAAAATTACTGTAATTTTTTTCCTCTTTGAGTGTTAGTGATTCTCCGTTTTCCAGGTTGAAAAAATCAGATTTTATAATAATTAATGTTATGTGCTATCTCCTCGGCAGTCAATGCCCGGTTATAGAGTGCAACCTCACTCATATCTCCGCTGTAATAGAAGTAATCCGCAGCGGATGCAGCATTTTGTTTACCGGTAAGAAGATCGTTGCCATTATTCTGCAAAGTAACTGTTGGAGCAGATATTACCGTTCCCCCCCCGGGAACATTGCCGGTGTTATAAGTAAGGGGTAATGACACTCCATTTACCTGAATCGACAAGACACCTCCCGTTACCGTGGCAGTCACATATTGCAATGATCCCGGTGTAAGGGCGGATGTTGTCGTTGCCTGGTAATGGGTGTATGGGGAGCTCGCGTCATTCCATTCAAACAATAACTTATCTCCCAGCTGCATGATCTGGTAGTTATCGTTTTCACTATTTACCCCACCAACGAATCCTTTTCCAATGATCGTGTGCCAATTGGCCGAACTGCTCGATGAACCTGTTGCTGTCGGATTCATCCACAGGGATAATGTTAATTCCCCGGTGAAGCCCAGTGATGGATTGGTTGTTGAGCTCAGGTATCCGCTGGTTCCGTCAAAGTCGTACAATGTTAACCCGGTAACGGGGTCAGTACGGTTTGATACACCGCCATGCATTGCCCACGAGGAATTTGGCAGTACGTTCAGTAAAGGAAGCGAGTATTGGGATGTCGTTGAACTGGTTGCATTACCGGTAATTTTCACATTCATGATGTTCAGGGGAACATGAGCTGTATTATCGATCATTGTTATCTGGTAATCCCCGAGTGCAAACGGCCTGATCGTTGTTGGAGAATACGAGATTGAATCCAGGGAATCGGTTACCTTATACTCACTAGCCGAATTTTTATAAATGTACAGGTTGGTCCCGTACTTATTTGCATTCTTGGTGATGTACCCATTCGTTACGGGGTAGATTTCCCCTTGTGGATCGCGTAAGGAGAATGAGGTAATAGCAATTTGGGTAGCTGCCGAATTCGTTGGGACCGTGCCCTGGCCCTTGATGTAAAAATTCTCCCCTACCTCCGGAGTCACCCGCATGACCTGCATGGACGAACTCGTATCAAGGGGGACGTTGGCAGTGCCTGCCGAAGCCGCAACGAGTGAGGTTTTAACTAAAGATACTGAACCAAATAGCATCCCATATACAGCGAGTGCGAGACCGAGAACCAATATGATAACAATGATCACAGTGACTGTTTCAGAGATACCGTTAGAATTATTGCGTATTTTTCTCATTAATTTACACACCTAATGTATAATTAATCGCAGAATTATACATCAAATTGTATAAACAAAATTATTTTTCTACTCTGTGTATCAGATTTAACATTTATTTATATTTATCTGCTTCGAAATGAAGCGGTAAGTACTGATGATCGATTTTCAACCACAATGGATACTCTGCATGCAAATTATGCAATATGATGATATCTGAATATTACTAAAAAACTCTCTCGCAATTATTAAGCATATGGCACATCAGATCACTGATCATGAAAAAAGCGATTCTGCAGGTAGCATTGGATCTCCTTGAACTTAAAAGGGCGTTGCAGATCGCACAGGAATCTCTTGAAGGTGGAGCAGACTGGCTCGAAGTAGGAACCCCGCTCATCAAGAGTGAAGGCATGCAGGTGATAAGGGTACTCAGGGATAAGTATCCGGATTCTGTCATTGTTGCGGATATGAAGATCGCCGACACCGGGACGCTTGAAGTTGAGATGGCCGCAAAAGCTGGTGCAAACATTGTCTGTATCCTTGCTGATGCCGACGATTCCGTTATTGCTGAAGCGGTAAGTGCTTCACGTCTCTATGGGACAAAGCTCATGGCGGATCTGATCAATGTTGCTGATCCCGTATCCCGTGCAAGCCAGCTGGAATTGCTGGGTGTTGATATCATCTGTGCCCATGTTGGAATCGATCAGCAGATGATTGGGAAAAACTCGATCGATCTTCTTACTACCCTGTCCGGTCATGTTCATATCACCCTTGCCGTAGCCGGGGGAATTGATGCAGCTACGGCAGGACAGGCCGTGAACTATGGTGCTGACATAGTAATTGTCGGGGGTTGGATTGTACGGTCCGCTGATGTAAAGGGATCCACCCAACGGATTCGTGCTGAGATGGATTCTCCCTCACTGGCACCCAAGGAAAGACGATCTCTGGATGAAGAAATTTATGAACTTCTGACGCAGGTCTCCTCCCCGAATGTCAGTGATGCGATGCACCGAAAAGGTGCGATGCAGGATCTCATCTCAATTTCCGGAAATGTAAAGATGGTTGGCAAATCGGTAACGGTGCAGACGGTTGCAGGTGACTGGGCTAAGCCTGTTGAGGCAATCGATATTGCAAAAAAACATGATGTTATCGTCATAAGTAATGACGGGTGTACCCATGTGGCCCCCTGGGGTGAACTTGCTACACTAAGTTGTGTGAACAAGGGTATTTCCGGTGTTGTTATTGATGGTGCTGTCAGGGATGTTGACGATATCCGCGCAATGAAATTCCCGCTCTTTGCAAAAGCAGTAGTGCCTAATGCCGGTGAGCCAAAGGGATTTGGGGAGATCAATGCGGAGATCCGGTGCTGCGGGCAGCAGGTCTCTCCAGGTGACTGGATAATCGGGGATGAGAGTGGTGTTGTGGTAATTCCCGCGAAACGGGCATACGAGGTCGCACGCCGCGCTCTGGAAGTCCGAAAAACCGAGGAACGAATCCGCGAGGAGATCCGGCGGGGAAGCACACTGTCTGTAGTCTCGGAACTGATCAGGTGGGAGAAAAAATAAAAAATTACCCGTGGAAACTGGACCGTTCCAGAAGTACAGCTCCGGAATTTTTAATCTTATTTATTGCTTCTTCAATGTGATCCACTCTGAGAATAAGGACCGCGCCTTCTTTTCCCGAGTATGCATAGGAATACTCAATATTGATCCCACTATCCCCCAGCATTTTTGCAACTTCATAGAGCCCACCCGGATGGTCTTTCATTTTTACAGCGATTACGTCCGTAAATGCGATGTTGAATCCCTGTGACTGAAGTTTATCATGAGCTTTTTCCGGGTGATCAACGAGAGCCCTTACAACTCCAAAACCGTTTGCTTCGGCAATACTGAATGCCAGAATATTGATCCCCTCTTCCCCGAGTGCATGGGCTATGGCCGCAAGTCTTCCCGGACGATTTTCAGAGAAGATCGATATCTGCCTGATCACGAATTTCTGCGTGTCCATCTACATCGACCTCTTGTCTATGACTTTTTTTGATTTACCTTCAAATCGTGGTAATGAACCTGGTTCGACAAGTTCCACATCCGCGTTCACGTTCAGTGCGTTCCTGAGCCGGTGTTCTACATTCTGTCGTATCTGCATAAGATCATTAATTTTATCGCTGAATGATCCTTTGTTGAGTTCGACCCGCACCAGCATATCATCAAGAGCTCCTTTACGATCGACAACAATCTGGAAATGCTGCCCGACTTCAGGAATGGTCATCAGCGTGTATTCAACCTGCGAGGGGAAGACATTGATGCCCCTGATGATCAGCATATCGTCAACACGGCCCCGGATACGCTGGATCCTTGGGTGGGTTCTTCCGCAGGAGCAGACCTCGTCTTCCATTGAAGAAATATCGCCGATACGGTACCGGATCATAGGGAGCGCTTCCTTCTGGAGCATAGTGACGGTTACTTCCCCTTTCTCTCCGGGTTCAAGTGGTTCTTCCGTATTTGGATCGATGATTTCCACGAGTGCAATATCCGACCAGATGTGGAATCCGTTTTGTTCAGAACATTCCGTGAACATGGGTCCGGAGAGCTCACTTGTCCCGTAAATATCAAAGGCCTTGATTCCGAGCCAGTCTTCTATCCGGGTACGCATACTCTCAGTCCATGGTTCGGCACCCAGAATACCTGTCTTGAGACAGGTATCGTTTTTTATATTGATACCCATCTTTTCTGCCACTTCCCCAATATGGAGAAGATACGAGGGAGTGCAGGCTATTGCCGTGGCTTTCAGATCCTGCATGAGCTCGATCTGCCGCTCAGTGTTCCCAACACTTGTGGGTAAAACGGTTGCCCCGATCCGCTCTGCACCATAATGCATACCGAGCCCGCCGGTAAACAAGCCGTAGCCATAACTTACCTGGATGACATCTCCCCTGCCAAGGCCAATAGATGTAAGACCGCGGGCAAGCGACGCGGTCCAGATATCAAGGTCGTTCTGCGTATACCCGACAACCGTTGGTTTCCCGGTAGTTCCCGAAGAAACATGATACCTGACAAGTTCGTCCTGCGATGCAGTAAAAATCCTGTCCGGGTAATTGTCCCGCAGATCGCGTTTGAACATGAAGGGCAATTTCCTGACATCTGTGAGCTCCCGGATATCATCAGGATGTACTTTCTGCTCCTTCATACGATCATGATAAAATGGTGAGAAACTATACAGGCGGTATACAAGACTTTTCAGTAATTTATACTGCATTCTCCTGAGGTCTTCTTGGGGTATTTTTTCAATGCGTGGATCCCAGTATGTCATTCTGCTTCTCTCCGGTCAATTACTCGTTTTGCTTTTCCTTCAAACCGGGGAAGAGATCCCGGTTCCACAAGAGTGACCGTCGTCCGTAATTCGAGTGTATCGCGCAACTCCTTGACCACTTTTTTCTGGAGCCGGGCGAGATCTGCCAGTTCACCACTGAAGAATCCCCGGTTGATCTCCACTTCGACGGTCATCTCGTCCAGATGATTTATTCTGTCGATATATACCATAAATTGATTGCCTACTTCAGGGATCCTCAGGAGGACATGTTCTATCTGGGACGGGAACACGTTTATTCCCCGGATGACCAGCATATCGTCACTCCTTCCGGTAATCCGTGCGATCTTCGTTCCCCTCCTGCACAGGCACCCGTCCTCCATCAGCATTGTAATATCTCCGGTACGGTATCTCAGCAGGGGCATGGCTTCTTTCATAAGCGGTGTCACAACCATCTCCCCGCGTTCCCCGTCTGCCACCCGCTCACCGGTCTTCGGGTCAATGATCTCAACAAGGTAACTATCGTGCCAGATATGCAGTCCGTCCCGTTCCTGACATTCAAATGCGACACCGGGGCCGAACAGTTCGCTTAACCCGTATGAATCATAAGCCGTGATTCCCAGGCGCTTTTCAAGGGTCTTCCGTGTGCTTTCTGACCAGGATTCGGCCCCGAAAATCCCGGTTCTCAGGCTGTCAAGCGACGTGCCCATTTCTTCAGCGACTTCAGACAGGTGCATTGCATAACTGGGAGTGCAATGGATTGTCGTAACCCCAAAATCGTTGATCATCTCGATCTGCCGTTTTGTATTACCCGTTGCACTGGGAATCACGGTCATCCCGATCTTTTCTGCTCCGTAATGGAATCCAAGACCTCCGGTGAACATACCGTAATTGACCATATTCTGGAAAATGTCATCATCCGTAATGCCCACCATGGTCATATTCCGGGCGATAAGATCGGACCATGTATCAAGATCTTTTCGTGTATAACCGACAACAGTTGGTTTTCCTGTTGTGCCTGATGTCGTGTGAATCCTGATTATCTTTTTCAGAGGTACTGCAAAAAAACCGAACGGGTACCCGTCCCTGAGATCCTGCTTCCTGGTGAAGGGGATTTTTGAAATATCGTCCAGAGTTTTTATAGAAGAGTTCTGGATGCCTGCACTTTTGAACTGGTTGCGGTAAAAATCGATATTTTGCGCTTGGTTCAGAGTGGTTTTCAATCGTTTGAGCTGGAGTGCATGTAAGGCATCAGGTTTCAGGGTCTCTATCTTCTCATTCCAGTACATCGGTCACCCATGTTATGCTAATGCATGACAAGTTTACATATTGTGTTTCAAACGGTTTATAATCACCGAAACAGAGTTTTTCTTCTGAAAACTGTATTCATAAACACGAATTCAAAATGAAAATTATTCGGAAGTATCAGACATTGCAAAACGATGATTTAATCAATCGAAATGGAATAGTAAATAGATAACCGGATCGGTATTTTTGGGGTTAAAAGTGACGAAATATTCCTGGCTGCCTGTTACAGGTTTTGGCGCCCATATCAAATCCACTCAGAAGCAACTCATAGTGCAGAAAAAAAAAGCAACTGAATATTATCCTATCGACTCTTTTAAGCATCTCCTCATTGTTGGTGGCCATACGATCAACTCAACAACTGTCTCAAAACTCATTAAAAATGGGGTGTATATCTCGTTTTTTGATCCTGATGGTTCTCCGGTTGGAACTATACAACCATTTGGTAGCAATGGAGATGCGGAACTTAAGGCATTGCAGCAGAGCATTCCCCGTCACAGGTACGCTATAGCCATCGCTGAGGGATCCATCCGATCCCGGCTGTTGTCAATTACACGATCTCAGGAAGCACACAATACGAACCTGTTTTACGAAGGTGAGCTGGAATTCTTAAAAAATGCCCAGGATGAGCTTGGATACCTAATCAAACTGGATGAAATCCGGCGCCTTCACCGCATGACATCTGATATGTATTATGAGATTATGGCCCGTGATCTTCCACCCGATTGGGGGTTCAGGAGGAGAACTGAGCGACCTCATACGGATCCTGTCAACGCCATGCTTTCGTTTGGTTATGCGATGCTATATGGCACGTGTTCTGTCTCGGTTATTGGTGCATTTCTGGATCCTGATATCGGTCTGTTGCACGATGGAAAGGGAAGCCTGATTCAGGATCTGATTGAGCCACTGAAAGCGGAAATGGTGGACCGGTTGGTGTTTCAGATTACCAAAAATGTCCTGAAACCTGCCGACTTTGAATTGACGGCGGATCGCTGCATTCTTTCAGAAAATCTCCTCCGAAATATGATTGATCTGTTTTACACAACAATAATTGCTGAAAAACTTAATGAGCATATATCTGGCTTTTGCCACTCTCTGAAAAATAATGCCGAATTCAGAGTACAGTATTGATTCTACCATCACTTTTTATGATTGAAAAATCATCGAAGGTTTTCAATGGGATTTCTATGATATGAACATCACGAACGACCGCTCTGGGGCACCCGTACATCATTGAGATAAATTTTTCAAGGATCATTGCCTCCCCAGAAGCATAGATATGGACTCTCCCATCAGAAAGGTTCATGACGGTTCCCATGACGTTTAAATCCGTAGCAATTCTGCGGATACATGCCCGGAATCCCACTTTCTGCACTCTTCCAGTAATAAAAACCTCGATGGTTTTCACTAATTTACATCCCCTGCATGATTTTTATTGCCAGTCCCAGTTCGTCAAACACTTCGTCCCGTACAGATGCCTGCCGGATGTTTGTTGCGGAATCTATTGCATGATCGAGAATTTCTTGTGCAGCCTCATAGCTTCCTGATGCATATATCTTCAGGGCAATATCGCACATGATATAGGCTCTTCGCGATAGCGGGCGGATGATTCTTGCTTCTTTTATTGCAGACTGGCTCATCCTCTGGGCAAGTTTTCCATCACCCGCCCGTTTGAAAAAAATAGCCAGGTCACAGAAAAAGAGTGCCTCTTTACCTCTGTCAGCAACTGATCTGACGAGATGTTCAAGAGACGCAATCTGACCGGATTGAGCATTATCACGAGATATTTTTTCTGAAAGCATCTTGATCTTTATATAACGGGAGGTCTCATCAACCGATTTCATCTGGCCGGCTTGTTGGAAATGATGAATACGGACTTCGTCGTTATTGATGGTGCCTATTACCCGGATTGCAAGATCGAGGATTTTTTTATCCTTCTGTTTTTGGTACAGCACAAGGTAAATCTGGGTGATATTTTCCCTGATAATATCTGCGATATATTGGATGTTGATCTTTCTGGACAGTGCTTCAGCTTTTTCCAGAAGGTTTAAAGAAATCTCGATATTATCCATTTGAATGGCGAGTGGGATCAGGTCGATAATCGTAGAGGCCCTTTCATATGGTGATGGAATTTTTTCTATGGCGACTGTCATTATGTTCAGCAGATCATTGCATCGCTCTTTGTCGTGACTGAACATATTAAATACCGCGACCAGTGAGCTGATGTATTCAATGGGATCGGTTATCTTCTGGATTATATCCAGAGCCACTTGTTTCCATTTATTCTCCGGGGCTACAGAATTCAGCCGGACAATGGATAAGATGATTTGTCGGCATACTGTCGACGTTTTTTCTGGTTCGACCTGATCCAACAACAGCATACCCTGGTTCAGGTACGCTGAAGCAGTTTTTGGATCAATATCCGAATATATTGTTGCCAAATCGGCAAGGATCAGTACTTTCTGGAATTCGGCAGGCAGATCCCTGATATCGTTGTAGATTTTATCAAGTAACTTATGGGCCCGATTCCTGTCTCCATGTTTGATTGCCGAGTCTGCAAGATTACATATGCCTGAAAAACGGACGAATGGATTACTTATTCCCAGAATCATCTGGTATATCAGGTCAAGGATGACTGGATTTGACTCTCCAACATCATCTCTGAAAAGATGATTTGTCATTATTTCGTACGGGTCTGTTGAGCTTGTGGGCGGTACGTTGTCCCTTAAGCAGGAGATTATCCGTGCCATCATAGCATCCCGTTCATAGACATTTTCGATCTCTAACGCATACAAGGCCAGTATGATCGTGTAATCAGGATTTTCGCTTGATTGGGAATACGATAAAATGAGATCAATAAAACCGGCAATCTTGAGTGAGATCTGTTGGGATTTACTATTCTTTTTGATAAGATCTATCCCGCATTCAAACGGACCGAGAACTGATGAGATCCGGTTTTCATATGTTAGATAGTGCGGATCCTGCAACAGGATACAACCAATTATTACGAATCCTTCAGCGATTCTTTCCAGCAATTGTGTTTTTAGTGAAGGATCATTGACATCTTGTGCTATCCTGGCAGCTTCTTCGAGTGCCTCAGCGGATTGTTTGTTGATGGCATATTTTATTATTCCCTCAATGATATTTGCCAGGGCAAAGGTTGCTAGATCCGGTTCAAGGAGTGAGCTGCTCCAGACTTTCATCCGTAACAGGAGATCCAGGTCACCTTGCTGGGCGGCAAGAATTGCTGCCTCATCAATGATACTGCTTAACGCTGCTGAACGGGTATTCTGCCCTTCTATGATACAGGTCAGTCCGACAGCCCGCTGGAGCATGTCCCGGTTCCTTGCATGCACTCCGATTTTAGCAATCTTGATTACAATAAGGGAAATCGCTTTCTCTTTAATGGATATGTCCCTGATGGAATCTGTAAGATGGATAAGGATATCTGGGTCAAGGGTATCGAGAAAACCCCGCTCAACCAGAATTGTGATACTGTCAAGTAGTATCTGATCCAATCGCGGATGAAGGATGACCAGCTCAGTTATAGATGGGATATGTTGAATTATCTCTTCAAATGGGGTCTCCTTGCAAAACTCAGAAATTGCCCGGGCAATAGTAGCAGTTGCCACTTTTTGGTTGATCCGTGTAAGAATTGAAGAATTTACATTGGATATCCGATCATTTACGATGCCACTTTTCAGCAGATATGTCAAGGCGTCTGCATAAAATGGAGTACTCTCTATATCGTGGCTGATTTTTTCAAAAACACCCAAAGCTGAGTTAAAATCATTTGATATGAGCATTATTTGTGAAAATTGCAGGTAAATGCGTGACGATACTGCATGATCTCCACTTTCATCGATTATTGGAATAAGATTACGTAAAATCAGCATATTCTGGGTGTTTTTTGCAACTGAGATTCCAGCACGTACCAATTCTCTGACCGGGTATGGTTTGGACTTGGGCAAATGCTGCTGTAAATTCAGTGCTGATGAGAGGAACCAGGGATCTCCGGATCTTTCGGCCTTTCTTAAAAGATCGAGTACGAGAATTTCTGTAACGGAAGGATTGTTTGTACATAATATCTCGAGCGTTTCAAGTATCTGGTTTTTATCTTTGATTCTGTCAAGCATCTGTTCGGTGAGGGCACCGATTATTTCAAGATATGCTTCATGAGGCACTTTCTGGAAATTGTTGATGAATAATGGCACATTAGCCATCTCTTTTCCGAAAACGGATCTGGATCCTTTCTCAATAATAAATACAAGGCAATCATGCCTCCGGTTTTTCTGGTGGATAGCTGTTGCTTGGCTGATACTGTCGAAAAATGATGAACGGTCTTTCTCAAGAATGGCTATCGTTGCCAGTGCTTTAGCGAGCTCTGAATGCAAGACTGCTCGTTTGGAAATATCTCCAATCTCTTCAATGAGTTTGAGAGAAGTGTAAATAAACTCCTTATCCCGGATAGTAATTGCCCACACGATAAGAAGTGGGATAATATCAATCATTATTTCAGATCGATATTTCCTGAAACTGATCTTTTGCAATACGGTCATTCCATCCAGAATGAGGTGGGGATCTGAACTGGATACACCTTTGTCAATAAGATCCCGTGCGATCCTGGCAAAAATTCGTGATTGATTACTTTTCTTCCCCATTTTTTCTGAGAGCGAAAAAATCGATTTGAACCAGAGATCATTTTTTGTACTGATATACTGGTTTGTGATCTGCGAGAAAAGAGTCTCGGTTTCATCATCAGATATCTCTGGAAGAAGATTCAATAATAATGCATTATTGCGCTTGATCGAAGTATCTATGATAATCCTGTTGATTTCCCGAATGATATTTTTCTGGGATTTTCTTCCTTGAGCGAGGGAAATGTCCGGTATAGCTGATTTTATGCTCATCCAGACTTCGCTTGGAAGGGCTTCTTGGAGTTTTCCCAGAATCTCATTTGATGGAACCATATCATTCACAAAGGGATCTGATAAATAATTACTGTGAATTAGATTAAATTATTAATAAATATTCCGATAACAATCAGGCTTAAATTTATATTTTTTTGACATACTAAACAATATTTAGCGTTTTATACGATATATCAGAGTATTAACAAGATCGTACCTGAATATTGTTGAAAAAGCATTTATTCGAATTACAATGAATGAAGGAAGCCATATGAAGGTGCAATATGTACTCTTCCAAATCGATTTCCGTTTTATCCAAATGCCAGAATTTTTTGTTTGATTTCATTCTGAAAATCCCGGCATTTTTCAGGATCATCCGCGTCGACAATGATCCGGATTATCGGTTCCGTTCCTGATGCTCTCACAAGAATCCAGGCGTTTTTCCTGATAATTTTCAGACCATCAGTTTGATCGACTTTTTCATGGGAATAATCGGCCTTTATTCCCTCTAAAATTTCTTTTCCCTTTGATGTTCTGATCTTATCCTTAAGGACATATCTTCGAGGCAGTTGGTCGATGAGTTCTGATAACTTTTTATCGGTCGAAGACAGGATCGATACCATCATCGCTGCTGTCATGCCACCATCCCGGCAGAATTGATGTTCAGGAAAGATCAGTCCTCCATTTCCTTCGCCCCCAAAGATAACATTAACATCATTCTCAAGCAATAAACGCATTGTCCGGGCAACATAGATACTACCGACTGGTGTGTATGTTACCGAACCACCCTCTCTTGTTATTACCATTTCGACAATCTGGCCTGTGCTTACTGGAGTCACAACAGTCCCTGTTTTTTTACGGCAAATATATTGGGCAATCAGAGCAAACTGCTGGTCTTCCTCGATAAATTTACCTGTTTCGTCAACAAATACAGCCCGGTCTGCATCCCCGTCGTGTGCCACTCCAAATGCGGCTCCGCTGCTGATAACCAGTTCTGACAGAGATGCAAGGCCTTCAATGGAAGGTTCAGGAAGTCGCCCGGGAAAGGTTCCATCCATCTTGCCATTAATCGTTATAACACGACATCCCATTGCTGTGAGAATAGTTGAAGTTGTAAGGCAGGCAGGGCCTGAACCGGGGTCCGCGACAACGGTCATTCCTTTTCCCGGGTTGCCCGGGAAATACTCTGAAATTGATGAACAATACTCTTGGATGAGGGATGGAGCCGATGATTCCCTGCCTGACTCCTCCCATTTCACTGGAGGAAAAGAACGGCTGAAAATTAACGTTTCAAGTTTTATTGTCTCTTCGTCACCCATCTCTGTTCCATCCGGCTCGATGATTTTGACCCCGTTATATTCGGGTGGGTTATGAGATGCAGTTATCATTGCGCCCCCATCGAAGTGCTCCTTGACAAGATACTGAAGTGCGGGAGTAGGGAGAATCCCGCAATCGACCACATCGCATCCTGCTGCAAGGAGGCCGGCTTTTAAGGCTTTAATAAGGGATTCGCCAGATGTGCGAGTATCACGGCCAACTCCAATTTGTCCTTTCCTCATAGTTCCAAGGGCCAGACCAACTGTGATCATAAGTTCCGGTGTAATCTCCTTACCGGTAACTCCCCTTACACCGTTCGTGCCGAACAGTTGTTTTTGCATTTTTACTGCCGTCATATACAATTCCCCGAATGGGCTTTAATCATGATAATCTTCAAAAAGCTCAAGATTTATAATAACCTGGTTCACTGTAGGATTGGTAAGAACGCACTTTTCGGTTTCAAGGCTGCCAATCACAATCTTTGAAAATGGATACTGTTTAAATCCCTCAATAACCGTGTAATCCATCCCCTGTCCAGCAAGGAATTTTAACGCATCCTCCAGTGAGTTCTTGTTGATAGCAACAACTGATTTAGTTGCGTCAATACCTACAGCAATATCTGCGCCCGCTTTAAAAAAAACAGTTGTATCCTTCCCCTCTTCGAGATGGTAGTCATGATCTCCAAGATGTTTAATAACAGAAACGGAACCGAGCATCCTGAGTTCCGGAATAAGATTTTTGATGAATGTGGTTTTACCGGAATTTGAACGGCCAACAACCTGGATGATTTTCATAATGGATGTATCCCAGTATCATTTTTTTTGTCGGAGTTATTGTTCTGTTGATCTGTTTTTGTTATATTATCTTGAACGTTTTTGTGACCTTCTGCAACTATTGGATCATTATATTCATTATTAACTGAAATTTTTATGGAATCTTCCCCTTTCTTTTGAATGGAATCTGGATTATCGATATCTGTAGAATCTGGTAACAAAATATCCGGATGAGGAACCTCTGATTTACTTGATGAAATGGGGAGGTCATTTTCCTCTCCCCGTGTCTTGAGTATGGTTTTTGCGGCTTCGCCGACGCTTCTCATCACCGTTGTTATGCGATCTTCAATATCAATCTCTTCATCGATATCCAATGTTGTTCCTTCTACCTCCAGAAGGAATCTCGCAACTTCGCTTGCCTCAAAGAGAAGATCATCAAGTTCATCTGTTGTAAAAAAACCACACATTGCACCATAAAAAAAGGTTGCACTAGCCTTTCTCACTTTTTTCTTGAAGGAGTTGCGAGCTTGGTTTACGGCTTGGGGAGTATATGTATCTTCCATGAAGGGAACCAGTTCAGGAAGGTGTTTACCGATGAAGGTCATCTCCGCTCCCCCGGATGTACGAAAATCGGTGCAGAGCCGTGCAAGCGCCCATTCTCTTGCAGTTATGTACGTGCGTTTCCGTAAGAAATGATTCACTTTCCGATAGGTGGCACCATCAACTTTCTTGAATTTTTTGTACTTGTTGATTTCCTGCTGAATATTCTCCTCGTCCATCGATTATACAACCTCATTTTTTGTATATTGTTGTTCTTTAACAATAGTAGAAAAAACCCTCTTTTTGTATAGCATTATGTGGTTTATTCTTTAAAAAAGACATAGGGATTCAGCAGTTTTCTCTGTCGATAACCTCTCATCCTTACCAGAATTGGGAGATAGTAAAAAAATTTGTTTTTAGAGAATAATAGCTCTGTTGAAATCCTTAAGAGAATCAAGCAGTTGCTCCCCGGGGCTCCGGCACATCATGCTTCCGTCCCCGCACGCTAGAGGCATCCCCAGGAATGATATTCACTCGGATGGTTGAATAAAACTCAAAAAAACGGAAGGGGGAGGGGATGCACCCCTTGGGCTGCTTCCCCCTATGGGAGAGAGGGGTCACACTCCTTACATTTAGAAGAAAATAAGCGAATAAAAGGAAAAAGAGGATTTCAACAGAGCCAGAATAATTTAATTTTTTTAGCCGGGAGATCCCGGATCAGATACAATTCGTCTTATTTACTATCAGAGGATTGTTCCCCCATAATATCCCGGATATAATATTTCATTTTTGATTGGGGCGTAATTATTTCTTCTTTTTTATCCTGACTAAGTATTGTCTGAAGGGTATTTTTTTGTTCCAGATTGTTTCCCGTGGATGTTTTCAATCCCGGTTTAGCCGATCTGTTACTATTTGCATCGATAAAGGAATCAAGGGATTCTTTGGGAATTCTCCAGGCACGGTATGAAATTTTTATCCCTTGAAGTTTTCCGGAACGAAGCCATAGGTGAACGGTTTTCTGGTGAACTCCAAGCCTGTCTGCTACCTCTTTGGATGTGAGCATCTGGGCATTGTCGGACATGGTATAATATTACCAATGATTCCCCTTGGTAAAAAATATAGCTACGCTGGATGCGTTTTGTTGGTTTCAACTAATGAGCTTGCGGTTCTTGGAAAATTCTCTTAGACCAAGGTTGCTCTGGTTAACGGTGTCACGAGACTGCACAATCCTCAAGGATCAAAAGGATATCTGAAAATGCGAAAACCCTCCCCAAAAAAATGCATTTTTTATATAGCATTATATGGTTTATTGGTCGGTTGAATCAAAGCCCGTCTTGAAAAAACGTGAAAACGGAGTTTTCTCGTCAATTTGTGCTTTTTTGGCTTTGTCGAAATCCTGACAGCAAATTAAACATTCGCTGATTTTTGAGGAAACGATCGATAGAAAAGACAATCCCTTTAACCTTGATCTCTCTCCCCAACTGACGATGAGAACGTGAGTAAAGAGTCTCCCCCAACAATCGTTTCAAAATGGAGAAAACCGTCTCCGCTATATTTCTGCGGCGATATGTTTTAAGGTTGAATGAACTTGCCATAATTTGCCGGTATTTTCCCGAGACGTACGAAGCATGCCAGTCGCGTACCGGAATCATTGATTGAGAATGCAAATCTTCGTGAATCAGTTGATGAATATGTTCAGAATCATAGGCTTTATCCAGAACGTAGCACTTTGATTTTCTCACCCGATAAGGCCCGATGGATTAACGGGGCAATTTGTGAGTCGTGGCAACGACCATTAGTGATATTAAACGATATCAGGGATTTATAGGCCGTATCTACCGAGATTGTAGTTTTGAGAAACTCGTGTCGGGTCTTTTCGGTCCTGATGGTGTAGTAGGTACTGGCAGAATCTGGTGTAAAACCCGACGAATCGATTGCAACAATTGACGATGAGTTCTTCCATGCTGTCATGAACGAACATGCTTTTTGGAATAATTGGGTTAATACCTGCGAGGGAATGCCCTTTGAAAATTTGCAGAGTGTGGAATAATGGGGAATCTCATCAAGAGATAATTGTTCCCGAACTATGTCCATTATCTCAATAAGTTTCATAAAATCGCGATAGTGAACTCCGAGATATTCTTTGAATAAAAAGTAACGTGAGTAACTGATACTGATTGAAATCTTTCATCGAAAACCGTGAAGAGAATTCTGGGATCCCGGTCTGTCGAATTGCATTCTGGCACGATGTCAGAAAACAAATATACTTCTGATCTGAGATATAGTGCTCCTTGTTCTGGTTGGCCATAATTTTTACAGGGAGCCGCTTGTTCTTAGATCTTCCGGAGAACTTATGGTTTCAACAGATCCTTTTTATATCAAAAATTCTACAGGACCTATTTTTTTAAGGAGATCACCGTACCCTGTCGTATTGATATCAGTCTACGACGGAATTTAATGCAAAACCTCCTATTGGGTCCCGGTGAGACGTTCTCTCTGTTATGCACTCAATATACCTGTCAAATGAAAAGAACCCCCTTTTTGCGTGTTTTTGTGAAAATTGCTTTACCAAAAACGAGTGTTTAAAATTACCAAAACATTTATACCATTTTGATAATATATTTTTATCAAAAGGCAAGACTTATGATAAAAATTGGGTACGTCCGGGTTTCCCGGGAAGATCAGAATGTTGAGAACCAGATCAATCTGCTTGTGACCGAAGGACTATCTCGTGAGCTCATCTTTGTAGATCATATTTCTGGAATATCCCCGGTAGAGGATCGCGAGGGCTATGCAAAGATGATGCAGCTGATAAAAAACCGGGCTTCTGAAGATTTAGTTACATTATATGTTTTTGAAATCTCGCGTCTGGGGCGTTCTTTTCTTGAAACCCTCAATACCGTTCGTATACTTGAGGAATCCGGCGTTCGTGTCTGGTCTCTCTCACCGGCAGAATCCTGGAGTCGTATTGATGATAAGAAACTCCGGGATCTGATGTTGTCTATCTTCTCATGGGTAGCGGATCGGGAGCGGGAGAATCTGATCGAACGGACAAAACTGGGGCTGGCCCGGGCAAAGGCTGAGGGAAAGCATCTGGGGAGGCCAGAGCGGGTAATTCCCTGGAAACGAGTGAAAGAACTGCAGGATAAAGATATTTCCCTGGCAGCAATTTCGCGTATCCTTGATATCCCGTATACTACTCTTTATCGGCATAAATCACAATTAGACAAAAATTCTACGGTCTGATTTTATTATTTTGATCAATATGTCCTGATGTTCAGTGTGGTTTGAATATCTGGTTGGTTCCTGTTGTTCAACTAGTGAATGATTATCCGACGATAATATGAAAAACGGTTATAGCGTGTTTCTGTTGGTAGTTCTCAACATATGTGGGTAAAGTTCTCACTAATCTGGAATAATCCCCTTTTTGGTGTGTGATTTTCCGGATTGATTCAGGCATCTCTTACAGGAGAACCTTTCAAAGAACAGAGGAGTAAAATTCTGCTTCTGATTTGAAATCGGAGACTTCGCAGAATAGGTATTCTGCGCAATTCGAGGAATTGAACCCCGATTGCGCAAAATCGCCCATTCTGGAAGCCCCGTTTTACGGGATTCCGCAACCTATTCGGGTTTTCACCACAACAGCCCGCCGGTTTATAACTCCGGCTGGGTCGCGGACCCTTATTTTAGTTGTATATCGCTTAGCATATTATATTTTGCGGAAAATCGGAGGGGCAAAACAGGGGTTTTTTCCCGTGTCCGCAATATATTGGCCCTCATGGCAGAGAAACGCCAACAGAAACGCAATGGCGGGCTCTCGTCGGTATTCCCGTGGATCAACACGCGTTGCTCTCGGAACAAAAACTCTTTTTCATCGAATCTCTGGAAATTCCATACTTATCCGCGATTTTCAAGCAGTAATCTAATGTACCAATCCCCAACTCACATTGCCATTGTTCTCGAACTTCATCGGCCTTGATCTCTAAACTCTTATAAACGCGATTATTCGATACGCCTGGTGTTTCGTTTGGATTCACATGTCCGAGGTATACGGGGTAATTTTGCTCCATGAAATACGCATTCATATCATCCCAATTATTCCCTGGTGCTTTGTACCATGGTCCATAAGATCCATTGCTGTAAATCCATCGGTTTAATTCCATCCGCCGGTATTTTCCCGAGGATTCATTGTATCCCGCGATCATGAATCCTTGGTTATAATACGGCATTTCTCTGGAAATGACATCCCCTATCTTATATTTAGGGGTGGGAAATGTGGGTATCAGCTGAGCTGCAATTGTCGTGGTCGTAGCGATCGCGGTTGGCGTTACGGACGGGGCAGCCTGCTGGACCTGGGGGGCGGGGGCCTGAGTGCAGCCGCTTGCCAGGACAAACCCGATCGCTAAAATTACCAGGATAAATTTCATAGGCAATCATCAGAAACTAGCAGCATAACGATTTCGATTAGATTTGCGATCGCTCCACTGGAAATGAAAATGAAAATAGGGTCACCCAGCCGCACCAGGTCCTGCGCGGATCCCGAAATCCTCGAGCTTAGTGGACCGGTAAATTTACCTCGGAGCGTGTTTTTAGTTGGCGATCGCTCCAGTGGAAATCCCACTTTAAAATTGATATTTGACTCATAAACCGAATAATGCTATACAAATTTTAAAAAAAAAGAAGATTATTTGTGGCAATGCGGTTAAATGGGGGGCTGCTGGTGTTTTCCAGTGTCTGACAATCCCAGTATCTTCCACTGTTGGTTTTCTATTTCAACGTACCGGTACGCGTCTGCATAGACGTTGTGGGTATTGATGTTCTCCAGGTCTCCCGCCGTCATGGGCCGGGTAGTTCCATCCGGCAGATTCAGCGGAACAGAGCCCGGCGGGGATAATGAGATCCCTTTGTTCCTGGCATGGTGCACTGCAGCGCGGATTACTATCCGCGTTTCGATTTCACGTCGTTCATTGTCGAGTAAGTCGATCACTTTCATACTGATTCACCTTCCGCAGGCTCCGCAGGGGCCGGGCTCATCGCGTCCGCCCACTGCAGATCCTGGATTTCCATGTAGCGCCTGGACAGCTGCCACGGGTCCTTGCCGTGCATCTGGAACAGGGCCTCTTTCTTCTCATCGTCAGGGATTGATTCATCCAGGAACGATTCCCGGACCACCTGCGCGGCCCGAAACACTTTTTCAATGTCCAGGCGTTCGTTGTCAAGGGCAAGTTTTGCCGATTTTTCCATCATTTCAGGTCATCCCTCCCGAGATGAATTTTAGGGCGATCTGTGCGGCTGTGGTAATCCCGATCGCGTGGACCACAGAATACGCCGCCACGAGTTCAACAATCAATTCCGGGGCCTCGAACATGGTGTAGTAGTACCAATATTTTTCTTTGATAGCTGCTTTCCACGCGGGCGCGATATCGAGGGCGTCGATTTCAGACCAGGTCGCAACGCTTTTGCGCTTCCATGGCTGGAGCCCGGAAAGGAGCCCGTACAAGAACGCATGTTTCTCGTTATCGTCGAATTCCCACCAGGACATTCCGGGGTTAAACATCGTCGTCTCCCTCCAGGCATTTTTTCAGCCGTCGGTGTTGGCAACACCCGTGATTCGGGCACCAGACGTAAAAGTAAAGGAGGGTCCCGCAGAACCCCCCTGCAGCGTTCCCGGCAAGGGTTATGAGGAGCTCTTCGATCATGGGTTCGCCACCGTTTTAGTGCCGTAGACTCGGAATTCCTTAATGATTGCCTGCTGCCCCGCCGTAGGATTCCATGCACCGAGCGTAAGGGTGGTGCCTCCGCCGCTGCGTACCAGTTTGTCCTCCGAAAACTCCACATAATCAGTGGTTCCGTTGTCGCCTTGTGTACCCAACCACATTCCTCCGAACCCCTTTGCAGCGTGAGCGGTACCGGACCCTCCCATTTTGAGTTTATACTTAAAGCGGAATGTTCCTCCGGGCAAGTAATTCTGAGGGAGTGTTACGGCAAGGAAAAAGCCTTCGCTGCCGGACGGATTCACCGCGGTAATGGTTAGCTCTCGGTCATCAGACAGCAGAAGGGTATCAGACGCTGTAATCGCGTAGTACGAATGAATCGTTGGTAGGGCTCCAATGGCAGCGTTGATTGCTGCAGTAATTGCTGCTTTAATCCACGCGGTAGTACCTAACTTTGTAGAGTCGTCCCCGACTGAGGGAGTTTGGCCCTGGACACCGTGGGCGGTCGTTTTTTCGGTGATGTGGTCGGCTTTCATGTTTGCTACCGATAGATCGCTGCCATCGTCCTGGATATCGGACGGCTTGAGCGAGGTCTGCGGAAAAATTATGATAGATTGGGGCATCAGGAATACCCCACGCCGTCAATATACATTTTCCACAACATCGGCTCATTCGCTTTCGCCCAGACAACTTCGGCCGAGGTCCACCGCGTCCCCGCGTTCATCTTTGCTACCAGGGCCTGTGCGGTCGGAAAGGTTGCGTAATCCGGCGGGGCTTGAACCACCGGGACAGTAGTATCATTTATCCCGCCGGTGCTGTCCTTATTCGGGTCGCAAAACTGCCCCGTGAGAACGCATAAGGCAGGGTTTACGTATTTGACGTTGGACCCCACGATCGTGCTCCCGGAGGCCGTGGTACCGGTTTGATTGGCTGCCGGGGCATCCTTGTTGGGGAGCAGACTTTTGAGGAAGTCCGCGCCGTAATTGATGATTATCCAGGCAATTGCAACCACGGCGAGAACCGCCGCGATCGCCAGGATAATCTTGTCTGCTACACCTGCCATTATGCCACGCTCCTGTGGCCGTGTTTGCTACCGGTCACGAATGCATAGATGAGATATCCGATGACCCCCACCAGGAGAAGCGGGACCGCGATCGCGGCGAGTGCACTTAACCAGGTGTTCCCGGTCGTGCTCGAGGATGAGCCTCCGGACCCGCCTCCGCCGCCGGTTGTGGTTGTCCTGGTTATGCCGGTCGTGTCAATCACCGGGGAGGTCGGGGTTGTGGGGGACGTGCTCGATGCTGACGGAGAGGATATCCCGGCAAAGGCTGCAGCTGCATCTTGGCTGATGCCAAGACCCTTTGCAATCCCATTGATTGCCTGGTCGATCGTGGTTGCGATACCACCGGTGCCGAAGTAGGCATTAGCTACGTAAGCCTGTTGGCTGCCGTACGCGGTCGGATTGTTGGTCACCTGCCGGATATACTCTGACTGATTCATCAGGAGTGGGTTTATGAGAGGGTCCAGGCTGTTGAAAACGCTTGTAGCGTTCACATTGTCCTGGAGATTTTGCAGGCTTTTCCCGGTCACCCCGTACCCCTGAGCTAACAAAAGCGCAGCCTGGTCACCTGCAATCTCGTAGGGATTGAGCTGCGTGGGGAGTCCGGAGTCCCTTGCATCCGCGTGGTACTTCGCCGATGCCGCGACAACTGCCACTAAGTCTTGTGAGTTCTGCCAGGCTATTTGTGCCTCTGGCGAATGAGCGGGATAATCCCACCAGTTCGTCTTGATGCTTCCCACGTCGGCAGTAAGTTCGTTCCCGTTTGAATCTGTATCACCTGATGCACCGCCACCGGAAGGGCCGGCGTTCCCATCAGACCCTGAGGGCCCTGAGTCAGACGGACTGGATGATCCGCCGCCTCCCCCGCCCCCGGAATAATCGGGACCTGCAGAGGACGGTCCAGAGCTTGAAGGACTGGAATTCCCACCTCCCCCACCCCCGCCGCCAATGGCTGATCCGATCGCGTCAGAGGCGGCAGCTGCAGCACTACCAACGGCACTGGCAGCTGCCGATGCTGCTGATCCGATTGCATCACCTATTGAGGAAAATGCGTCATCCCAGCCCATCAGCAACCACCCCCGCCAACGTCACCGTTCAAGACCTCGCAGAGTTTCTTGTTGAACAACTGAGCGAGCATGACGTGTTCCGGTCTGACCACGCGCTGCATGAGTATCTCAATCTGCTTGTCGTTGGCGGTCGTCGCGTCCAGATTCACCAGGGTAAACCCGATAATGCCGGCTTCCTGGATCTCCACAACGGACCCCGCCGGCACGAGGGTAGGGTCGACATTGTTCTTGTACGTGAGTTCCAAGAGGACTTTTGATAGGTTTTTCACCGTCAGCGTGTTGAAGGGGGTGTACTTCTGAAGGTCGGTACTTTCCAGAGACCCGGGGGTATACGTACCCGCGGCAAGAAGCGCACCGGCGGCGATGAGAAACCGCGCCGGCGGACTCTGTAAGAAATGGGACATTGATTATCCCCCTTACAGAGCATAGGACGTTACGGGGAGAACCAGATCGCAGTTTGCATCGGTAATCGTCTTGCCGGCGGTGGTCGCATCCCGGGCGAGGAACTGGATGATCAGATAGGAGTCCTGTTTTGCCTTGAGTGCGTCGATAAGGCCGAGCATGTAGGCCTGGGTCTTGTCAGTCTTCGATGCCCGGAGTTTCTCCGTCAGCTCTTCCAGGATAACTTCCGTCCGGTTGCCGTTGGCGTTCCGGAGTGCAAGACGGATCTTACCCTCCAGTTGTACCGGGGTGCCGGTGTTGTCCTTGAGCGAGATATACAAGATACCCCGGTTGTCAACTCCGCCAACGATAGAGCCGTTGCCGAAGGCTTTCACCTGCTGAGCTCCAACCTTGAGCGAGAACACATCGATGAACTGCGTGTTGTCGCTGAGCTTACCGTTTCGGGTGGTGGTCATGTCACCGATACCGAGGGACTGGGGGAAGGCTGATACCATTTTAGATCAGCTCCCCGCCGATCGCGCTGTTGCTGCTGCTTGTGCCTGAGCTCAGGCCGGGGACCATCGGGAGAACCCGGGCTTTCGCCTGGTTGATGGCCCACATGACGAACATCCCGATAACTACCAGGACGGCGATCGCGATTACTGCACCAATGACCCACCGAGGGGTCGCACGTGGCCGGGTGAGATCCACACCGGCTGTCTGTTTTTCGAATGCCATTCTCTAAATGTCACCTCCGTGACAGTCCCCGGGTAAGCCTCTTTACAGCAATTAGCAAAATTTCAAAAAAAGGTAAAAAATGTAAAAATTGTCAAGAAACTCCGTAAAAAAGCCCTATAGATTCGTTCTGTTGGCAGTTCTCGGGGGCGGGGGTATGATTGGACCCCCTAAAAAAGAAATTTAGAGATTTAATTTTTGAACCGGTCCGATCGGGTTTTCACCCACTTTGGCATTGAGATTGATAATGACGTGTTCGCCTACCTGCAGGGACCGGATAAACTCTAAGCTGCCTTTGCCGGTGCCGGCCCATTTCTCCAGGTAATCGATATCTTCGGGGGCGGTGATTTGGAACAGGACAATAAAATCATACATCCCCCTGAAGACCGGCAGGACCGACATAGGCCGCTTGAAGTTGTCGATATGACCGCCGCCACGGTTGCGAATCGTCGTAACGAACCGGGTAATGGACGGGGATTTTGAATGCAGGTAGTTGTCCGCTTCTTCCAGGACAATAAACACGTTCCCCATCGTGTAGCAGGTATTGATGAATTCCTCGCATTCATGCTGACCGCCGCCCTCGTAGTTCCAGACATTGACACCCAGGGGTTTGAGGTCCTGGTAATCGTTGCTGTTAAAGTCCAGGACATACAGCCGGCCCGGCGGGATCGGTTTCAGGTGGGCTTTTATCCAGGTAGTTTTGCCGCGCTCTTTCTTCCCGCAAACCGCGATCGCCTGGTTAGACCGGATTCTCATAGGGGGATCGCCTCCGGGTGCAGACACAACTGCAGAGCAATGATAATGAGGACCACTGCGAGGAGTATGTACAGGTCCTTGTCCATCTGGCTCATGCGGACGGCTCCTGGGCTTTGTCTTTCCTCGTGAAAAGCGCCATAATTGCGTCTTTGCAGTGGATCACCTTTGATACCACGATTACCAGGACAATTACGATCGAGCCGACGATGCCGATATTAATTTTGAAATATTCGGCAATCCGGTTAAGGTGAACCGCCATAATGTTTGCCTCGTCGTCGTTAAGGCAAAATGCCGGGCATTTGAGGCAAGAGGACCCGAACCGGAAAATCACCAGGGGAACATCTTTAGGGATGGGCATGAACGGTTCTTTTTTCTCGTCGATCCCCATCTCCTTCTGAACATCCCGGGTTACCTGGTCTTTTTCGATTTTCCGGATTACCTGGTTTCTCAGCTGTTGCGTTGAGGGGTCCGCAACCTGCGGCGCGGGCTTGTCGTCAACGATATCAAAACCGATCTCCTGGTTATTCTCCGGGTCCGGCATCCTGATCACCCCCTCCGAAGGTCCTGCGGGACCATTTATAGAGGGTTTCCCATCCGAGGAGGAGGGCACCAAGGAGGACCAGGACCATCATTATCAGGACAACCAGGAAAAGAGGGATTGGGGGTACATCTCCGGTTAGCTTAGCCGGGGTGTCCGAGTGCGGGATCGGGATCTCGTCCAGGCCCTGGTCAAGGTCTTCAGCGTCTTCAGGGCAACAGGGGTTTTTTGCCTTTTTTTGATGATAATAACGGGCTTGCCGGGACTCAAAAACCTCTCCGCATTTTTGACAGGGGTAGGTTTTCTTGTTGTCTTTACGTAAAGGAACAACATTTTTGTCCGGTTCCTTTACCAGGTCCTTTACCGGTTCCTTGACGGTTTCGTCAAGATTTTGGTCAAACTCATGTGGCATAAAGTAAAGTTAGTTAAATGAAAGTATTTAATATTTTACCCTTTTGTAAAAATTTTTACAGTTTTTACCCAAAAAGAGAATTATTGGTGGGAACGTGCCGGGAATGGTCAGAACTCACTAAGCTGTTTCTGATCTAGACAAGCATCGAGGACCCGTTTTGAGATATCGCCACCCTGGAGAAAAATACCCAGGTTCTCCAGTTCAAGAGGCTTCATGAAGGGAGCGACCAGTTTCTGCAGGTCCACCAGGCGCTCCTGAGAATTTTTCAAAATTTTATAATCCTCCTCGGTGAGGAAGGAGATAATACCCGGCCAGATGGTGTTAAAAGCACTCACATAGACCGCTGCAGGGCCGAAACCATCATCCCGGACCAGGTCCGGATCCGTAACGAATTCCCGGATTTTCGCGTACAGTGCCCGGCGACAAACCTTAGAAGCGTCAATATGGTATCGGTCCAATTGTTGCTTCTCATACCTTGAGACCCTCACATGAACTCTATCATTCAGTGCCATAATTCACCCCCTCTGTACGTACAAAAATGTACGCCGGGGCTGTACGTACAAAATTTCCTCTCTCTCTCTCTCTCTCTCTCTCTCTCTCTGAGCGAAAACCGCTTAGCTAGAGATATTTGGATCTTGTACGTACAGCCCCGGCGTACAGCCCCGGCGTACAAAAATGTACGTACAAAATTGACCCAAAAGGAGAAAATTGGGGAAAAAGTGATACAATTCACGAAAAACCCCCAATTTTTGATAGTTCGGACCCCTCATATTTTTGAGGATTTTCACCAGAAATAGACCGGTTTTGCTTCAAAAGTTTCCGTTTTTCCCTGGCGTTTATCTGGTTTTGTATTACTTTTGATGAGGAAACCCGTGGTTTCTGAGGTAAAAACTTGATTTTTCCGTCTTTTTGGTCCATTACATTGACCATATTCATCAAAATCAAGAGATTTATTCGCGTTCCGGAGGCTAAACCAAGTCTCCGGGCGGTCTCCGGAGGCAATAATTGAGCGGTCATGCGTACCCCCGTACCTCGAGGTGTATCTGGCTCGGTGTTGTGAACTCTTCGATCCATACCCCGCGCTCCAAGCGCATTAACCGGCAGTATTCCGGGGCGGGGTCTATTCTCAGATGAGTATCCACCGGATAACGGATCTCATTTTGAGTGGTGGTCCTCTTTTCTTCACTTATCCCCCGGAATCTATGGTCCCAGACAACAACAATCTCCGGCAAGTCTCACACCTCCCGGGTCCTGGCAGGCCCGCCCACAAGGAGCACAGCTGAGCGGTCATACGGGAAGAATACGAGCCGGTAATTCTCCTCAGCGAAAGAAGGATTTTTAACAACCTGAGCACAATTGTTTGATGCCTCCTTCTGGTTGGATTCATGTGGCAATGCGTCATTCTGGGGGGGGCAATTGATTCTGCCATCCAGAATTATAGACTTACCAGTATTCATCTTGTGTCAACCTCTTTTGTTTAATTTTCCCAAAAGTTAAACACTATTTTTTTACGAGAATTCTACTTTTGGGTCAATTTAGGCTGCAAAATTCTACTTTTGTACCTCAGAATAGGTATTCTGCGCAAACCTTTATTTATTTGAGAAAAAATAGAATAGAGCATGGAAAGCGGGTATTTTTCGGAGTGGCTCAAATCATACCGGACTTACCTTCGGATGCGAAACTATTCTGCCCGCACGCTTGACAGTTATGAACAGGTTATCAAACATTTTGGTTATTATGTATGGCTCCGCCGACATACCGAAGTGACAAAACTTGTTATTTACTGGAAGGATATTGAGAAAGCCCGGCTTGATACCAGTGTCGATGTAACGCCGATCATGGTTACGGATTTTCTTTCATTTGTCTCTTCCATGAGAGCGTACAAACCAAAGACCTATCATCGTATCATCTCGACACTCAGTTCTTTTTACCGGTTTTTATATACGCAGGGGGCGGTTACTGCCAACCCACTTACGGGTATTGACCGTCCACGCATCAAGCATCAGGATATCAAATATTTAAAACACAGCCAGGTACTCCGGTTGATTGACTCTATCGAAGATTCCCGTGATAAACTGATAGTCCGGACGATCTATGCAACCGGGGTCCGGGTATCGGAATTATGCAATATGAACATCGAAGATATTGATTTCGATGAGCATACGATCCGGATACGGGGGAAGGGTGATAAAACCCGAATTGTCTTCGTTGATGATGATACTTTGAAGGATCTCTCCACGTTTATTGGCAACAGGATTGTTGGTCCGCTTTTCATCGGTCAGCAGGGTAAACACATCTCCTCGCGGGCAATCCAGCACATCTTCAAGCACTATGCCCCAAATGGGATAACTCCGCATAAAATTCGTCACAGTTATGCCAGTGAATTGTATAAGCGATCAAAAAATCTGCGTGTTGTTCAGGAGAACCTGGGTCATACCTCCATCAAAACCACGGAAATCTATTTGCATACTGATATTGATGAACGGCGGCAGATTTATCAGCAATTTTTCCCCCTCTCCGGGTCCAACGACGAGGAATAATTTTTTTACCCCCTGTCATAAACTATATGATGCTATACATTAAGGCACTCCCTTTTTTACGACAAGTATTACCAAAAATTCCTGGTTTCGCTGAGAATGAAACGGACAATACTTATGGATCTGACCGGGATTGCAATGAATTGTTTATCAAATAAGGCCTCTGATTAACCCCTGGATCGGAATTGTAGGTTGACTATGCCCGGACTTCCCCGAGGGATCATAAACATGTAACCTCTTCCGCTCCGGTTTATTAGCCCGGTGCAGATGACGATACGGGCAAAATCATGACAAGTAAATCTTTTGCACGTGATTGTTCTCTAAAATAATTATTGCTCTGGATGGGTAAGTGAGGGGAATTTCCTGAAAATGAGGGTATCTTTATTTTACCGGATTTGCTGGAATCAGTTGAGGTAATTACCCTGTTTTTATTCATTCCTGTTTTATTTTGTGTCGGGTTATTGTTATCTCATTTGACGAATAGTTCTCTCAGGTTGTGGTTAGGATTTATCCGGCAATTCCTCCTGCATAACTAAAATCAAAATTTTTCCAATCATCCGAATCTTATGATGTAAATAATAATATTTGAAATTTCCAATTTCATTCGGTTTTACTCATTATTCTTTTGATTATACTGATTTTTCATTATAAACCTGCTCAATAGTTACAATATTTCCGAATTCGCTGTTTTTAGTTTTATTTAAATTGTTCAAATTATACAAATATCATGACGTACTATTTAAGCAATTTGAATATTTGAAATTTTTAAATTCCATCATAAGTTTATAAAAGTTCAATTAATAATTAGATTTTTTTTATTTACATACGTCTTGCATCGTGACTTTTGTTTTTCGAATCATTTGCGTTGTTCCATGATTATTTAATTATAATCAAAATTTCAATTTTTATGACTTAAACATATTAAATTAAAAAAATTTTGAATTTCAATTTACGATATAATTTCATTAGTAAACTAAATATTTCAAATTTTATACGTGGAAATATTTTTCCTATTTTTTTAAATTCGGATAAATTGCGAATTGTTTTATTATCCTTTTCTCTTTATATCCCGTTGAATAGCGTCTCTGAATCTCCTCAAATCGGATAAATTTATCAAACGTATACCACAATTCTTTTCTCTCCAATTATCGACATAGTGCAGGAAATTATATGCCAAGAATCCAGAAGCGAAAATACGAAAAAATTGATGAAGATGAAATTGAACTTGTGGTAACATGCAATGACAGCCACGAATTCTATGAGAAATACCGCGAAGCATTTCCTACCAAAAAGAAAGGGATTGACAGCATCAGCAAGATATGGAAACGCCGTGGAGAATTTATAAAAAAGCATCCGGATACGAGGTCATCGGCCGAACCTTCTGTTGGTATGTCAGCGGAGCTTGAAAAACTCATAGCTGCCCAGAATAATATTCTTGAAGAATTATCCGGTGTAATGAAAGAACACCTCAAGATTAGCAGGGAGATCCTGTCCCGGCTGCCAAAAAATACCCAGCGATCTGAGGACCACATCCCCCTCCATTCAGAATCAAAAATACCTGATCATAAAGAACCGGCAAAACGGTCAGGAACGGAAAAGTCCAATGATATCATGATAGGGTCCTGAATGCCTGAATACAGGCAATCTGGATCTTCCATGTTCTTCTTTTATTCCGTTATCTCATGTGGATATTTTGTTCCCAGGAAACGTTTGCGATGTCGTTCCTGTTGTTGTCATCCCGTATCCATTCTCAATTTACATCAGGAATTTATGCACTAGTGGCAGTCAGTCCGGATATCATAAGTAATGCATCTGCTCCGTCGGATGATTGATTTGGGACCTTTCTCCTTTCGAGATTGATCTCAATTCTTTGTCCATCCCTTCTGTATGAGGATTCTTCAGCGCATTTTTAATTATTATTTAAATATGAGAAACTCCAATTCCCGGGTATGAAATATATTCATCTCTGTTTACTGCTTGTTCTTGTTCTGGGTGTAATGGCCTGCGGCTGTACCACGCTGCAATCCCAGCCACAGACCCTGCCTCCAACTCCTGTGCCGACGATTCCGCAGACTACGGTTCAGACAACCCCTACGACACCTGCGTATCCCCTGCAGCTTTCCGGCTATTGGGTTCTTCAGACCATGGCAATACAGGATGGTTCTGCCCCCTTCGTCCCGACAACGGAGATTTCCCTTGTCCTCAATGCAGATGGCAGTGCAACCGGGTATACCGGGTGTAACAATTATTTCACATCCTACACCCTGACCGGAATAACGACACCAAAAGGCAATAGCATGGTATTCGGGCCGATCACAACCTCAAAGAAGTACTGCTTTGCAACCGCCAGCCAGGAAAGTAATTATCTCAATGTGCTGCAGAATACTGCAGCATATGCAGTAAACGGCAACCTGCTGACACTCACCGACAAGTCACAGAACGCCCTTGTCTTTCAGCAGTCCTCCACCATTGTTACGACAACGTACTATCCACACCCGGCATAACTCTTTTTCTGGTTACCGGTTTGTTTGAGAAACCGGTTCCTGAAGAATGGATATCCGGCTCTTTCAATAAGTCCATTGCAGTTGTCCGTGCGAATTATCAATATGGCTTCATTTTTAGAATAATCTGTTTCCCCCCTCTATTTTGCCATGATGCCCTACCCTGTCGATAAAAGATTGTCTGCATTAATCCCTGGATATTGGCATTCATGATCGTACTGATTTAGTAATAAAAAATTATAATAAAGTTGATATAGGTTCTTGCTTTTTATACAATTATTATCTGGAGCAGTTATATGGAGAGTGATTACGGGAGTAAGCCACAGGAACCAGACTCATCTCCAGACCGAGCTCTAAAAAAAAGCGAAACAAATCACCTGTTTTCTGTCCTTTATGTTGATGATGAACCCTCCCTCCTGATGCCTACAAAAATTTACCTGGAGAAACACGGGAATTTTCTTGTTGATACAACCACCACCGTTGACGATGCGCTGAATAAACTCAAAAATTTTTCATACGATGTTATAATATCTGATTACCAGATGCCGGTGAGTGACGGCATCCAGTTTTTGAAGACGCTTCGCAAAACGGGCAACCAGATCCCGTTTATTATCTTCACGGGTAAGGGTGACGAGGAGGTTGTCATCGAGGCATATGCCGCGGGAGCTGATTTTTATCTTGCAAAAGGGGTGAATCCCCGGGCAATGTACGTGGACCTCACCAATAAGATTGAGCAGATTGTTAACCGCAGAAGGGTAGAGAGTGCCCTTAGGGAAAGTGAAGAACTGTTCAGGACATTATTCAATAATGCAAATGATTCGATATTCGTCCATGAGATGTCTCCGGAAGGTTTTCCCGGTCGGTACATCATGGCCAACGATATTGCCTGCACCCACCTGGGATACACCCGGGAAGAACTGCTCCGGATGAGCTTCCAGGATATTATCGCTCCTCCGTACGTTGATAAAATCCCTGCCCTGTCACGAACGATTCAGAAGAGGGGACATGCTACGTTTGATACTGTTTATAAAAAAAAGAACGGTACCGAATATCCCGTTGAGGTAAATGCCCACCTCTTTGAGTTGCACGGGAAACAACTCTCCTTGTCCATTGCCCGTGATATTACCGAGCGTAAGTATATGGAAGATGAGATCCGGGCCAGCGAGCAGCGATTGCATGCAATCATAGACGGATCTTCCATCCCCCAGTTTGTGATTAACAGGAATCACGAGGTGATTTACTGGAACAAAGCGCTGGAAAGTTACAGCGGTATTGAATCGCATGAGATACGGTTTACAAAAAATGCCTGGAAAGCGTTTTATAAATCCCTCCGGCCGCTTCTTGCAGACCTGCTGGTTGATGAAAAACTGGAGGATATTCCTGTCTGGTATGAAGGAAAATACCGCCGGTCCCGGTATGTTGACGGAGCGTTTGAATTCACCGATTTCTTCCCCCATTTTGGCAGGAATGGTACCTGGCTTCATGGTACTGCGGTTGCCATAAGGGACGACCGGGGCACAATCGTCGGGGCGCTTGAAACCCTTGAGGATATCACGGACCGTAAAAACGCAGAGAATGAACTTGTGAGTAGTGAAAAATATCTCAAGACAATTTTTAATTCTGTCCAGACGGGTCTTGTAATTACCGATCCCGAAACAAATACTATCATCGATGCAAACCCGGCTGCTGTAAGAATGATAGGGAAAAATAAGTCTGATATTCTCGGATCTGTTTGTAATGCGTTTCTCTGTCATACCGATCCGAAATACCCGGTAGCAGGCATTGGAAAGAATACTGACTTTTCAGAATGCGTTCTCATAAATCCTGATGGCAGGAAGATTCCGATCCTGAAAACGGCAATACCCGTAATTATTTCCGGAAAATCGTTGTTGCTTGAGAGTTTCCTTGACATTACTGACCGAAAACGGGCAGAAGATGCCATGCAGACGGCTTATGCAGAGCTTGAACAAAAAGTCCGGGAGCGCACCAGGGAGCTCTTCGAACTGAACCGGAACCTCCAGATCGAAGCAAACGAGCGCAAGAAAATCATGGAAGAACTCAAGGTCAGCGAAGAAAAATACCGGTCCCTTGTAGAACAAACGAATGATATTGTCTTTCAGATTGACAAGAATGGTCGAATCACGTATATCAGCCCGAATGTTTCTTCGATCCTGGGGCATTCACCCGAAGAAAGCGTTGGAAGGAGTCCGGCGGAATTCATGCCAAAAGATTCGGAGAATTTTTTTTATTTGTTGCACGAGGAGAATATCCGGGTCAGGCAACCGGTTTCCGGTCTGGAACTGACATTTCTGGATCGCGGGCAGGTCCCCCATATCTTTGAGATCAACGGCACACCTCATTTCAGTCAGGAGGGTGTTTTTCTGGGATTCAGTGGTATTGCACGGGATATCACGGATCGAAAAACTCTCCAGGACGAACTGGTAACTTCATTAAAAGAGAAGGAAATTCTCTTGAAGGAGATTCACCACCGGGTCAAAAATAACATGCAGGTGATCTCCAGTCTCCTCAACCTGCAGGCAAAACTCATCAAGGATGTTAACAGCAGGGAAGTGATTCGTGAAAGCCAGAACCGCGTTATGTCGATAGCCCTTGTGCATGAAAAACTCTACCAGTCCAAAAATCTGGCAGAGATTGATTACTCAGACTATCTTAAGAAAATTGCAGAATACCTCCTCCAGTCTTATGGGATTTCTCCTAAAACCGTAGCAATCCGGATTCATGCGGAGAATATTCTTCTTCCCATTGACAAAGCAATCCCGCTCAGCCTTATGATCAACGAAATGATCTCCAATTCCCTGAAATATGCCTTCCCCGACAACCGGACCGGCATTATCTGCGTAGATCTCAGAAAAGAGGAAGACCGGTACACTCTCGTTGTAAATGATGATGGGATAGGACTCCCGGAGACGGTAACTCTTGAACAGACAGATACCCTGGGTATGCAGCTGGTCAACTCGCTGGTAAGGCAGATCCAGGGCTCGATTTCCCTTAACCGAGTATCCGGAACAGAATACCGGATCACATTCACTATTGAACCGATACTTTCAGGTGACCATTATGAATGAGACAAAAATCCTCGTTGTCGAAGACGAGGCAGTAACCAGCATGGATCTCAGGAGAAGCCTGACTGATCTTGGATATGACGTCTGTGCAATTGCGCCTACCGGCGAGATGGCCGTGAAACATGCCGGAGAATTGCGTCCCGACCTCATTCTCATGGACATTATGCTTGCCGGCAAAATGAATGGAATTGAAGCAGCTGAGATCATAAAGGCCAAATACCGTATTCCGGTTATTTACCTGACTGCTTACAGCGATGATCGTTTTCTTGCCCGGGCAAAGATCACGGAGCCGTTTGGCTATATCCTCAAACCCTTCCGGGAACTGGAGCTCAAGACCAATATCGAGATGGCACTCTACAAGCATTCCATGGAACACGCTCTGAGAGTGAGCGAGGAGACCACCCGTGTCCTGCTCAACGCGATAGAAGATATCCTGTTCCTTGTAGATATCAGCGGGCGTTTCCTGGCCGTGAATGTCTCTCTTGCGAATCTTGTCGGGAAAAATGTGCAGGAACTGATCGGTTCGAATGTGTCGGATCTCGTGAACCGGGGTATTCTTTCCCAGAAAATGGCGGGATGGAATGCCAACCCGATACAGGCAACTCCCCTCTGCTTCGAAGAAAAGTTCAACGAGAAATGGTTTGAAGTCACCCTCTATCCGGTCCGGAATCCTCATGACGATGTCGTGTTATACGCAGTATATATACGGAACATCACCCAGAATAAAAACCTGGAAGAGCAGTCCCGACAGAATGAGGAATATTTCCGGTCTTTGGTAGAAGACACCTCGGACATCATCGCGATCCTCAACAGGGACACAACGCTCCGGTATGATAGTCCTTCAATAAACCGTTCGCTTGGATATCCGAGCGGACACCTTGTGGGGAAGGCATTGTCCGGTGTTATTCCTGAAGAAGAACTGCCTAAAATCCAGAGCATCTTTTTTGAAATCATGAACAACCCGGGTATGGTTAAACCCTTCCATCTGAAAGTGAAAAATTATACCGGGGAGCTATTCACTATGGAAGGAATTATCAGTAATCTCTACGGGAATCCGGTGATTGACGGAATTGTGCTGAATGGATGGATTAAAAACCATCGGAGCGTTTGACCTTTATTATTGCTGCACTTTACTTTCCGCTGTCTGAATTCCGGTATTCCTTGGTGTTCTCCCCTTTCTTTATTCCTGCAGGCGGTATCAGACCCTTTTAAAATAAATGGATGGTTACGCATGAATCCCCGGGCCGGCAAAAGCGCGTCCGCATGGAAAGACAGAACATGGGTTTTACGTTTTCTCCTTCCGGTTATTTGCCGGGAAAACGACCAACCGGATGGTTTGCAGTACCGGTTAAAAAATCCCGCTCAAAAAACGAACAAATGCGAATAAAAAAATAAAAAAAAGGCCGGAAAAATTTACTTTTTGCCGCCTTTTGCGTGGGCCGGGCCTTTCTTCTCTTCGGCCTTTGCCGGTGCAGCACCCTTTGCTGCAGGTGCTGCATCCTTACCACCCTTAGCCGGTGCAGCGTCCTTGCCGCCCTTGGCGTGGGCTGCACCCTTCGCGGGCTCTGCTGCCGCTGCAGTTGCAGCTGCCTCTTCAGTAACGACCGGTGCTGCAACAACTTTCTCACCGACGAGCTTCGGTGCCGCAACGATCTTCCCGCTGACCTTGATAACACTCACTTTCAGGTGTGAGGGGGTTGGGAGCTTGTGGCCGCTGTGCCGGAGTGCATCCTTGATCTTCTCGAGGTATTGTGGCGTGGAGTAGACCGTCATGATCTTCTGGCCTGGCTCGACCCGTGCGGCTGTGCCGACAGCCTTGCCGAATGCAAGGCGCATACCTTCTGAGACACGGTCAGCACCGGCACCGGTTGCCTGTTTGTTCTCGCGCAGGACATGGTGGGGGAAAACACGTACCTTGAAGTGGAAGTTGGACCTGCCGACATCCTTCATCAGCCGGCGGTTTGCGGTGATACGGGCCGCCTCAAGGGCGCTGTGCCGGATCTGGCATGCTTCTTCGACAATAAGGTCAACTTCGGTGGGAAATTCCTGCGAGAGGTTGCCCATCTCGAACTGCACAATCTTGCTCCCGGGAACACCGCCCATATATTTGCGTCTTGTATAGGCTTTCTTGGAAATGTTCCTGTACATCTTTGCCGGTTTTCTAACCATCGCGTCCTACTCCTGTGAAAGATTGCTAAAAGCGGGCAAGAATATCGGGAACTTATCAGATATTAATGCCGGTACGCTTCTCAAACTGCTTGTATAAAATGGAGATGGAGCGTATTAAATCTTACTGGATAGCACAGTTCTGGCTTATAAGATCGAGAACCTCGCGCCGGACCTGCGCGAACTCTACGCTCGTACGGTCGCGGGGCCGGGACAGCTCAACTTCAAAGATCCGGCAGATGCGGCCCGGACGTGGTGTCAAAACGATGATACGGTCCGAGAGATAGACTGCTTCGTCCACGCTATGGGTAATGAAGACTACCGTCTTTTTTGTCTCCTCCCAGATATCGAGCAGTTCCTTCTGGAGCATGTTGCGGGTCTGGGCATCGAGCGCCCCGAACGGCTCATCCATCAGGAGAAGTACCGGATCAAGTGCCAGCGCCCGGGCAACGGCAACCCGCTGCCGCATCCCTCCGGAAAGCTCCGAGGGATAACTCTCACGGAATTGGGAGAGGTTCACGAGATCCAGGTAATGTTTTGCAATCCGGTAACGCTCCTCTTTTCCGATCCCTTTCATCTCCAGTCCGAATGCGATATTGTCCATAACGTTGCGCCACGGGAAGAGCGAGTACTCCTGGAATACCATGCCCACCTTGGGATTCTGGCCCTTTATTTCCTCGCCATCGATGATGATCGACCCTTCCTGCGCTTCATCAAGGCCGGCTATCAGGCGCAGCAGCGTTGTCTTGCCGCACCCGGAGGAACCGAGGATGCAGACAAACTCCTTGTCTTTTACCTCGAAGTTGAGGTGGTCGAGGACAACGAGCCGGGACCCGTCATCGCGGGAGAATGACTGGTTCAGGTCGTGGATCTCAAGACTGCCCATCTCACGCCACCTCCCCGGTCCGCCACTTCAGGAAGTGACGCTCAATATAATACCGGAACGCCATATCAAAGGCAAGTCCGGTGAGTCCGAGCAGGATCATATAGACAACCACGCAGTCCATCCGGTGGAGATTGTAATAGAGCCAGAGGGCCATGCCAAGGCCGTTATTGGAAACGCCGAAGAGTTCAGCGGCCACAAGGCACATCCAGCCGACGCCGCACGCTATCCGTATACCGGCGGCCACTGAAGGAAGGGCGGCAGGAAATGCGATGTATCGTATCAGGCTGAAATTTTTCGTGCAACCGAGCATCTTTCCCGCCTCCACAAAAATCCTTGGTACGCTCCTGAACCCGCTATAGGTATTGATGATGACCGGAAAGACCGCGCCTACGAAGATGACAAAACCGGCGGACCACGATGTAAGGCCAAACCAGATGATGGCAAACGGGATCCAGGCAAGCGGGGGAATCGGCCGGAGCAGTTCGATGATCGGGTCGAGAAATGCATCGAAACGCCGGCTCCACCCCATCAGGATTCCAATCGGAATGCCGATGACAAGGGCAGCTGCGAGACCGATCCCAAAGTGGATGAGACTGTCCACGAAATCCGGGATGATCCTGCCTGTCTCGACGAGCTCCATGAAGGCAGTGACGACATCCACAGGAGAGGGAAGGATAAACGCATTCCTGACAATACCGGCCGCAATTACTTCCCAAATAACGAGTGCTGCTATGATGGCAAGCACTCCCAGCCACCGGATGCTGATCTTATTTGCGGATAGTCTCATGGGAATCTCGTATCTCACGGTCGTGCCGGAAGGGTTATGCTCCGGATATTTTTCCAGCTTATGCCCTGCACGCCAGACCTTACCTATACAATGGTCTCAAAGAAAAAAAGGATTGGTTCATTCAACCAGGCTTACTTCTTGTAGAAGGACAGGTCAAAGAGGTCGGCCTGGGTCAGGGGCTTCTTGATGTAGCCGAGATCGTTCTGGATCTTTGCATAGTCAAGGACAGGTGCAATAATGATGTTTGGATCGGATGCCCAGTTACCGTCCCATTCCTTCAGGGAAGCTTTGACATCGTCCAGTTTTGCGCCGGTCTTGGTAGCATAGATTTGTGCAGCCTCTTCGGGATTCTGCAGGTTATATGCAACTGCTTTATCATTCGTTGCAAGAATCTGCTTCACAATTTCCGGGTGCTCCCGGATCAGCTTGCCGCTGACAACGAGTACACAGCAGGTGTGGTTGGGATACATTTCACCAGAGTGGACAACGATCTTACCGCTGCCCTGGTTGACAACCGTGCTGGGGGACGGGGTGGGCAGGAATATGGCATCGACTTTGCCGGCCGTAATTGCTGTGACTGCATCGCCGCCGTTCATACCCTTGATGAAAACATCCTTGTCGGGAGAAAGGTTGTTCTGCTGGAGCCAGTTCCGGAGGATAGTATCCTGGATGGTTCCTGCCTGGAAGGTCGCTATCGTCAGGCCTTTGAGGCTCTGCGGGCCCTTGTAATCGAGATTATTCCGGACAACAAGATCGGATCCCTGGGTGTTGACACCGGCGATGATCTTCGCATCGAGCCCGGTGGCAACAGCGCTCAGGACCGGGGCGGCGCCGACATAGGCGACATCAATGTCCCCGGCGAGCATGGCCTGCATCTCGGGTGCGCCTGTCGGGAAGAGCTTGTCGCTGACGTTCTGGACGCCGAGCGGTGCAAGGTCCTGCTGCCACCAGCCTTTCTGCATGGCGGTGATCTCCGCCATCTGGTGAGTGCTGGGCTGGTAGCCGATCCGGAGTTCCTTGATCGGAGCGACCGTTGTGGACGGGGTTGTTGTTCCGGGAGTTGCCGCAGGCTGGGTGCATCCGGCGGTCAGCAATATCAGGGCAATGGCGATGAGCGCAATTGCCGTTACCTTCATCATTTTCATAATGAGAGTGTTGTTCCGGCAATAATAAAAAATGTGCGTTTCAGACAAAATATTTGTACAATTATAGTAAAAACATTGCATTTATATGACAAAATGATAATGAATCGTGTATTATTGTCCACAATATGTCCAAAAAGACCAGGCCCCGAAGTGACAAAAAGGAAATTTTTATCCAGAATTAACCGTATTGTGTAAATATATGGTACAGATTGACCCAATCGACCGGCTTATGCGCGCTGCCCTCACGTCCGATGAGGAGTTTGTAGGGGCTCTTGCGGATCTCCTGCACCATGACCTGAGGATCAGTATCCGGGAATTGTCTGAAAAGAGCGGGATCGCGCAAAGTTCATTATACAAGATCCTCCACGGAAAGCGTTCGCCCAACCTCTCCACACTCCGGGCGATTGTCCATGCAATCCGGCAGTTCTACCGGACCGGCGAGGGCGAGTTCATCGGTCTCATCGTTGCCCGTCCCGTTCTCGAAACCATCGAAGAGAGGACCGCCGACGTGGACTCGCACCGGGTCAAGATCCGGGAGTATCCCGTCCATACCATGGAGGATGCGATCATTGCAGCGGTCAGGGCAGAGCGGGAAGGTGCGGTTGCCATTGTCTGTGCGCCCATCGTATCCAGCGTGATCGAGCAGCTCGTCCATATCCCGGTTGCAACGATAATCCCGAAAGAATCTGTTCAGCGGGCAATAGAACTGGCCGCACGCAAGGCGTGGCTTTAATCCCTTCACGACCAATAATTACGCAATATCTTAAGGGTGAACGGATGCGAACCGATGTTGTGAGGCTGGGGCGCCTGTCCGGTGAAAGGACCGGGGATATAATGCATTTCCTTTCTTCGATGCAGGCTGACCGCCAAATCGCCGATGCAGACCTTCTCGTGGATATCGCCCACGTGCTGATGCTGGACCGGCAGAAGATAATTGATAAAAATATCACTGAACAGCTCATTCCGGCTCTTCTTGGGTTATTCGACAACGGAATTCCGGAGGAAGTTTTCGATGAAAAGTTCGAGGATGTCCACGCGGGTATCGAATCGCTCATCATCGAGGCTGTGGGTGCAGAAGCCGGCGGCCGGATGCACATGGGCCGGTCGCGAAACGATGAGGTTGCCACCTGTATCCGGATACGGCTCCGTGAAGAACAGATCGGGCTGATGGAAGAGATCCTGACCGTCAGGGAAGTCCTCACGGCCCTCGCAAACAATCACGCCGGGACAATCATGCCGGGGTTCACCCACCTCCAGTACGCCCAGCCGACAACACTCGCCCACCATCTTCTGGCCTACGAGCAGGCATTCTCCCGTGATTTCGACCGGCTGCGGGACGCGTATGCCCGCGTTAACCTCTCCCCTCTTGGGGCAGCGGCATTCGCATCCACCGGGTACCCGATAGACCGGGAATATACGGCATCTCTCCTTGGATTTGATGGTCTTGTGATCAACACCATGGACGCGGTAGCGACCCGGGATTTTGCCCTTGAGACCCTTGCGGATCTCTCGATCCTTATGACGAATACCAGCAGGCTCTCTGAAGAACTGATTGTCTGGAGCACCTCGTTTGCGAAATTTGTTACCCTTGACGATGCATTCTGCTCCACATCGTCCATCATGCCTCAGAAGAAGAACCCGGATACCGCAGAGATTATGAGGGCAAAAACCGGATCGGTCTTCGGCGCGTTCAGCAGCGCCCTGATGATTGTCAAAGGACTTCCTCTGAGTTATAACCGCGACCTCCAGGAACTCACCCCCAACATCTGGCGCGGGATGCGGGATGCGAGGACAAGCATCCGGCTTCTCGCCGGCATGCTCTCCAGTGCACAGTTCGACACCCGGCGGATGAACGAAGAGGCCGGGAAAGGGTTCTCGACAGCCACCGAACTTGCGGATACGCTGGTGCGATCGTACGGCATCCCGTTCCGGACCGCCCACAGCATTGTCGGAAGGGCAGTCCAGAAAGGGGATCTCACCTTAAAGACCCTTGAGGCCGCTGCAAAAGAAGTGGGCGGGGGAATTTCTCTCAAGGGTAAAGGTCTCACCCAGAAAGCCATCGATAGTGCGCTTGACGTAACGTATAGTGTCACTATCCGAAAATCTCCCGGCGGTCCGTCCCCGGTTGCAACAAAGAAGGCAGTCACGGGCTGCCGGAAGAACCTTGTTGCGGATCGTGCGCTCGTGAGCGGAAGAGTCGGAAACCTGGAGAAAGCGAAAAAGAATCTCATAACCAAAGCCCGGAGGCGGGTAGCATAACACAACTATTTGTTTCAGGAGATCTCGTACACTGCGATTACGGCGGGAAGAAGAGAAACGGCGTCTATATCACCGATCGGGACGGCATGGCGGTTGTCAAGCTGGATTCCGGCTATAATATCGGGGTTACTCCAGATGCCTGCAGTTTTGTCACCCGCTCCCCGCCATCCCCCCAGAAGAAAACCGATGTCCCGCAGAACCGGAGTCTCTCGAACCTTGCCATCGTATCAACCGGTGGCACGATCGCGAGCAGGATCGATTACCGGACCGGCTCGGTCACCAGCCAGTTCGATGCAAGCGACATCCTCATCGCTATCCCTGAACTCGCGGAGATTGCCAATTACCGTACCATTCCGCTTGCTACCATCTTATCGGAGAACATGACTCCCGCCATCTGGCAGGATCTTGCCCGGGCTGTCTTTGACGAGATCAAAGGAGGAGCGCAGGGGATTATTGTCACCCATGGTACGGACACGATGGCCTACAGCGCGGCAGCGCTCAGTTTCATGCTCGACACACCCGTCCCGATCATTTTTGTCGGATCGCAGCGTTCCGCCGACCGTCCTTCGAGTGACAACGCGATGAATGCGATCTGTGCAGCATCCGTGGCAACGAGCGGCCTTGGTGAAGTGGCGGTTGTCATGCATGCGACCACGAATGATGATTACTGCGCCATCCACCGTGGCACCCGGGTGCGCAAGATGCACACCTCCCGCCGGGATGCATTCAGGAGCCTTGGCGTGGAACCGATCGGCACGGTTGCGTACCCCTCCCGCGAAGTAACCTTATCTCCCGGAGCCGTTCGCCGGGGGACGCAGAAACCTGCACTTCACGATAAGATCGAACCCCGATGCGGGCTTTTGCAGTTCTATCCCGGCATGTCTCCGGATATCCTGAAAGCGTACGAGGGCTATGCCGGGCTTATCATAGCCGGCACCGGTCTTGGGCATACCGGCACGGTACTCATCCCGCAACTAAGGCATCTTGCCGAATCGGGCACTCTTCTCGTGATGACATCCCAGTGCCTGAACGGCCGGGTCTGCGACCGGGTCTACGATACGGGGCGTGACCTGCTAGCTGCAGGAGTCCTGGAAGGGGGAGATATGCTCCCAGAAGCCGCGCTGGTAAAGATGATGTGGGTGCTGGGAAACGAGAAGGATACAAAGAAGGCTGCGGGGCTCATGCAGGCGGATCTTAAAGGGGAATGCACCCGGAGGAGCGCCCATGGACTATAAAGCACTCGGACTTGTGGCAGGAATTGAGATCCACCAGCAGCTGGACACCCGGAGGAAGCTCTTCTGCAACTGTCCGACCACTCTTCGCGAAGTCCGGGAACACAACGGTGAATTCTTCCGGTACCTCAGGGCAACCGTCAGCGAGATGGGGGAGATCGACCGGGCAGCAAAGGAAGAGATGAAGAATAACCGGAAATTCCTGTATTACACGTACGACACAACCTGTCTTGTCGAGAACGACGAGGAGCCGCCTGCACCGCTGAACGATGAGGCTCTCACGGTCTGCCTCACGATTGCAAAGATGTTTGGCATGATGCCGGTCCCGCAGCTGCACACCATGCGCAAGCTGGTTATCGACGGCTCGAACACGAGCGGATTCCAGAGGACTATGCTCGTTGCATTCAACGGCAGCCTGCCGAACGGTGGGGAGATCGAGACCATCTGTCTTGAGGAAGAGGCAGCGCAACGGGTAAAGGACGAGGTCTTCAGCCTTGACCGGCTCGGGATCCCGCTTGTCGAGATCACCACTTCGCCCTGCATGCACACCCCTGAAGAAGTGCAGTCTGTTGCGGAATATATCGGCATGGTCCTCCGGTCGACCGGCAAAGTGAAACGCGGGATCGGCACTATCCGGCAGGATGTCAACATATCCATTGCACAGGGTGCACGCGTTGAGATCAAGGGCGTGCAGGAACTCGACCTGATCGCAGAAGTTGTCCGGCGCGAAGTGCAGCGACAGCAGAACCTGCTCCGGATCCGCGATGAACTCCGGACACGGGGGGCGACAACCGGTGGTGCCACTGGTCTTGACATCACCGCGCTTTTTAAGGAAACCAAATCCACTGTCCTGAAAAAGGCAAAAAAGATCCATGCCGTCACCCTCAAAGGATTTGCCGGGCTTGTCGGGCGCGAGATCCAGCCCGAGCGCAGGCTCGGCAGCGAGATGTCCGACTACGCGAAAAAGTGCGGAGTCGGGGGCATCTTCCATACGGACGAACTCCCGGCATATGGTGTCACCGCTGAAGAGGTCGGCCTTTTAAGATCTCACATGAACGCCGGAGAGAATGACTGTGTTATTCTCGTTGCCGGTGCAAATGAGAAGCAGGCAGCATGTGCCATCAGCCAGGTCATTACCCGGGCAACCCTTGCATTATCCGATAAACCGGTTCCTGAAGAGACAAGAAAGATGCTCGAGAGCGGGAGCACTGCCTACATGCGCCCCCTCCCGGGTGCAGCCCGTATGTACCCGGAGACGGATGTCCTGCCGGTGATTATCGGGGATGAACGCTGGTCTGCAGTTACCATCCCCGAGCTGCTTACTGAAAAAGCGGAACGGTTCGCCCGCGAATACGGGATCGAGAAAAATTATGCCCTGCAACTGGCCGCGTCTGAGAAGCTTCCCCTTTTCGACCACGCGTTGAAGGAAGGGATCAAACCGAAACTTGCTGCCTTTACCCTGCTCTCAACCGTAACGGAACTGAGACGGGAAGGAGTTGATGTCAGGTCTGTTTCTGACGGGGCGTATCTGGCAATCTGGCGTGCGGTTGAAGGGGGAAAAGCAGCAAAAGAGGCAGTACCCGACCTGATCCGCAGCATTGCCAAAGGAAGTTCAATAGACACCGCTCTTGCGGAACTTGCCCCGGCTGTCTCCCGGGCCGAACTCGAGACAATCGTCCGGAAGATCATTGCCGAACGATCGGATTTTGTTGCTGAAAAAGGAAAAGCAGCCCTTGGTCCCCTTATGGGCGTTGTCATGGAAGAAGTGCGCGGATCGGTTGACGGGAAAGTTGTGAGCGAGATCTTAAGAAGAGAGATTGAATCTGCAACTGCAGGGAAAAAACCGTGAACAGGATTCAGTCACCGGTCAGATCAGGATTTTGACAGCGCGAACATTTATGAGTGGGGCAGCAGAATTAGATAAGGAGTTTAATTATGGGTAAAACAGGTACAACCATCTGGGCACAGGTAAAAGGTGTAAAAGGTCAGATCCGGCTCGTCCCGAAGAAAGAAGGCGAGGCAAAGACCCCCGGCCCGAACCAGCGGTTCAAGGCCGGCGCCAATGTCAAGCAGGTCGATCAGATGGCAGAAGCCATGGGCGGGCAGCGCGGTGGCGGCAGGCGCGGCGGCAGGCGCGGCGGAGACAGGTCCGGTGGATCCGGCATGAACGAGTCCACGGCAAACCCGATGATCCGCCGGCACATGAAGCGGGCAAAAGTATCCGCTCTCGGTGCAAAGGCAAAGTCTTCCCGGTAATTCCGTTGGAATAGTACAGCCCGTGATGGGTCGGGGGGTTCACCCGCCTCCCCACTGGTTTTTCACATTTTGTCGTATAATTTTTTAGTCAGCCGCTATTGTATCATAACTATATTTTATTCAGAACAACCATGGTGAGTATGGATCTTCCAACTGCAGTAAAGAGCTACCAGTTCGGTGAACGGGCCAAGTCCGAACTGATCATGGCCTCCCAGCTGGCCATTGCACTGACCGGTTTTTCGGAACAGGAGCGGGCGGGCGGGAAGCGGATGCTCCTCCTGATGATGGAGTCAGTAAGAAGCGAGATCCAGTTTGCACTCCGCGATACCGGGCGGCAGGAATTCCAGAAGGCGATAAATTCTCTCAACGATGCAATCTCTCTTGTTGAGGGGAACTCTCCTGAAAAGGCCTCTGAAAAAATTGCTGCAGCAATCAGTGCATCCACCACTCCTGCGGCGGAAGCATGGCAGGTACTCACGGAACATGGACTCATCTGATTTTTTCGGTTTTCTCTCCTGCCGTTCATCGGTCCGCGAGTATGAGGATGATCCGCTGACAGAGGAAGAGACGGATTATATTCTTAAGAGCGCCAGCACTGCGCCAAGCGCAGGCAACCTTGAAGCCTGGGACGTTGTTGTTGTTACGGAGGAGGAGACCCGCGGAGCTCTCGCAGAGGCAGCATTCGGGCAGGTCCACCTGGAGAAAGCTGCAACGGTTTTTGTTGTCTGTGCAAATTATGTCCGTTCGATGTCGCGCTACGGGGAGCGGGGAATTCTCTATGCCGTTGAGGATGCAACTATTGCCTGTACCTATATGATGCTTGCAGCCCATGCAAAAAAGATCCACACGTGCTGGACCGGGGCATTCAACGAGGATGAAGTACGGGAGATCCTTGACCTGCCCCAGCATATCCGCCCCATCGCGCTGCTCGCAGCGGGTAAAGGAGAAACTCCAACAAGCCTGACGGAACGGATGCCAACGGGAGAACATGTACACCGCGAACAGTGGTGAGGTGACAAAAAGATGCCGGATTATACTGTGACACTGGAATCGGCCTGGCTCATAAAGGATGTCAAATCTCTTGACGATGCCATCGGGATAGCCATCAGCGAAGCGGGGAAGCGCCTGAACCCTGCTGCAAAATACGTGGAAGTGGAAGCGGGAATGCTCGCCTGCCCCTATTGTGAGAAAGAACTTTCAAGTGCAATCGTGGTAGCTGACACGGCCCTTGTCGGACTCGTACTGGAGATGAAAGTTTTCAGGGGCGAATCTGCTGAACATGCAGGACGGATTGCAAAATCCGTTATCGGGAAAGCGCTGCGGGACATCCCCTTAAAAATACTGGATGTCCAGGAACAGGTATGAGAATGATCCACGTTGTAGGGCATACAGCCATCGACCATATCTCCAAAGTGGCGCACCTGCCGGAGAAGAACTGCTCAACCCATATCACGGACCGGCAGATCTATTTCGGCGGCGGGGCGGCAAATATTGCAGCAGGCATTGCAATGCTTGGCGGGGATACGACCCTCATCTCCTGCGTTGGCGGGGACTTTTACGGCAGCGATTACGATGCCTGGATGGAGAAACTGGGTGTCCGCCAGCAGTTTTTTGAGGTTCCGGAAGCCCATACCCCCACAGCATTCATGTTCACGGACGAAGCCGGGGACCAGATGACCTTCTTTGAATGGGGGGCATCAAAAGTATTTGCACAATCAGAACCGCCGGCACTCCCGTTTGTCCACATGGCAACAGCAGACCCGGAATTCAACTGCCGGGTAGCGGAGAAGAGCGAGTTTGCTTCGTTTGATCCGGGGCAGGACGTTTTCTGGTACACCAAAGAGCAGCTGGATTCGATCCTCGGTAACATTGACATCCTCTTTGCCAACCAGCACGAGATCGAGCACATGTGCAGGACCCTTGGGACCTCACGTGACTCTATCGTCTCGCGGGTAACCATGGCAATATTCACCATGAGCGGTGACGGAAGCACCTTGTATACCGGAGGAAAAGAGCATTTTATTCCGGTAGTTCCGGTAACGCTCTCTGACCCGACGGGTGCAGGCGACTCGTACAGGGCCGGTTTCCTGACTGCATACGTGCAGGGGTATTCCCCGCTTACCTGCTGCAGGATAGGGACGGTGACGGCATCGTTTGTGGTGGAGCATGTGGGGTGCCAGACCCACCTGCCGACGTGGACTCAGATGACAGAACGATACCGGCAGCATTTCGGTGATCTGGGTAAACCATAAACGGGGGAATGAACAGATGAGCTGGGCAGCACTCACTTCAGGAGGAAAAGATTCGATCCTTTCCTGCCAGAGAGCACTGGACAATGGCAAGGACGTGCGGTACCTGGTGACAGCCCGGCCAAAAAATCCCGATTCCTATATGTTCCATTCAGCAAATCTCGACGCGGTCCCGGTAATCGCCCGCGTTTCCGGCATGGAGTATGTTGAGATCGCCACACACGGGAGAAAGGAGGAGGAACTCGCCGACCTGGAAACGGGCCTTGCCGCGCTCGATATTGAGGGGGTTATCGCCGGTGCAGTCGCCTCTGTCTATCAGGCAGAGCGGGTAAGGACCATCTGCAACCGGCTTGGTCTCGCGCTCTTCACTCCCCTCTGGCACATGAACACCGGGGAACTGGTAAGAGAAGTTGCAGACCGGCTTGATGCCCGGATCGTTGTCACCGCCGCGGAGGGTCTCGATGAAAGTTTTCTTGGCGCCCGGTTCGATGCTGCCCTCATCGCCCGGTTAAAAAAAGTGGAAGCTTCTTACCGGATCAATATAGCCGGCGAGGGTGGCGAGTACGAGAGCCTCACGCTCAATGCGCCCTTTTATTCCCGGCCAATAACCTACACGACATCGGAACTACGGTCAACTCCCGACCGGCATGAACTCGTTCTCGGAGGGTTTGCCTGATGGCGCAGGGCAGTGATGTCAAACTGGGGCAGCTGACCCGGTATATCTTCACCGCTCCTTCGTGGCAGAGATCCCTTTTCATTATCATCCTGCTCGGCCTTTTCATCGATGCGGCCAGCGCCCGTGCATGGGTCTATCTCCCGTTCTCCGGCACGGTTGCGTTTACGCTTCCTGCGATTGCAGCCCTCGCCCTGACAAAACCGATCATCGAATTAGGCGGGAAGACCATGACCTGGAACCGGTCTGCCCTTCTTGCGCTTTCCTGCACGGTCTTTGCAGTGATCATCACCCTCAGTTCTCTTGCCTTTTCGGTCCGGTTCATTCCCCTCTTTTATGCTATCTCCCTCGGGTTCATCTTCGGCCTCCGCCTGTTTGTCCTCGTTGCAATCTCCGATTACCGACTCCCCCGGATGATCCTGCCGGCATTCACCCAGAGCGGCCCGGGAATCCTTGCCGGGATGCTCATGTTCTCGTCCTCGTTTGGTTTTCTCGCGTTTGGGATCTTTGCCCTCGTCCTCCAGCTGGTCTTCGGCCTGGGATTTGCTATCCTTGTCTGGATGATCGAGCGGCCCCTGCAACGGGCTTTTAAAATACGGGGACTTGCCTTTGTCAATGCATTCATCGCCCATATGACCGATGGTTCGAAAGGCATGGAGGATTTTTTCCGGGAGATCGGCGAGGAGATCTTTGTTCCCCAGGTGAGTTTCTTTTTTAAGAGGCAGAATAAAAAACCGGTGATCTTCACCGTGCCCAACCTCCACCCCGGGCCGATGGGAGAGATCGGGGGTGGCAACCTTCCCAAGATCCTGCATGACAGTTTTGAGGATGAGACCCTTGTCGCCCACGGTTGTGCAACCCATGACTTTAACCTGGTCTCGGAGACCGAGATCAAAAAAGTCATCGATGCCCTGCAGAAGTCCAGGAGCAATGTCGGATATTTTCCCCTGGCGGGAAAATCCGGCCGGGTATCCGATGGAACCGTTCAGGCACTCTACCAGCGGTTCGGTGATTCGGTTCTCGTAGTAACCACCCGTTCCCCCCACCGGACTGAAGACCTGGATTTCTCGATAGGGATGACCATCATGGCCGAAGGCCACCGCTGGTTCCCCCACGTGGCTATCGTCGATGGTCACAACTGCATGACGGATCTCTCATCCCCGGTGCTCCTTGCAACCCTGACTGCCACGGAATACCAGCGGGCATGTCTTGCGGGGATGAATACCTGCCTGTCCGCACCTATGCACCCGTTCAGGATCGGGGTCTCGCATCATACTGTCCCTTACGGACGCGATGAAGGGTTCGGGGATCTCGGGATCCAGACTCTTGTCGTCGAAGTCGAGGGTCAGAAGTCCGCATACATCCTCATCGACGGGAACAATATGGCCGCAGGTGTCCGGGAGATCCTTCTCGAACAGGTCCTTACCAAAGTCGATAATGCAGAAGTGATGACAACCGATTCCCATGTCGTGAACACCATCACCGGTAAGAACCCCGTGGGGATGCACGTTGAGGTAAAAGAATTCCTGCCCCACATCATGCAGAGCGTTCAGGAAGCCATCGATGATCTCGCATCGTCAGAAGCCGGGGCAGCAACTGCCCAGTGCGAGCATATTGTTGTCTTTGGCTCCAACCGGATCGCCCAGCTGGCAAGTACCGTGAACGCCATGCTCGTCTTTGTCGCGCCACTCTCGCTTGCCATGCTCCTTTTGGCCTTCCTCCTCTCCATAGTAGCGTATGCCGTGATGGCATAGTTCATAAAACACACGGCAAATCATTTTTTTCTGATTCTGTTTTTTTCTGACCCGGCACCGGCTCCGGAACAGATCCCCGACCCGATAATCGTTTAAAATCCGGGGGTTCTGTCACCATCCGCACCTAAGGAAATCTCCTGTGCATATGGGGCCCTAGAAACACGTTCCACCAGGATCAGGGTGGGACATGAGTGCTTTTTTATAGTTTCATTCTCCCCCAGGGGCTTCCGCCACCTGCTTTACCCGGAACACCCCCAGCCGGTCCAGACCGTTTCCCCCCACAGGATACGTTCCGGGATCGGGTCCTGGAACATTGCTACACATTACCTCCCCAATTCCCGTCGGAGAATAGTGATTTGTTCCGGACAAATTACCGTGCTTTTCCATTTCATTACCTCTGCGAAAAAGGGGGGAGAGGCAAAACTCGTACAACGGGGCCCGATATGGGTCCGGATTTTTACAAGGGGTCCGGAGGGGGCTTGGCGGATTGCCGGGAAAAATAACTCATACGATTATCCCTCCATTCCCGTAATTTACCTGACAATCTGCTGAGCTGTTGCCAAGTCCAAGTCCGCGGACCGGGCAAGAACCCGCCGTGCCATTGAGATAAAGAATGTCCAGAAGGCTTTCTTCACCGGCCCGTTCTTCCCAGACGCTTTGATCGCTGCATCCGTGTCTGCCCGAGCGCGATCAATGATTTCCTTAAAATCTCCTCTGCTTTTTAGAGGACCCAGAAAAAACCGACCTTCATATCCGCGTTCTGTCTTCTTCTTCGGGTGCCGGGCGGGGAAAATTATGTGGTGAAAACCATTTCGAAACAAAGTCAATAAAAACCAGAAAACGAGAAATTTGGAGTTATTTTATCGAAAATGGCATATTTTACCGTTTTTCTCGCTCTGCATACCCCCGACCAGATTCGAACTGGTGTCGCCGGATCCAAAGTCCTGCATGATTGACCGCTACACTACGGGGGTCTATGAAGATTTAGTTAACTACACTCGGCAAATTTCCATAAAGAAAATTTGTCCTATTCCATTTCGCGCATGAGATATTAAAATCAGCATCAGGGATAGAAATTCAGGATTCACGACAGAGCCGGTCCGCGTAGCATGTGCGAGTGCGCCGCAGGTGCACGAAGCGTGCGGAGCGGGGCGGCGATCCTCCCTCAGCTGATCGGGAGATATGAAGACGCTCGGTCATGTTCACTCGTCCTCGCTGAGGCTCCGGCTCGCTTCACATCACCTCGCTGCTTTTCTTCGGTCGATCGGGCAGACGAAGACGCACCCCCTTGCTCGCAGGCTCGCGGCGGGGCTTGCTGTCCGGCCCGCTCCTCACACCATGCTCCGCATCGTGTTCGTCGCTGTTGATGCGAAAACGTAGACGCTCAGTGACTCACTCGCGCGACGCATCAGGGGCTCGGACTCGATGCTGATGCATCTCGTTACCTTCGCACCCTGAAGCGGCGCTCGTTCGGGCCACTGCGGCCACGACCCGCCTCCCGCTTCGCTCCTCCCGCCCTTGAAAGGGACGGGCAGTCATTAGGATAACCACGGGGTAAGGTTTCCGGTTGGGGGTGGGTGGATGCGAGCCGGAACACGGCGACCATCGCCGTGTCGCGCGAGCATCGGGCGGGCCCAGGAAGATCAGGACGGGCCAACAGGACAGGCACACGGGAGCGCGGCGGGGGCGGGAAGAAGGCGAGCCGGATACGGGACCGCAGGGCGGGCCCGTCGCGCGAGCCTTCGGGGTGGGCCAACTTTGCCAAAAAAGATAATGCCGGGCGTCGATAGTGTACTAACCCGGGCAGGGCTCTTGATTGGAGTCATGGTGTCCCTGTCCGGGCCACCGTTTTACCTGCAACGAAAAATGATTTTTTTCTTTATCCGGTGTAACCACCAGATCAGACTTTTCCACATTCCAAAAATGGTTGATCGTTTTTTCCGGTACTCCCAGAGTTCACGCCGGCTGATCATCGTATCCCTCAGTACTCCGAGGGAACCATCAGCACGCAGTCAATAAGGTACATCTTCCAGGTCCCAACCGGGAAATCGGTGTACTCATATTTCTGCTCGTAGATCACCGGCATGTCGCAGTCTTCCCGGCAGGTCAGGACTGCTGTATTATCCTCACTGACGGTCAGGGTCCAGAGCTGAAACGGGATCCCTTTGATGCCCGGGTGATGGCGGAATACTGCGCCGATATCGGAGATCAGCCACTGTGCCCCCGCACGTTCGGCCAGGTGCTCGATCCCGTCCGTGTGCATAAGACCAGTGAACGGGTCGCGAATATACCGGGTCGTCCCAGTAAAATGGGAGAGGGATGATTTCAGATCCATCGCCGAGATCATCATGCCCGCCCCCTGCACGGCAGCGGATCACAATACCATGCGATCATATCAAGGCGGTGCCGTTCTGCGATCAGGTTATCGAGGCCCTCCCGCTCTGCCCGGAGTTTCCACGAATTGACAATCTCATCGTGTCTATAGCGGAGATCCTGCGCATCGGCCTGCAGCATGAAGGCCCGGCGTTCTATGTCGGGTATTGCGATCTCGATGCGTTCGAGTTCTTCGAGAACCTTGATCGGCATGGCATCGTAAATTGAGGTCATGCCGTCACCCCGTCCGCCGCATCTGTTACGGTTGCGCCGGTGGGAACCGGGGCAGGAGCCCCGATCATGAAATCCGCTGCCTTCTCTGCCCTGCCGGCTGCATACATCACGAGATCCGCATCAGCCTTGATCGCCGTTGCCCAGTTCTGGAGGTATGCCGCCTGATTTTGAATTATCCCCGTTGAGTCGATGCCGGTGAGCGCAGCCAGGTAGGCACTCCCGATCTCGGCGACCAGTTCCTCGCGTCCGTAATTGTCGGACCCGAAACAGACCGGATCGGTTCTCTTGAACCGGTCGAGCCGGGGCCCGGTGGAATGAATGCACTCGTGGAACATCGTCGCATAATAGTATTCGGAGGTTCTGAACTGGCCGATCTCCGGGCAGGTGATGATATCCATCTGCGGGGAGTAGGCGGCACGGTTTCCCACCGTAACCCGTATTGAGTGCCGGCCCGTGTAGTCCTGAATAACTGCATCGCATCCGAGAAGGTGGGCGTTCTCTTTCAGGTCCGGGATCTTGTAGCCCTTTTCCTGATAATCAGTCTGTGTGATATTGAAAACAACGAAGGCTTTCAGGAACCGGATTTGTTTTTTGTTCTCGGTCTCCTTGCCGTTCTCATCGGTCTTCGTGTCGGTCTTCACGGTCCGGCCTGCGTAGATAATCCCGGTGCCGTGCTCACCCTTCTGGACCTGAAGCCCTGCGGCGAGATACTGGCGATAGGTTGCCCAAAAAGGGAGAGGATAGGGGCTGAGTCCGAGAATCAACCGGTTCAGCCCGGTGTATGCCCTGCCGCTGAAGAGGTTGCGCGGGCCGTTCTCCGTCCATGGTTTGAGCCAGGGGATCTTTCCCTCCGAGAGGGATTTTATGATCCTCTCGTTGATCTGTGCTTTTACGTCAGCGGCTTTCATGCGGTCACCCCGACGGGCTGCATTGTCGAGACGTTCGCATATTTCCGCTCGCCCTTGAGCATCCCTTTTACCTGTGCGAGCGGGGAGACGTACTGCACATCGTTAATCGAGATCATCACGGCTTTACCGGACCGGGTGATCCATGCCTTCCCGACCGGGGCAGCGTCCGCGTTTTTCATAACGTCCGATATGTCAAAGACTGGCGCGGGCCAGTGGTCTTCGAGCCTGCGGACTTCTCCAGCGGGGATAACCGCCTGCATGGTCTTAACATCGATACGGACCGAGCCGTTATAGAGGCGGGCTGCCCCTATGTGCTCGAACTTTACATCTGTTTTTGTTGTTGGAGTCATGGTGTTTTTCACCATACATCCATCGACGTTAGCGCTTATATGTCTCCGCCATGCGCAGGGTGAAAGTAAAAGCGGTGCGTTGTCCGATTTGAGAAATAAGGCAATTGCGCAGAATTAAATTTTATTTTTACGCAAGGCCCGCCCAGGCACACAGCGCGACAGGCCGCTGATGCGTCCCGTAACCGCGCCGTGTGACCATTACCCGCCCTCTCGGGGTTCTGTTGGTACGCGATCGCTTCGGTTGGACCCGCCCGACAAAGCGAGCGACCGTCCGCTGATGCGTCCGGTAACCGTCGCTTTGTCTTCCCTCCCCTGCCCTGAAACCGACCTCCGTTCCTATCGCTATGACTGCCCGTCCCTTTCAAGGGCGGGAGGAGCGAAGCGGGCGGCGGGTCCGGGGCCCAGCGGCCCGAGCGAGCACCGCGACAGGGGCGCGAAGGTAAGGAGCCGCATCAGCGGCGAGTCCGAGCCCCCTGTGCGTCGTGCGAGCGAGTCACTGAGCGTCTACGTTTTCGCATCAACAGCGACGAACACTATGCGGAGCATGGTGTGAGGAGCGGGCCGGGGCAGCCGCTGGCGCCGGAGCAGCGCGACAAGCCAGGGGCGTCATCCCACCAACAGGAAACTCCGGAAAACAGCGAGGTGATGTGAGCGGAACGGGCGCGAGCCCGTGAAGACGAACATGACCGAGCGTCTGCATGCCAACCGAGCTGCAGCAGATCGCCGCCCGCGTCGCACGCTTCGCACGACTTCGCCGTGCTCGCACCGCTCTGCGACCGGCTCCCCTTTTCTTTCCGGATGGTCCTCATTGTGTATCATAAAAACAGTAATGTGATACACAACAGTCTCTTGTGTATCATTGGTGAGACACAAAGCATGGAGATCTCCCCGACCAGAGCAACAACCAGAAAAAGAAAGAAAACCCTAACTTAGTACAAAGCTCCGGGACCCTCCGCTCATGACCCTTGACAAACTTCTCAACGAAATCGAAACGCGGGAACTCGAATTCAAAGAAAAACCGAATCCCGCACTCTTCAAGACATTATCTGCGTTTGCCAATACCAACGGGGGAGTCGTGTTCATTGGCGTATCTGACAAAAAAGAGATCACCGGGTACCGCTGCTCAAACGCCGATCTCAAGGAACTCTCTGATACCATTGTCAACAAACTTGCAATCCACCCCGTTATCGAGCCGGTCAAGTGCGAAGGGAAAACCCTGGTCCGGATCGAGGTGAAGAAGAGTAAAGCACCGGTAGCCTACGAAGGCCGGTATTACACGCGGGTGGGAAACACCACGCGGATGATGGACATCGAAGAACTCAAAGAATTCCTCATATCAGGGATTGAATGGGACAGCCTTACCTCGCAGCACGGACTTGCGGATATTGACGAAGAAACGGTCCGACTCTTCGTGCGGCTGGCAAAAAGTGCCGGACGGCTCCCCGCTGCCGATGAGCGCGAGCCGGTTGCAGCGATACTCACGCGGCTCGGCCTTATGACCGGGGATCAACTGACTAACGGGGCGTTCCTGCTCTTCGGGAAAAAACAGGACACGTATCTGTCGGATGCTGTGCTTCGCATCGGCAGGTTCAAAGATGGCGCTACCATCATAGGGGACCGCTGGATTGACGGGAACCTTTTCCACCAGCTCAGCGATGGCGAAGAAGCGCTCAGGAATTTTATCAATGTGCGTTACGAGATTTCGGGCGAAACACCGGAGCGCAAGGAACATTGGGATTACCCGCTCCCAGCCCTTCGTGAAGCGCTCATGAATGCACTGGTCCACCGGGATTATTTCAGGAAGAACGAGCAGATCATGATAAAAATCTATGATGATGAGATCTGGTTCCATAATCCGGGGGGCCTGCCGAAAGGGCTGTCAATCGAGCAGCTGAAGGCACAACCCCAGTCCATCCCCCGTAATCCGCTGATCGCGAGGATCTTCTATCTCGCCGGGTATATCGAGCGGTACGGTTCCGGTATCCAGAGGATCCTCACATCGTTTGCAGACGCTGGGCTTCCCGAGCCGGAATTCCGGACCGATGCATGGAGTCTCGCCCTGACGATGCGCAAGGATCTCTTTACCGAGGAATATCTCGCGAAGCTGGGACTTTCTGAACGGCAACTTCAGGCTATCCCCAGTCTGCGGAAACAGGGGAGCGTTTCCAAACGCGAATATCAGGATCTGGTATCAGTCTCTCCGAGAACCGCACTTTCCGATTTGACTACCCTGATAAACAAAGGTGTACTGGTCCGGACGGGTTCCGGCAAATCCTCCCGGTATGCCCTTTCAACCAAGCCAAAGAAAGAGCAGACGGGAAACACGTGATGGGAATTTCTCACCCCGTAAATTGCGCGTATTGCGCGTAAATTGCGTGCATTTATCAGATACTCGTAGTAAGATAGTGGGGGCACTGAACCCACAATTCCCGCGAAATAATTTTCCCGGGAAGATGCGATTGTCGTGACACTGTCACAACAATTCAGCAGACACCATCTGCTAAATTGACTGGAAATTTTAGTGAACTGAATTCGTCAGACACTCTCTGACCAATCTTCACGAAGAAAAAAGTCTGAATTCCGCCGCATGCTTCGAGTAAATGTTACGAATCTGTGTCAATCAACCAGACAAACTTGGCCCTTCTCCTCCTGCGGAAGGCTGGCCCTTTTGGCCCTTATCTGGCCCTTTTGTTTTTTAAAAATCCATGTCTCATTTGTCCCATAAATGTCCCATTAATGTCTCGTTTGTCCTGATTCCTGCGAGGCCTCTATCCGGCCCCTTTGATCTGTGATTTTATCATTCACGTCACTACCAGAATTGTCCACACACTGAGTGGACAATTGTCTCGACACTGCCGGGAGAATTGTCCAGACACTGTCTGGATTATGTCAGGTGGGTACATCCCCAGACACGGTCTGGAAACATGTGATAGGAATTTCTCACCCCGTATATTGCGCGTATTGCGTGTAAATTGCGCACAACCTCTTTTTGACATTTCCCGGATAAGGATTGGCCCCTTGCCCGTATCACCGTCAATTTTTCCTTATTCAACCAGAATGGCTTTAATGTTATAATAAAAAGCAAATTGAAGCAATCCGGAAACGGGTGACAGATGAAAGAACAAAGCGTTTTGTTATTCACCGATAAAGAGGAGGAATTTGTAAATCTCCTCATCGAGATTGGTACCAAGAAGACCGTTGCACAAATGCTGGTATTCCTTGCAAATACCCCGGAAGCAACTTCACGGGATCTCGAACGCGGGACCGACCTGCGCCAGCCTGAAGTGAGCATCGCGATCAAATATCTGTCCGGGCAAGGCTGGATCAAGACTGGCGAGGCACCGTCCCAGCATAAAGGCCGGCCACAGAAAATCTATTCACTCGCTGTACCGATCAAACAAATTATTGCTGCGATTGAAAAAGCAAAGAAAGATGAGGCAGCCAAAAGTCTTGCTCTCGTTAAGAAAATGAGAGATTATATCTGAATACCCCCGAAATACCTATTTTTAGAACCTCCGTCGGAAAAAAAGACCTTCATAATCGCATTCCGGCAGCCTTTCCGGTGCCCGGATGGGGTAAAATAGGTGGCTAAAACCGGCACGATTTAAGGGCCTTTGGTAGCGGTTATACGAGGTGCAATTCTGCCTTATTTTGGCAAACTGCGCCATAATTGGGCTTTTTTTCCACAGGAACTAAAAAAGAGGGCAATACGGGATTTTCCGGTATTGGACCGGATGGGAGACGGGTAAACGGGGCCCGTATAGGGCTTATTTTCCCTGAGGGTTTGTACCCTGCATTTTCAGGTATTCCGTCGAAGAAAAATGGGAGTTTATATCCCAATCCCCGTGATCAACCCGACAATCTGCTGAGCTGTTGCCGGGTCCACGACCCGGGCCAGGACCAGCCCGGCCATCCCGAGGAAGAAGGTCCAGAAGACTTTCTTCACCTGCTCGTTCTTCCCGAACGCCTCGATCGCTGCATCCGCATCCGCCTTCATCGCCCGCTGGATCAGCTTTGGCAGGAATACAAAGAGCGGCAGGAACAGGACCGCAGCGCCGACGAATGCGAGGGTGGGTTCCGTCCGGCCTGCCATAAAGATCCCGAGCGGGGCCGCAAACATGCCGGCCAGAATCGCGGCCATCTCCACCTCGCCAAACCAGAAGTAATGCCGTTTCTCGGCATAGGTCAGCCGCTCAATGTCTGTTAGTGCGGAGAGATCGAAGATTCCCAGCGTATTCAGCATCCCGTACCAGACCGCGTGTGTCTCTTCAGGATCGGCAATGATGCCGAGGAAGAGGATGATGATCGGGCCGATGAGCAGGATAATTGGGAGGTGGGCCAGCACCAAGACCAGCCCGAGCAGGATCCCGGTACCGCATATAGCGGCCCGGGTCTGCATTTCATTTTCAAACATCGGTACTCTCCGCAATCCGGATCTCGAAGACCGGACTGGTGTACCCTCCATTTGCCGGGCTGAAATCCCGGACCCGGCCCATCTGCGCAAACTTGCGCCGGCCCGTGTGGATCTGGACCGTGTGGATGCCAGGCGCTCGCGGGTAAACCCGCCGCCCATCAATATCGTGCATCTCCATATACGGCGGGATGTAGAACCAGTCAGGCCAGAACCGGACTCCCTGCGGGATATCGGTTCCCCGGTACAGGTCCTGTAACCGCATCGGCGACATATTGTCGTAGATCAAATCGATGATCAGGTTCTCGTCGCCCTGCTCCGGGTGCAGGTCCAGCTCATAGAAAATCGGATTGCGCCGCACTTCCTCGCGGGTGAGCGGGTTACTGACCGTGAGCGGCTCAAGGCCGCCGAACTTTCCCCGGTACAGGCCAGTCACCGTTGCGACCGGCTTCATCACGTTATCAGCTTCCATGATACTCCTCCTTGTAGCATTCGTGCTCGTCCCGGAGTTTCTTGAACTCCTCGACGATCTCATCATACTTGCCGATCTTCTGATAGATGGCAAACAACATGGGATAGAGCGGGAGCACAGTCCCGAGCACAATCCCTAAAACTTCAATTTCCATGGCGGTCCTCCGCAAAAGTGACGAGAGGACCAAAAAGAGAGGGGACCGGAGGTCTCCTCCCCTCCGGGTCTTGTCGTCAAGCGGATCTAGGCGAGAGCTGCCACGGTGTCCGCCCAGGTCTCGACATTCGTCCGGATTGCGTCATCCGAGTACGAGGTGATGGTGACCCGGTCGCGGCTGAAATTCACCATGTAGATCTCGCCGTTCGCGTCGTGGCACCTGAGGGTTGCGCTGAAGGCATCGCTCCCGATATCATGGACCACGGAGCCGCCATGTGCCGTGCTGACCGCAGCAGCGGCAAGCAGCGCAGTTATGCCAGCGTTGAAACCGGCAAGCGTGTTGAACTTGTGGCTACCAGTGCCGACGGTCTTGGCCAGGGTGTCCTGGTAGACGAGCTTCGCGGTGTATGCCTCCTTGGTCTTCTCGACAGCGGGGTGGCTCTCACCGGCGGTCATATACGCTACACACTCAAAGGGATTGTCGGTGATGACCGACTGGACGATCGTGTTGAACGTCGCAACATCCGCAATGGGTTCTGCAAGGGTGCGGGTTGCACTCTTGACATTTGCACTCTGTACGAAATCTGCCATTCTTCACTCCCGCCCTTGGGCCCTTGGGCTGAATATTACTCTATAGGACGGGGGGCTTAGCCTTTGCTGAAGGGAGGAGGAATTTATAAAAGAAAAGAAAAATTATTTGCCATTTTCAAGGATATCTCTCAACTCAGCTTCAAGGAATTTAGGATAATTAATTCCATATCGATCTTTGTGAGATTGAAGAATTTTCATTCCTTCTTCCGCATACTTCTCTGCGATATTGTATAATGGACTTTCATCCTTCAGACAAATCAGATCACGGGATTCAGAAATTCCAATCGATAATAACGCCCATTTTTGCTTTTCTGTCATCGCCGAAACGCTAACGTTACTTTGTTTATTCTTTACGGGTAATTTTTTATTCTTCGCCTTACCCAGTGCCATTGCAAAAATGAATAGATCTTTTTGGTTTTTTCCGGCGAATATTGATGAAGATCCCTTTCTAAGCCAACTGTCGTCAGATTTATCCTGATAATAGTCCAGAAATGTCTCGCTATAACCGACATCTCTGGGTTCATTATTATGTTTGGTTGTCATGGCAGCTCACGATTTTTGAAAGTTTTTTATTTTCATCAACGATCCGATAGCAATTCTCCTTCAGTAAATACTTACTCAATTCCTCCTTGACTTTCTCGTTGAACTCTTTTGGAGTGACTAATAAAATCAACTGAGTTCCATGTAAAAATTCAGGAATGGTAGTTGTAATCAGGTCCGTGTGGATGTTGTCAATTTTACCGAGTGGGGTATCGATAATCACCGGTGCTTGGAAACCTGATATTTTCATTAAAGAGCTCATGAAGGCTAAACCCAGAATTTCAGATTCTCCGGCAGATAATCGATTTATCGCATTATAACCGTCCACATGATGGACTTTTACTTTATAATTTTCGTCAATTGTTGTCTTTTCAAAAGTATCGGTTTTTCTGATCAATTTTTTGAAATTTTTATCTGTCCATTCCTCGACTTGCTTGCGGATACTCGTTTTAATAATTGTCTCCGTGCTTTCTAACGTTTTAATTGCATTTTGAACTAACGTTAATTTTGTCTTAAGTGCAGAATTTTTCTTATCTTTTGTCATTTCAGATTTTTCTTCAGCCTTAAGTTTTGTCAATTCAGAATCGAGAGTCTCCTTCTCCCGCTTTAACATTTTTAATTTTAATTCATTGCTTCCCGTCAGTCGGATAAGATCATCTCTTCGCTCTTCATTCCCGATAATTTCCGCGATATTGGAATCCTTCAATATTTCAGATATCTGTTGAACTCGCATTTCGCTTGATTTCAGTCTGTTTTCCAAATCCAGAAGATCGGCGTTAAAAATATCCATTTTTTCGGGGAATTGTTGGATATCCGATAGTATTTCAGATACCTCTGTTTTCCCGACAATTGATATTTCACTGAGTTCCGAAAGAGCGGCTCGTTTTTTATAGATTTCAAGGGCGCTTCGTCCGGCCGGGGTAAGTTCGGTCCCACAAATGCATGAACCTTTTTCGAGAAGTTCCTTGATGAAATTCTCTTTAATATTTGGAGGCAATTCTCCCTTTTCGACTTTCTCTTCTATGATGTGATATGAGTCCTCGATGATATCCTTAAGGAGAATAAACGGTGCAATTTCTACGAGATAGCTATTCCTTTGACTTTCTTTTAATTTTAAAGCAGCCTTAATCCTGGTAATATCAGGAACCAGTTTATCATCGCGTTCGGTCGCAAGTTTTGACAATTCGGTGCTATTGTGGGTCTTTAGGTAATCTTTTACTGTAATTAATTCCTGACTGTCTTTTTCAAGTATATCCCCGATTTTTTTAATTGTTTTGGCATTTTCTTCCAGTTGTTGCTGAGTATGTTCTATTTTTCCCTGCACTTGCTGCAATTGGGGATTTGTATTTTTCACACTGTTTCTTAGAGCACTTTCAACTTTTGAAAGGTGCAATCGTGATTGTTTTACAAGATCCAGTTGTGAAATATTGTCGATAGCTTCAGCGATTTTTTGAGGCGTACTGGAATGGAATAATTTCTGCAACTGCTCCCCATCCATGAAAAAGAAATTTTTCAGTGCTACCGGAAGCAGATTATTTATGAGCATTTGTGTTGCTTGGCCAGAGTCAACAATATCTTGAGAGCCGGAAGGATGAACAACAGTCAGACTGCTATCATCGATGAGATCATGACCTGATGAATCTTTTTTCCCTTCAATTCTGCGTTTAATCCTCCAAGGCCCTTTATCGGTTTCGAGATGAATGACCACTTCGGCAAATGTCTTTTGCTTTGTTGTTTGCGTGGCTTTTAACACCGATGTATTGATGATCGGCATCTCCTCACCGGAATCCTCGACATTTTTGTTTTCGTGGATTTCGATGCCGTACAAGCACCAGGTAATCGCATTTAAAAGATTTGATTTTCCAGCGCCATTGTTACCGATAACTATTGAGACATTCTTTGTTTTATCAAATTTCAGATTAATTTCCTGAGTGCCTTCATATTGACGAAAATTTGTGATTTCGATTGAGGAGATCTTAAACTGCATCCTTGTTCTCCTTTATGATTTTTTCAATCATTCTCTGATATTCGTCAATAACTTCAGCACTTCCTATATGTCTGTTCCAGATGTCCAACTCATACTGCAAAGCCTGATGAATGAGTTCCTGGACGGCATCATTTTTGCAATGCGCATCAATGGTTTCCAATATTAACTCGTTTAATTCAGATTTTGAATTCATTTACGACCCCGCTAAACTCCATATTTTTTCTTTAAGGAAAATATCTTCCGAAGAACATCTGACTCATTGTCAGCATCCTTAGCAAATTCTGTCAGCCGTTTCAATTGAGATGCAAAGATTTTTTGTTCGATTTCTGGATTCAACCTTGAATCGGCCAGGTTGGGGACCGCTGTCATATCATAAATAATTGCCTTTTCTTTACCCTCATACCTACGAAGAACACGTCCTCTTCTCTGGATGTATTCTTTTGGATTTCCCGAACTGCACATGAGAATCGCATTTTTTGTTGATGGTACATCCACTCCTTCGTCAAGGCATTTGATCGCAACCAGAACATCGTAGTTTCCCGTGTCAAAATTATGTAACAAATACTCCCTTTCTGTTAGATTTCCATACTTTGCTTGATGCCTGACTGCGTCTTCTTCACTGGTGAACTTATGTTGGGCGATTTTGTTAATATCCCTGATTATATGCTGGACCGCTTGAATCTGTTGGGGAGAACAATATACCAATGTGTGAGAAATATCATCTTGAGATTTCATTTCCTTGATTAAATCTTCAAAAACTGGGTACTTCTCAGCAGCGTTTTTCAAAATATCTTGTCTGTCCCTTAATAATTTTTCGAGGAGAAGTTCTTCTTTTCTTGTTCGGATTTTCTTTGAATACTGAATAGCTATTTGCCTGCTAATATTCGCATAAGATTCCATCTCATCTGAATTCAGTTCCGCAAAGATCGGATGGTAATCATAAGGAACGAGGAAACTTTTGTTTGTTACGGGGTTAATTTCAGTTATGGCCCGATGAAGATCAAATTCATAGACAGTCTTATCGAAGTAATTCAGCAATTTTTTGGTCCCTAGTTCATCAAAATATCTTTTTGGAGTGGCGCTTAAACCTAATCGATAGTTGTATTTTTCTAATAACGCATCGATTCGTTCGACCGATCCCATTCCATGCACTTCATCGGCGATAAGGAGGATCGGAGATTTCACCTCATCGATGGTTTCTTTGAATTTTTCGGAGGATATCGTATCATGAGTTGTAAGAATAATAAATTGGTTTAGTTTTCCCAATCTATTATCGAGACTATTTTTTATGAGAATATCTTTCCACTTTGGATCGATGCTGCTTGCATGGACTATTGGTAAATTCAAACCCATTTCGTGGATATTCTGTTCCCACTGGTTAACGAGGTGTAAAAACGGGCAACAGATAATCGTCACTAATTTGTTTTCTTGACTAAGGAGGCGTTTCAAACCCCCGATGGCGGTAAGGGTCTTTCCGGTCCCAGTTGCCATTTCAAATAGACCGCGGCACTTGTTCGCGAACCACGCATCAATCGCATCGAACTGATATTGTCGAAGGGTTAATGGAGGGGATATTCGAGGTTGGTATGTAGAATTTTTTTGATTATCAGATATCGTAGGTGCAGGAGAAGGTAGTTCAATTTCATTTAATAATTCGTCAATTTCATAAACCCCTTTCGGAGCCATTTTAATGAGATGCTGGCGAACGGCATCCGGAAAGGGAATTACCTTAGTTTTCTTTGCAGCATTATTCCAGAGGTCATTGAATTCATCTATATCTTCGTTGATTGATTCCAAATAAGTTTTTTCCCAGTTGAAAAAAACCTTAAACTTTTCCGAATTATGCAGCCAACCTGATGCACTCTCATTATTCGATCCGACAAAAGTGATTATATTTCCGTTAGAATCTTGAAATATTCCCATTTTTTGGTGAAAAATCGCAGTCTGGAGAGTTCTCTTTTCAATATATCCGATTTTAATCTCCATTTGTTTTCGAGCGATAAGCCACCCAAGTATTTTAGCATGATTTTTTTTACATGCTGTTTCGATTGAATTTAGATCATTCAAAATAAGATCTTCGATGATTTTTTCAGGAGTTGTCAAGCCCTTTTCAATTTGATCATAATCGACTTTTGAAAGCTGAATATTAAGAATAAATTGTAGTAGACCGCCTTTTTTTATAAATTCCGAAAACCCTCTTGCAGCAATAAAAAATGAGGTTGAAGAATAATAACCCGTGATTCTCCGGTAGGAAATTGCTTCCTTAAGCACAGGAATGTAAAATCCCTGGAGCAGATCCTCCTTTTCTGATGAATACGAACGTTTTAGTTCAAGTTCTTGGAATAACATCCTCACTCCTCAACCGGTCAATCATCCATAAGTGCTTTCATTCGGGCAGTGTTTAATTTTTTTTCAAGATCTTCTTCAAAATTATCGTTACTGCCCTTTTTTGGACTTGTTGATATCCGATGATTAATTTTTGCGATTTCCATGAGTCGTACAATTTCATCATGATCACCGCACTCTTTGAGCATATTTTGAATTTTTTCTATCGTAGCGCCTCTCATATTTGTCTTATACATTTTATTGATCAGAAACAACACTAATCCTAAAAGTTCTCTCCGCTCATTCGCAAGTTTTGATAACTTTTCGGTATATGTTCCGGAATAATCCTCCAATGCCAAAGATTTGAATTTATGCAGCCCGACTTTGCGTAAAACATCCGTTGAAAGATCTCCAAGGATATCTGAAGTTTTTTGATAGGTATCTTCAATAATTTCGAAAATATCTTCGTGATATGGCCAGTTTTCTACAATTAACTCAGGAGATTTTTCCATAATCTCTTTGAGAACATACGAAACGATGAACAAATCATCAATATACCCATTTTCTTCTTTATCCGGGATCACATCATCTTCTAATACGAAATACGCCAAAGACGAGCTGATCATAATTTTTGTATGCCAATCGGTGAACCTGTAATTGAGAATTGAACAAAGAAGTTTGAAGAATATTGGGCAATTTAATTGCAGATCCCTGTGCGGTCCATGATGGTTTTTAATGTTCTCAATTAAAACATCATAATATTCCAAGTTATGTTTGTTCTGATAATCGTCGATATAGGATAATTTTTCTGAATCTATTGGACATTCTTCGATAGTAATTTTGTTTCGGCCGACGGAAGTGATAACTTTTGTATTTTTAGGGGGAGGATTCTTTTTGCCTTCTTTCTTTTCGAAATATGAATCGTTCGCGACGAGGTAAGTACCGTTCTCACAATCTTTTTGAGAGAAAATTCCTGACGAACACAACCTCAAAATTAATTCTTCTATTTCGTTTTTGGTGATTTGTTCACTACTATTAAATTCCCAATGCTGGATAACCCATTTAACAAGAACCTTTTGATTAACTTCATCGCCGGATTTTTTGATAAGAGGATTTGATAATAATATTTTTAACAGCTTATCGCTTTCAGTATCGATCATCGATGAGGATTCATTTTCTGGAGAATTACGATTTTTTGTTGTCGTAACTCTTAATAAAAGAGCGGAAAATAAAAACGTATCCTTTTACTTCTTGATTTATTTGTAATACAGTCGTAAATTGAAGAGTTACATTTTCTTCAAGTTTTTACATTCATGGATTACTGATTGTGTTGCATAATCAACTTCATCGTTGTTTGTGAACCGCCCTAACCCAAATCTTACTGCAGTGTGCGATTGCATTTCAGTCCTTCCGATAGCAAGTAGCACATGCGATGGCTCGACATTTGTGGTAGTGCATGCCGACCCGGATGAAATTGCAATATCATCCTTTAACCGATGAATCAATGCCTTACTCTCGATACCTGGAAAACACACATTCAGATTGTGAGCGAGTCGCTGGGTTGGATGACCGTTGAGCAAGATATCTGGAAATGCATCACTGAATGCTTTAAGCATATCAATTGTCCATTTTCTGAAGGTTCTCTCTTGAGTCTTCATCTCTTTCTCAGCAATAGAAAGTGCTGCTCCGACCCCCACGATACCAGGAACATTGAGAGTCCCTGATCGAAGGCCTTTTTCTTGCCCTCCTCCGAAATTTACCGGTGAGAGTTTTACCTTGGGATTGCGTTGACGAATATAGAGACCCCCGATCCCTTTTGGGCCATAGATCTTATGACCGGAGAATGAGAGGAGATCAACATGCATATCTTCGACATTTGTTGGGACGTGGCCGATTGATTGAGCAGCGTCGGTGTGGAATAGTATACCGTGCTCGTGTGCGATTTTGCCGATTTCGGTAATCGGTGCAATTGTTCCAATTTCGTTATTGGCCGCCATGATCGAAATGAGAATGGTTTTTTCGGTGATTGTGGACTCTAACTGATCTGTATCTACTAGACCAAATTGATCAACGGGAAGGAATGTAACCTCTCTTCCATTTTTTTTCAGTTGTTTACACGTGTCGAGGACCGCCTTGTGTTCGGTTCCACAAGTAATAATGTGATCACCTTTATCCGAATATTGCTGAGCAACTCCGAGTATCGCGATGTTATCTGATTCTGTCGCCCCGCTTGTAAAGATAATCTCATCCGATCGGGCATTGAGGATATGTGCACATTGATTTCTTGCGGTTTTTACCGCATCCGCTGCAACCGCCCCATATTGATGATCAATACTTCCCGCATTTCCGAATTTTTCAAAAAAATACGGAAGCATTGTCTCGACCACCCTTGGATCGACAGGTGTTGTAGCATGATGATCCAGATAGATAGGGAGTTTAATGGTCATGTGATCGTGCCTCTGATAGCATCCCGGATTTGATTCCCTCCGCTTGATGGGAGAGCAGCACTGCAAAATCACCAAGACTCTTAATCTGAGGAAAAATCCCGAATACTCCCCGGTTTAAGTGAGCACGGAGCTGATCATATAGATCCTTTTCGGGATCCAGCCCATCATGAATACACCGTTCTTTGACAAGTGCAATAAAGAATGTATCCCATTCCCCTGTCAGGGTAAAACGATTCATCTCTTGCCCTTTTTCATCATAATCATCAGGATTAGGAATCGTCGGATCATTGAGGGAATAGCAAATTGCGATTCGCGAAATAATATTCGGTGTCAGGCTGGTTCGTCCTTTTAATTGATTCAACCGGAATGTTGCTTTTTCACTGATCCGAATTCTATTGAAATTCATGATGGCATCTCAACAGATTTCTGTTGCCAGAAATACCCTGGAGTAATCGTAGTCTGACGGTCTTTTTTGGAGTAATCGAGATGATACGCCCTGGCAATATGTGGTTGCAGGACCCGGAAGTACTCTTGATCGATTTCGGTATCTGTCGAAAAAATAATCATCTGATCTCCGGCATTCTGGAAGAAATCCATGACAAGATTTCCTCGGTGTTCACTGTCAAGCCGACCGAGCGGAGTATCAATGATGAAAGGAAGTTGCCGACCGGACGTTAACGTAAGTCCCCATAAAAGGGAAATGGCGAAGATTTCTTTCTCCCCTGCGGATAACAATTCTTTTGGGATTGAATTGCCATCAGGCTCTAACAATGTTATGTCATAATTCTCGTCGATGAGAATGTCACTCACGTAATCATCTTTCCGGATTAATCGGGTAAAACATGCTAAAATATTATCGCTTAGTTGAGAATTTTTTTGTCGCTGGAGATCCTTCATATATTGGGAAAGGATACTCGTAACTTGTTGTGCAAGGTGGATTTTTGCAGAACTGGTCTTAAAGTCCTGAATTTCGTCCTGTTGCTTTATTTTCTGTCGTTCAAGTTCCTTTAATTGACCTTCAATCTCTTTTAATTTCATTTCGAGAACTCTGATTTTTTCTTTGAGTTGTCCAAGATTTTGATTGAGATCTGTCAGTGTCTGGATAACAGGCCCGATCACATCATCGGCGGGAGCCTTATTGATCATTTCAGTGATTTTTTGTCGTTTGGTAATTAATTGTTCCAATTTTGCAGAACTCGATTGCATATTGTCTGGCACAATCGTCAATGCTTCCTCAATCCATTGCATCAGAGATTGATATTCATGACGTGAGAGATGGTGAGTTAACGGTGCGTCCTTGGCTTGAGTACCTACGAGGAGATGTTGATCGATTAAATTTGCTACTTTATCTTTCATCTTTTCTTTCTGTGTGGAGGATATCGTAACATCTTTCCAGAATGCCGCAGACTGCATGATTTTAGTTAGCTCATCAATTCTACTTCGGATTATCTCGTGAGAGCGATTCTTTGCCTGGACGAGATCTTCGTCGATAAGATGCTCCTTTAATTGGGAACAGTACTTTGCGGTAATCGCAAACGGAAAGAGTCCTCCACATTGCTCACGGATTTCATTCTCTACTCGGAAAATATCTGCATCAATCTGGACTTTCTCATCTATGAGGTCATCGCGTTTGCGGGCAAAACTGCCGCCCTCGCTAGCGAGTGTTAATTCTTGTCGTTCGAGTTCTTTTGTTATCTGATCAATCTGATTCAGAACCTGTGCTTTTTCCTGTAATGACGTTGATTGTATCTCCTCAACTTCCCGAATCTTCGTCTCAATCTCAGTCAATTTCTTGGATATAATCTTAAATTCTTTTACTTTGATTTCTCGGCTCAGATAAATGCTGAGGTCTGCCTTGAGTCGTTCGACGAGATCAAGTCCTAAAAGTGACTTGAATGATTCCGCAAGGTAAAGATTATCTGATTGATCTTCCACAAGATTTTGGATTTTTTCGCCGTCAAATAAAAAGAGCCGAGCAAATCGCGGAGGGATTAATTCATTGAGCAAATCTTGCCATTGATCTGCCTGGAGGTCCGAGAGAATGCTCCCATCACAGTTTATTATGAGTGTTTCACTGAATTTAGGTAAGAGATTCCATTCACGTCGGACAATATATTCATGCGATTCACCGGAATGAGAAAATTCGAAACATATCTCGATCGCAGGATTAATAGGTTCGGAATAAACCTGATTCCGTGAAACCATTTGCCGGATATATCGTTCATATTTGGTTTTTCCCATCCGATTCCCGGGAATATTTTGTCCGTAAAGACACAGGAGGATTGATTCAAACAATGTCGTTTTGCCAGCCCCGTTTTTCCCTCCGATGAGAATAATTGGTTTTCTGGTATCGGATTCTAGTTTTGGAGTGAAATCGATCTTGTTTGTTCCTTTAAAAATTCGGATATTTTCCAAGGTGAATGATTTCAGCAGCATGATCTTCTACACCCTCTTGACGTGCCGCTTGGCATCAATACCGTCTTTCTTTTTCATCGCTTCACGCACTTCTGTTTCAGATCTCCAATCCTCAGAAAGGATCTCATTAATTCGTGTATAAATCGAGGACCTGCGTGTGAGTCCTTGCAGCTGCTGTTCAACATCAAGTAACTTGGTTACAAGCTGGTGTGGAACATCTTTTTCTGCACAAATTTTTTTGAGGAGTATGTTTTCTGTTGAAGAGAAGGTTCCAAGATCATCTTTTATCCAATTTAGATCTTCTCCGGTTACTTCATTATAGATCGTTACAACGGAATCTTCCCAGTCACTGCGCTTTGTTTTCCAGATATGCCGGATTTCAAACAGTTCTTCCGGAAGAATCAGGGTAAAATTCGGATCGGGACCATTTTTGCGTACACTAATTTGCGCTTCGAGAAGTTTTTTTAATAAATATTTACTGTATTCAAATGTGTAAGGCCCACGGATGAGATCTGAACCATCTTTTTTTATTTTCACTTTTCCGTTCATACGCCGGAAATCACGATAAAGGTGTTTATTTTCTGGAATCTGGGTTTCAGCAAGTTCATTACGGAAGTCCAAGAGCGGTTCCATCCAATTTTCCCCACTCTCAATTAACGCCTCCATACTCCGATCTTTCTGAACGACAGTACAAACCCAACAACCGAAACGACTGTTCCCGCACGGAGGTGTTGTATCATCTACTACCAGCGGACACTCCCCATCCTGGGCATTTTTATACAGTACCAAAAGGTCGCGGTTATTATTTCCCCATGGAGAGGGTTTCTGAAGAAGGTACGTCCACACGTCATCTACAGTGAATTCTTCAATGGGTGTGTAGACGTATGACTGAGCAAATCGTGAGTGATGCGAAAGTTTAGATCCCGGTATTTTGTAAAGGTTCATAACCTGATCACGGGTCGCACTTTCACCTCTGCGGACCCCGAGAATCATGACAACTTCGCCATATTTGGTAACACTTTCTAAAATGAAACGATCCGCAGTTCTAATTTTCAATCGTTCAGTACACCAGCGGAATTGCGTACTAGGTGCAGGATAACCTCTTCCAATCAGGTTTACCCAGAATGAGTCCTTAATTCGTGGACACAATTTTACCGCTTTAATCGGCATTTTTTGTATTGATGCAGATTCATTGATTTTTTTAAGAGTATTATTGATATAATCGACAATAACCGGCGTTTCTACAAGTGTATCAGATGAAATTACAAAAATTGGTTTGACCCTTTTATTTTCCGGTAATTCTGCTATAGCATACCAGACCAGCTGCAAAGCGGTTGTTGAGTCTTTCCCGCCACTATAACCTATCACCCAAGGCCTGTTGTCACTTAGATAAACCTGTTGGATTTCTGAATGAAGTGAATCCAGATTCCGTGAATTAAAAACAGATACTGATTTACCATTCAATTTGAGTTGGGAGGTCATGAATTAGTTCCGGTATAATGATTGCGAAATTGTTTTTCCATCTCTTCTTCATCGGGTGTAAGAGTTAAACTCATTTTTTGTTTCAAATAATTAGCAGTAAGGACAAGATTTGTCTGAGCTTTCGAAATGCGACCATGATTCATTGCTCGTCCTTCCCAGATAGTTGTGTTTGATCGTCTCCAATCGATTTCCCGTAGAACCGTGAGTTTCTCACTCCAGCGTTCAGGGAATTCACGAATGAGGGTGTTTCCAGCGACACCCAGAGCATGCAGTGCTATCCCGTGCGCATGGACATAATCCTCTCTCAATGCATAGCTCCTGATATCACGTTTAATCAATTGTTGCCATTCAGGAATATTTTTTGCGACTTCATTCCAATATTCATGAGCAAGTTTTTCCTCGGGGGGGGATACTTTTTTTATTTTGGTATTTTTTGAAAGAAGGGCCTGTGTTGCTTGGTATATTATTGAGAGTGTAAACATTTTTCCAGATCGGTTTGAAATGGATGTTTTTTCAAGATCAGTTAGGCCTTCGAAAATGGAAAGAGAATTTGCCATATTTAAGACAAATTTTGCAAATGGATCTCGGCTGTCATAGAGGATGTTAATCGATTTTGTCGGCCGTACTGCATGTCGATTGAGATCAGAAAACATTTGCTGACTTCTTTTTAATCCTTTATCAATGTAAAATACCACAGAGATATGCTCATTTCCAAGGTCGGGTCGCTCTTTTAACGCCTCTTCAATTGCTGCACGTCGGTGTTGACCATCATTGATAATAATTTTCACATCTGTAGAAAGGACCAGTTTCCCAATTTTACTTGACGGATGCTTTTCATCTGCTGGGCGGAATTTCACCGGACCATCACTGATTGATGCTGCAATTGAGGAAAAAACATAGTCATCCGAATTATTTACGATATATCTGGTGATATCCGGAATTCTCGCCCGATTAAGAGTTCGTTGAGCTCTGAATTGTGCCGGTACCTCTGATTCATTATACCGAAATATTGTAGGAATCAGCTTTAGCTGAACCATTGCAGAATAGTACTCTCGGCCTGCCTGAATTCCACGAATTGCAGGAAAAGAATAGGTACTTGAATCTAATTCATCCGGATCCCGAAGTATGCCAACGCTCATATTGTATTTTTTTATTGGAAGTTTTATTTATTTTTTTGGAAGTTAAATTTTTAATCGCATTTTGTTGAAGAATATCGAAATAGTGAGTATTACAAGGAACTTTGTAAAATTCATGTTAAATAATATAAAAGAATTTTAGGATATTTGTTTGTTAGCCCTGGTGACCGATCAACGAAATGGGCATAAGGGGCATTGAGGGGAGTTGGATCGGTGCGCTCCCTGGTACTACCCACACTGCTCCAATCCCGGCGAAAGTTTCCTTAAACCGCTCAGCTCGTGAACCAACGTAGAACAGCGCCGGTGAAAACGTCGGCCCGGGACCCTCATCACCATCTGGCCCCACAAACTGGATCCGGGCAGAAGGAAAACAAACCCGGCACGATATCGCCGTCAGCGTCTTCCAAGCTGCGGTCTCCGTCGCTGACTTCCACAGCACGATCGCCTCCGTGGTCTGACCAGTGGACCGCTCTTGGTATAATTTTGAAAACCACCGCTCGACACCGGGTCCGAATGGCGGATTGAGAAACACCCGCCCTTCCCACGGCTGCACGAGCCCATTGTCCTGAGCTGTATAGTGCCTCACTGCCGGCACGTTCGGGATCTCCCGGCTGTTGCTGGCCGGGTCGAGGTCGATCGCGTCCATGCAGGCGATCACTGCATCGAGGATATACTGCGGAGTGTAATGTTCCGTGCTCTCGTGGGAGAGCAATGCCGGCGGGACCGTCACACGACACCGGCCTCCCGTGCATCCTCCCGCACTCCTCTCCCGTAACAATGCTCACAGAGCTTCACACCTGCCTCGCGATCGATCCATGCAGCCTTTGCAACCCCACAGACCGAGCACTTCCCGACATCCGCCGTAACCCGTGTGCACCGGGAAATATCCACGGTTCCCGGCAGCGGGACCGATGCCATCTGCTCGGCTTTCATCGCCTCGTTATAACATAAGCGGCAAACCCGCCGTGCTTCCTGCCGGTCCTTGGGCCGGGCCCGCCGCTCCGCTGTGAACTTCTCCACATACCGGGAGCCTTTCTTCCCGCAGGCATAGCACGGGGTCTTCGGTTCCGGGATCTCGAGTATTTTGTAATCGCGGGCTTTGATGGACCGGACCTGATCCTTGTTTACAGCAGAGGGGTCCGGATCCGGCCTCATTTCAGCAGTTTTACTGCACGTGCTGTAAGAGTCCGGGGGAGTTTGCGGGGCCGGATTCCTGCTTTGTGCCCCACCGGACAGAGATCGTTTTTTGTTTACAGCATTTTCAGAATCATGGAGACACTGATCAGAACTTTTTCCGGAATTTTTGTCTCCTCCATAATTCCGGTTTTGCTGTAAATCCCTTTCTCTTAGTACAGAATTATTTGTACAATCACTTTCTTTGCTGGAACCGGGTGCACCGGACGCATCATTTTGATTTACAGCAGTTGCTGTAAAACTGCTGTAAACGTGCTGTAATGCTGTAAATGACCCTGCGCCATCGTCATCATTGCCGCACTTCGGGTCGCGGTCGAGCCAGCAGGCCCCGCCGTTTGCCCACTGCCGGTAGATATCGCGGCTCCACGTGAATGCCTCAGTCCTGCGCCGGACCGAAACGCCTTCCTCATCGCTCACCGTCACCGTACGGTCGGTGAACGAGAGCGCCGGGCATTTCTCCAGAAGTCCGGTGTAGTTCTTCCCCCGGCTATCGTAGCCCTTGATCATCCGGTAGATTCCCATGTAGGATCCGCCCGTTAACCGCTGGAGATCCTGGATGGTGAATTCCGGCAGGTCCGCCTTCTCGATGATCGCAAGCAGGTCCGACTCCTTCTTCGTCATCTTCGATTCCTGCCCGCCCGCCGTTCCGTTCAGGAGCGTGAAGACATCGTTCGCTGCCGTAAAATCCGCCTCGTTCGCATAAACACAGAGCGTCCCATCCTCGCTCATCTTCTGCTGCCGTTGCATGAAGAAAAGGGCCGCGTGGCTCTTGATCAGGTCGTAGAGCATATCGGGATTACGCCGATTGCATATGGCGTTGAACCGGATTCTCTTTGAATAGGGGATGATCACCCAGATCATCTGCTCATGCAGGATCTCCCAGATGGCCCGGCACGTCCTCAGCTCATCGGACTCATCGACAAACGAATCCGGGTCCAGCATCTCCCGGGCCTGCTTCGCTGCCAGTACCCGGGCATCCTGATCGGACGATTCGTCGATCCAGCAGGTGAGCATCCGGTTCATCACTTGGTCGTCTCCGGTCCCTTCCTTCTTCGCAATCCACCAGACGCACCGCTCGGGGATCGTGCAGACCCGCGAGGTCAGATCCTTCGTGACTGTCGTGTGCGTGATCGGCTCGTGGAAGTTCGAGGTCGCGGACTTCAGGATCTCCTGTATCCCGTCCGAGAGTTCGGTGTCGTCGCTCATCAGGACTGTTCGGGGCCGGAGATCCTTCATGTAGTAGAGCGCCTTGTTGCTTACCGTGCCCTTCACCTTGTACGCATCCGGCACCTGGCGCATCATCTTGCGGAAGGCGTGAGTCTTGCCCTTGCCGGAATCCCCGGTCACCGAGACGTGCAGCCCGTCCGAATTCTTCACGGTCTGCGATGCCATCGAGAGGATCATGCAGCGGGCAACAATCTCATCGCCGACATGTTCCTGCGCAAAGGATCCCAGCATCAGCGCAACGGGGTTCTCGCGTTCCAGCACATCAACCGCAGCCGTCCGCTGGTCTGGGGATGCAGCGACCGGGGCCGGCCCTGGCTCCGCAGTACCTTCCTGCTCTGCTTTTGCTTTCACCCGGTCCTTCCGCCAGCCCTTCTGTTTCTGCTCCCAGTCCTTCCGCTTCGCTGCCCGGTCCGGTTCGAACCGCTCGCGGAGCTCCTGCCATCGCTGAGTACCGCTCCCGCAGGAGGTATGCTTGCACCCGGCAAAGACCGCACCGTTGCCGAACTGGATTGCAAAGGCCCCGTCCTTGTGAGCCGACGAGAACGGGCACTGGTCAAGAATAAAGAGCGTACCGCCGCTGTACGGTTTCTCGGACCGCACCCCGATGCTGTGATCGGAGAGCCAATGGCCCAGATCGAAGCCCTTGTCCTTAGCGGCGGGCTGCTGTGCATGCTGCTCGGTCGGGAGCCTAGCTGCCAGATCCCTGAGCTGATCAATGGTCGCGACGCTCAGCTCATCCGGGGCCGAGAGGATCCGGCTTCTCCGGTGCGGGCGCTCGGGTGTATTGTCACCCTTCCGTGAAACCGTACCGTAAAGTTTCCATATGCGAGCCGCGTTGAAATTGGCCGTGTCCACGTTCACCCGCTCATCGGAGAAGAGCGTGTCGAGCGTCGTGAGGCACGCCTTAACGAGTGTTGTTGCCGCCTCATCATTCGGCAAATCGATGCGGTAGAGCAGGTGGGCCCCGTTGCCGGAGTCGGCCCGGACCGGGTCCGGAAAGCCGAGCCCGGTGATCCAGCGGGCCACCTCATCAGCTTTCGCCAGGGCAAGCCCGTGCTCTTCATCGGTACTCGATACGCCACTCGGACGGAGTGGATCGATGTCGATCGGCAGCCAGCGGCGGCGCAGGATATCCGCGTCGCTCGTCGTGCTGTCTTTTTTGCCGAGCCGCATTTTGATCCGGTTCGCCCGGCGCGAGAGCAGGGCCGGGTTCACCTCGTTCAGCGTGACGTAGATGCCATGTACTGAGTTGTCTGTATCGAGCGGCTCTACGGCGCGGATGAGCGCATCGTGATCGCTGAAGTATCCGCTGTGAGTGTACTGATCGGTAAGCGCCCGGACCTCGACTACCTGCCCGGGCCCGGCTAATCGGGCAACTGCATCACGGAGCAGACCATCCACACGTCACCACCCGGTTCCCAGCTCTGGTCTGCTCTCCGAAAAATGCAGGGTCAGCCATGCCCTTCGCCTTCTTCGGGGGCAAGCTCCTCCTGGTTCACCCGCTCGGCATGCTCGTCGAAACTCTCGACCTTCACGGTGTACCGGTGATGGAATTTTCGTTCAACAATGATCTGGAACACGGACTTACCTTTTTTCTTGATCAGGTCCGCAATCGCTTTCGGGATAAGGTAGAGCGGGATTCCCTCGATCTTCTCAACAGAGACGTCCGGTTTCTTCTCCTCATCGGGCATAGACAGCCACCTCGCGGATCTCGTTGGGTAAAACTTCGTAACAGTGGATGGAGCCGTTCGGCGACACGACCCAGACCTCGCAGCGGATGAAGACATTGCCCGGGTTCATTGTCAGCAGAGAACGGAACTGGCAGATCTCGTACCTGCAGAACGACTCAACATATGCCGGACTGACACTGCCGTAGGCAATCCGGATTTTTACTCCGAGCATTTCATAGTTACCTTTCAACCCGACAAGATGCAGCGGGATATAACGCGAGAGAAAACTACTCTCGACCGGCAACACCGGCTCGTAGCCCCGGGCCATGAGCAGCTCGGCGGCCCGCTCCTTCGTGGCAGTGAAGGCACTCTGGGCGATCATGCGACACCACCGACACCCGACACCACCGGCCTGTGCAGCGAGAGTTTCGGGATCTCGCGGATGCCGTCCCGCAGCACCTCGAAGCACCGGAACCCGTGCGTCAGCGAGTAAATCCAGATCTCGTAATGATATCCGGCCTCCCCAATATGGCGGGCGATGTGCTTCCGGAACTGCGCAAGATCGAGACCGCATTTCTGCATGACCATATCGACCGTTGAGGGGAGATGTGAGAATTTCCGGATGCGGATGAACCGCTTTTCTCCGGAATCCCGCTCCGCGACCAGATGAGCCGGCGGCAGTTTCTTGTCAAAGCCGGGCGGGATGACCCGGACCCGGTAGCCGTGCACCTGGAGGAGCTCGCGGGCTCCCTCCTCGACCAGCGTTCCGCGCCGGCTGGTCATGAGGCTGCACCCCCCTTGTGCGGAGAGAGGATCTCAATCTCCGGTTCGTTCCCCGGCACTTCAAAGAAGATGCAGGACACATCCTCGCCGAGCGCAACGGCAAGGAACTTGTCACGCGGGACCATGTACCGCTGCCTGCCCATCGCAAGGATAACGGCCCGACCGGAGGGACTGAGATAGGCACTGCCGGAAACAATCGGCGTCTCCGGCACGAGTTTTGGTTTTTTCAGAATCGGCACGTGGTCCCCGACAAAGAAGAGCATCCCCAGCTCTTCGGGGCAGATGTAATGCAGGTCACCCCAGATGCGGATATGTACACGGCCTTCGTCTCCGCACATAATTTGCCCGGCAGCGTACGCGGTCATGCTACACCCCGCTGGCGTGAGATCGCATGACGATTCGCATGCATCCGGGCCCGCGAGCGTGCGAGCTCTTCCTGGGTAACAATGATCCAATGACCGTCCGCGACCATGATCCTCCCGATACCATAGAACCCTGTCCGCCGCTCATAAGCCTCGATAGCTTCCTGCGTGACTTGAAGGGGTTCTTCCTTCGTACTCTCCTGCGATGCAGTTCCAGACGCCGGGGCGTTGGTCCATCCCGGCGACTTCGAAGATTCATCTGATGATTCCTTTCTCTTCATCAGGGTGCTGAGGCGCCCTTCCGATTGTGCAGAGGTGTTCTGCATTTTTTTCCTCCTCATTGTGTTGTGTTCGATTGTTCTCCTCTGAATCCAGGGCACCCACATCCACGTGTCCCGCTTTTCCCGTGGTGTTCCAGCGTGCCGGACCGTGACAAAGCCACGGCTATTGTCCGGCCATATGCCACTTTTCTCGAAACGGCAGGTGGCCTATCGGACAAACGCCATGAATGGATCACGGTTGCCGGCTATCCGGAACTACTGACGATCACCAAAGAATGTAAAGAGAGAGAAAACCGGGGCGTGACTGCTGGTCAGTTTGCACCATTGGCCCGTGTTCATGCTGCATCCGGCTCCGGATGCTAAGCTGCTTTTCCCTGCCTGGCACTTCATGTGAGTAACGGGATCTGGCCTGCGGAAGAAACCAATGACTCGATCTTTGATCGATTCAGCCGCAGCCTTCAGACGTTTACTCGCCTGTGTTAGGAAGTAGCACAGCATTGTAATAGTTTTATAAATTCGCGGTTGTTTAAAGGGTTTTCTGAACCAGCGGGTTACATGGGCGCTTTTTGTCATACAAGTGTAAGACAAACCATTGATTTTACTGCACCAGAATGCGATGCGCGGCCAAAATTTTCGAAAAATGAAAAGCCTATCATCAAGATTGTGGTTGAAAAGTTTTGAGATGCGGGAGGTGCCGCAAAAATATTCTGGATTATCCTTTTTCTGTTCATTGTTGGGGAATTCTAAAGAACGAACTTATCCCAAATTCTATTGATGGTCAACAAATGCGATATTTGCGGGTTCGTTCTGGAGCCGGATGCTCGGTTTTGTAATGGGTGCGGTGTGGACCTGAAAGAGCCAGATGCGGCTGATAACGTGAATGTGAATACGAAAAAACCTCAACCGGCTAAAAAGAACACGAAGCCATCACCAAAACAAGAAACGCCAGACAACGAGAAGGTGATCAAATGGTGTGTAATTCAGTCATGGTGCAATACAGCCAGGATGTCTTTCTCCCGGTTTTTTAATTTGGTCGTTATTTTAGCAAATGGTGAGATGAAATTAGGCTTTTGCAATTGTTCTGCCTGCAATCAGGGCTATCGGGAAATGCTGGCGATGGTTGCTGAAACAACGGGGAAGAAGAAGGTAACGGCGCAAAGTCGGGAGATTGTGATCAAAGCGCGTGGGCGTAAGATCGATGGGTTTGCACTCGACATCTCTGAATTTTTGAGAATGATAAAAGAAAAGGAGGAGAGCGACCACGGTTATGAAGATGAAAATCCGAAACCTCAACGTACCAATACCGGAAAAATTGTGATTGAGATTGATCCTGGTGTGCTTGAAAATGCAGTGTTTGCTGTGCTAAAAAGTGAGAGAGGTCAGGAGGCAATCCGTTCCATACCTAAAAAGAATACAAAAACAAAGGGTAGGACTTAATTTTTTTCCGTGCCAGGGCTTTGAGGAGGAGTCTCAGAATATCCCGTATCCTTGCTCGACCATTCCCCCAAATTCCTCATGAGGTACACCAACCTTAACATTTTTGTTAATTTTGGTGTACGGGAGGGGGAATTTTTACACGGGTTATAATCCGGTCCTATGAGTTTGCCGGAATGGCAGGCAAGAAAAAAGTATCACCGAAAAAATTACTTCGCTGCTGCTTTCTGCATCTTCTCCTCAACCATCTCATCAACCAGTTTCCTGAGAGATTGCGGATTCTCCCGGACACTCCGGACAATCCGCTCGGTCTCATCCATCGCTTCTTCGGTCAGCTCCCCGCCGCACTCCGGACAATACCCGGCAGTGGGCGGCACTTCCTTGCAGAGACAGTGCGGGCAGACGCCAGGAACGAAAACCGATTTCTGCACTTCCACATCCTTTATGCCGGCGATTCCCATCACGGCCTTCTCCACATCGACCGATGAGAGGTTCACGTACTTCTCAACCATCCCTGAACGCTTGCCCCAGCCGATCTTGCAAAGGATGGATTCGTTCATGTTCTGCTTCGCGTAATGGGTCAGCTTCGAGTGCCGCAGCAGATGAAAATGAATTTTATTGGCCAGCACTTTATCGCCCTGCTGCTTCAGCTTCCTGCTGAATTTCTTCATGAGATACTGGAATCCGCTGTAAAGATACGGCTCCCCTTCATGGGTCAGGAAAACAAAGTTGTCGCCCTCGGGGGGGATACCATGGATTGCCGGGTAGTCCATCTTCCATGTTTTCAGATAGGTCCATGCGGTCGGGCAGGGGATGTACCGGGGAAAGCCGGTCTTCTTGTCGGTCGTGATCGAGATCCCGTGTTTCAGTTTCTGGATCTGTCGCCATCTCAGGTATCCGGCCTCCTCGATGCGCAGGGCTGCGTCAAAGACACATGCAATCAGGGCCCGCTCCTTGGAGTTCTCACAGACTCCAATAAGTTTCCCGACATCTTCCTCCGTGAGCATGTCGTCCGGGGTCTTTGTCATCATCGGGGCTTTGGGGACCTTGATCTCCTTGATCTCTTCTAGCGGTATGTTGACGATCTTCTTCTTGACGAGCCATTCCGCGAATACCTTGAGTGAAAGGATGTAATCATGAATGGTATTTTCTGAAAATTTTTTTCCATCCAGACGTTTGCCGGTTTTGATTTTCGATATTGCCTCCATGTATACGCCGGTTGTCATTTCATTATAGGGCCCTGGTAAAAAATCCCTGATCCGGATAAGGTGATCAACATAGAGTGCAACCCGACCACCGGATAAATTCTTCTTGGCCTTGCGTTCGTAGAGGAATTCTTTAATGAGGGGAACATCTGAGGGGCTCAGCCGACCTTTTGCCAGCTGCGGGGCCAGACGGGCATCAACGTACTCAGGACCGTCCCTTTGATGAAAAATGTGATCCTGCATATATGAAATGAAGATTATGCGGAAGATAAGTGTAGTGGTCTTAGTGTTCTACTACACTACGGGGGTAAATGTTCTCCTTTTTGAACACTTTTTTACAAATTTTCGTAAGAAGATTTGCTCTATTCCATTTGGCGCAAGAGATATTAAAATCAATATCAGCAGCACCGAATCAGGCTGCATGAAAATGTCGGGCTCCCGATACATTCCTGTAAAAGCGACAGGCTCATCCGGACCATTTTTCATGGTATTTCCCGATACTCCCCTTTTTCAAAAACCACCGTCGGAAAAAACGACCCTCATATTCGCGTTCTGGCAGCGTTTCCCAGGCCCGGCTGGGGAAAATATGTGGCAAAAATAACCGTGACTGGAAGGGCTTTAACGGCCGTCCGGCGAGGTGCATTCCAGCCGTATTTTGGCAAACCGAGCGCAAATATCGCGTTTTTTCCACAGGAACCGAAACGGAGGATTTTACGGCGCTTTCCGGGAGAGACCGGGATCCAAAAAAGCAAATCGGAGCCCGTACAGGGCGTATTTTTCCTCAGGGTTCAGTCCCCCGGATACCCGGGTTTTCCGGTGCAGGATGAAACGGGTTGTATCGTCTTTCACCCCTCCCCCCCAAACTCACCCGGTTCACCGTCCCCCGTACGACCGCACGTGTTTCCACGCCCGGTGATATACGGAGAACCGTTCGTCATCCTCGTGGTAAATTCCCATATCTTCACGAGCGAATCGTTTCCGGTCGGCCCCGACCGGGCAGACCTTGATACAGATCCCGCACGGGGATATGAACCGGTTCGCGAGCGCTTCCGATCGTGCCGTGCAGGTCCTCTTCTCTGTCAGGCCTTCCGGGTAATCCTTCCCGTTCAGGGCTTTGACCGGGCATGCGGCAACGCACTGCATGCATCGTATGCACAGGTTTTTTTCAAGTACCTTGTCGGGGGGAATCTCTGCCGAAGTGAATATGGATGCAAACCTGACCCGGGGTCCGAACTCCGGTGTCAGGAGTGTATTGTTGATCCCGAATGTACCGAGACCGGCAAGATATGCGGCATGACGGTGGGAGAAGAATGCAACCGGTTTTTCCTTCAGGATAGCGATCGAACCATACCCGTCCCGGGGAATCCAGATGGAGGGATGCCCAATCCCTGTGAGGAACTCTGCGACGCGGTAGCCGTGCATGTCCAGCAGGGTATTGACCGTGCGATAAAGCTCATGGTAGTGAATCGAGGGAGTGGTCTCAAGTACGGGGAGACTTACCGGCAGGCCGATGACGATAACCGTCTTTGTCTCCGGGTAAATGGCCCGGGGCCGGAATTCTTCCGGTACCCACGGTTCAAACGGGGGATTGTCCCAGCGGTCTGCCGGAGCAAAGCCCACTACGGGAATACCAAGATCCTGGCACATGCCGGTAATCTTGTCCCGGATCTCTCCACTCATACATTTACCATGTCGCTTTTCAGGATATAGGAATTGTGCACCAGCAGCCCACGGTATCTCACTGCGTCGGGACGATTATTTTTATAAATTCAGATGTATCTCGAAACGGTTATCGTATTGTGGAAGATAATCACTACTATCGGAAATTTTCTGCATACATGAGCAGGATTTGATAATCCGGTGAACGGGCATCCAGATGAAAGTTCAAACAGAAGAGGGGTTATCACATATTGCTGCAACAGGACTGATAGTGGTCCTGGTTCTGGGGCTCACCCTATTCGGATCCGTCGCGTTTTTAGGATATACGAACAAAATGCCGTCAGGAAATATCCTCCCGTTTTCCCGCGTGGTCCCGGCCGATGCCCTTGCCTATTACGGATTCGATGATGCGGGTTCCAGTACGATTACAAAAGATCTTTCCCCGTATGATAATGATGCGCGCCTGTCAGGCGCCCAGCTCCTGAACAGCCCTCTCTGGCGGGAATACAAGAACCCGAGCGACAAATGGGGGTTCGTGTCGGGCCAGAACAGTTTTTTCTGGGTACCGGCTTCCCCCTCACTAAACGCCACCGGAAACCTGACCGTCGAAGCCTGGGTGAAGTGGAACGTTGTCCCGACAGCGGTTACCACAGCAAACCGGCAGTCTGTTGTTCTTGAGAAAGGATATGGTGATTCAGTATTCCAATACCGGATAGCCCACAGCAATAATTACGGTACCGGACAAAGCCCGTACTTCACCTTCGCAGTCAGACCGGGGACAACGGTCAGGACCGTGAATTCCCTCACTCAGCCCCAGAAAGGTGTCTGGTATTATGTCGTGGGTACTTGGAACAGCAGGAATACGGCGACGACTGGCAGGCTCGCGATCTATGTCAACGGCAAACTTGAGCGATCAGCCACCTATTCAACAGCGAATCTCTATACTTCACCTTACCGCCTCACACTTGGGGGGCAGTATACGAATGCTGCAATGACAACAACGGGCAGGTTCTTCAATGGTGATATTGATGAAGTGGGCATCACGGGGCGGGCGATGAGTGCGGACGAGATAAAATCCCGGTATAACCGCTACGTATACTAACTGACAGGAAGGGCCCGGATGATCGGAGGGTAGTTTGTTGATAAAGCTCCGGAAAAACCTTTTTTTTTCTCGCGGTTCCGTTTAATACCCGGCTATTCCCCGGTGACCGTACAGATGATCGTCCGCTCCCGCCCGGCATTCACATCGAGTTCCAGGAGAACAATCTGCTGCCAGTTTCCGCACACAATCTCACCGTTCTCCACGGGCACGGTCAGTGACGGGCCGACCAGTGCCGCCTTAACATGCGAACGGCCGTTGCCGTCACCCCATCGTGTATCGTGGGCGTAGGGCAGGTCATCGGGCGCAATCCGTGAAAGGGAGCGCCGGAGATCGTTAAGAACCCCGGGTTCGTATTCGATCGTGGACAGGGCTGCAGTTGAATGGGCAACAAAGAGATGGACAAGGCCGGTCCTGATGGTGCTTTTCTTTACCACCTCCCGGACTAATCTCGTAATATCTATGATATCTCCTTCCTGTTTTGAGGATATTTTCAGAAAAGTGCGGAACATGCATTCACCATATCACCCAATTCAGTTTTTCAGGAACAAAATCATTTCTCCAAAAACAGACAGGTAAGTGTTCCGCACTACGGAAATTTCTGATGACAGCGAATCGATGGCATATGACTCCCGGCTCATCCGTGTACGCTGCTTGTCCGGTGCAGGGATGTTGTGGGGAGATGGCTGGTAATATTGAAAATGATACTCATGTCAGAGACCCGATGAAATCCTTAAGAAACGCAACTCCGCCGGGGAGATTTGTTTTGCATATTTGCACGGCAAATAGGTCGGTTTATCTCAATATTGTGGCAGAATTGTTTTGCATACAATATACGTCAACGGGAATTCCGGTAAGCAAACCGGGATGAGAGGATGATTATCATAAGCCCTATGTCAGTCAATCATGCAATTCTTGATCTTGTGTCTGAAATTACAGCCATGTTCAGGCACGCTGCCTTTGATCGGACAACGGAACATCAGGCATCGGAATCGTGGGATTACTGCAACCTGGGAATGTCCTTTCACAGAGCGGACGGGCGACCTGTCTGCCCGGAGTGCGGGGATTCCCATGTCATCGAGCAGGGGTATGAGCACAACCACCGGCATTATTGCACCCGGTGCAGGGTAACATACTGGTTGTCTCAATGACGTAATTGCACGTTCCGGCGCAATCACTATTCCCCGGAGAGCCGGATTTTTACCCATGAAATAATTCTTTTTTGCGATTCCTCAATTAAAGCCATCAATCAAAATTTTGTTTCAGTTTTTTTAAAGAAGCTATACGTGGAACAACATGCTGGATGTTCTTTTGGGCTTCGGTTTCACCCCGGCCCCCGCCACCGGGGCATCTCCCGGATTGCGATAACGACGTATTACCTGGTACCGGCCTCGTCCAATCGCAAGAGGGGCAGGATATCAAAAGTTAGTGGCACCAAATGATGAATCACCTTCTTTTTTTTGTCCTGTGGAAACATGCATGAACCGATCGGGGTCCCCCTCACAAGCATCGAGAAATCACGTGAAGACCTGAAAATGTGTCAGGATTTATCGGGAATCTGGTAAAGACACCGCCCCTCTCATCCCGGATTGTCACATTTCTCACAAAACGGGAATAAGCACATCCGCTTCTGTTTTAAAAGATAAAAAAGGGAATTACTTGGAATTATCCGGCTGGGTTGTATCCGGCTTTGGAAGAACAGCATCCGGTTCCGGTTCGGAGCCGTTCTCGGGTTCTGCCGGGAAGAAGGCGACCCCTACAACCTTGTCCTTCTCATCGAGACGCATGACCCGGACGCCTTTTGTGCCTCTGCCGATGATCCTGAACTCGCAGACCGGGGTCCGGATAACAACACCGGAAGCTGTCATGGCAATGATCTCGTCCGTGTCCGAGACTGCCCGGGATTCGATGACAACGGCATTGCGTTCGAGCTGCATGTTGCGCACACCCATGGTTCCCCTGCCGTGACCCCGGAACTCATCGAACTCGCTCCTCTTGCCAAACCCGACATCAGAGATAGTCAGGAGATGGTCTTTCTCAAGGAGTGTGACCGAGACAATCGTGTCCTCGCCCTTGAGTTTCATTCCCCGCACACCCTGTGCATTCCTGCCAACGGTTCTCACGGTCGATTCATGGAACCGGAGGCTCTGGCCGAACCGGGTCGTGAGGATCAGTTCATTGCTGCCATTTGTAAGAATGACATCGACAAGCTGGTCGTTCTCTTTGAGCCTGATAGCATTCGTCCCCGTAGATCGCGGGAAGGAGAATGCATCGAGCGGGATCTTGATCGCCTGCCCGAGCTTTGTGGCGAAGAGGAGGAACTTGTCCTTTGAAAACTCTTTTACCGGGAGAACTGTTGTCACCACTTCATCCTTGAGGTTGAGGAGGTTGACGATCGGTTTGCCTTTTGCAACCCGTGAACTCTCGGGGATCTGGTAGACCTTAAGCCAGTAGATCCTCCCGAGGTTGGTGAAACAGAGGAGGTAATCCTTTATGCCGGCAGAGAAGACCGAGTCGACAAAATCCTCTTCCTTTGTGGTCATGCCGGTGATGCCGTGACCGCCCCGCTTCTGCTTGCGGTAGGTGTCAAAGTCTATCCGTTTGATGTAGTTCGCTGTAGTGATCGAGACAAGAACGGTCTTGTCCTCGATCAGGTCCTCGTTCGTGAGATCGCTCGTGTCGAGAGCGATCTCTGTCCTGCGGGGATCCCCGAATTTATGGGAGATCTCCCCGGTCTCGCGCCGGATCTCGTCCTTGATGTTGGCCTCGCTCGAAATGAGCGTAGTAAGCCGGGCGATCTCTGCCTCAAGCCCCGTCTTCTCATCCGTTATTTTCTGCTGCTCAAGGGCCGCGAGCCTCCTGAGCTGCATCTGGAGGATGGCGTTTGCCTGGGGCTCGTCAAGTGCGAACCCGGTGATCAGGGCATTCCTTGCATTGTCCACCGTGTCCGAAGCGCGGATCGCGGCGATGATCTCATCGATCTTCGAAAGGGCAATGAGGAGGCCGTTTAAGATGTGGACTTTTTCTGATGCTTTCCTGAGATCGAATTCTGACCTGCGCCGGATAACTTCTATCCGGTGGTGAACGAAGTTCTCCAGGAGATTGTGCAGGTTGAGGACCCTGGGCTGGCCGTCGACGATGGCAAGGTTGGATGCCGAGAAACTGGACTCAAGGGCGGTATTCTTGTACAGGTTGTTAAGGATGACCGGGGCCATCGTGCCCTTGCGGAGCTCGAAGACAACCCGGATCCCGTCCTTGTCCGATTCGTCGCGGAGGTCGGTGATACCGTCGATCTTCTTGTCCTTGACCATTTCTGCGATAGCCGTGATCCACTGCGCCTTGTTGACCTGGTACGGGAGTTCCGTGACAATGATCCGGTCGCCCCGGTTGCCGCCTTCGGACTCCTCGATATTGGCAACGCCCCGGACGATGACCCGGCCCTGGCCGGTTGAGTAGATGTTCCTGACACCCTCCACGCCCATAAGGATCCCGCCCGTGGGGAAATCGGGACCGGGCATGATGCGGAGCAGGTCATCGACCGCGATCTCCGGGTTCGTCAGGTAGGCATCGACTGCAGCGCAGACTTCCCGCAGGTTGTGGGGCGGCATCTTCGTTGCCATACCGACCGCAATGCCGTCCGTCCCGTTCACGAGCAGGTTCGGGATCTTTGCCGGGAGTACGGTGGGCTCTTCGAGCGATTCATCGTAGTTCGGCTGGAACTTCACGGTGTCCTTGTCAAGGTCTTCGAGAAGCGCTTCGGCATACTTGTCGAGCCGGACCTCGGTATACCTGCTTGCCGCGGCAGAGTCCCCGTCAATGGAACCGAAGTTGCCCTGGCCTTCCACGAGCATGTGCCGGTACGAGAACGGCTGGGCCATCTTGACGATCGTATCGTAGATGGACGAGTCCCCGTGGGGGTGAAACTTACCCATCACTTCACCGACAACCCTCGCACTCTTCTTGGTGGGCTTGTCGCTCGTGTTCCCCATCTCCCACATCGCAAAGAGCGATCGGCGGTGGACGGGCTTGAGCCCGTCGCGGACATCGGGAATGGCACGCTGGATGATGACCGACATCGCGTAGTTGATGAACGAGGTCTTCATCTCCTGTTCGATACTGATGGGCTCGACACGGTGGGTTATCGGACCTCCTGCCGGGGGTTCGTTCTCAGATGTCAAGGTTCGTCACCTCCTTCGCATGGCGTATGATGAAATTCTTTCGTATCTCCACGTCCTTTCCCATCAGGGTCTTGAAGATCTCGTTTGCCTCATAAGCATCCTCGATGGTCACCTGCCGGAAGATACGGTTCTCGGGGTCCATGGTAGTGTCCCAGAGCTGCTGGGCGTTCATCTCGCCAAGACCCTTGTACCGCTGGACGGAGACACCCTTCTCGCCCATTGCGGCGGATACTTTCTGCATCTCCTCCTCCTTGTACACGTACTTCTCTTCCTTTCCTTTCCAGACCCGGAAGAGGGGGGGCTGGGCAATGTAGACATACCCCAGCTCGATGAGTTTGAGCATATACCGGTAGAAGAACGTGAGGAGCAGGGTCCGGATATGGGCCCCGTCCACATCGGCATCGGTCATGATCACGATATGGTGGTAGCGGGCCCGTTCGGGATCGAATTTCTCCCCGATGCTTGTCCCGATGGCGGAGATGAGGGTCTGGATCTCGGCGTTCTTTAAGATCTGGTGCTCGCCGGCTTTCTCCACGTTGAGGATCTTTCCCCGGAGGGGAAGGATGGCCTGGAACTTCCGGTCCCGTCCGCCTTTTGCCGAACCACCGGCAGAATCTCCTTCCACGATATAGATCTCGGACTTTGCCGGGTCCCGCTCGGAACAGTCGGCGAGTTTTCCCGGAAGGCCGGAACTCTCAAGGGTACTCTTGCGCCGTGCAAGGTCCCGTGCGTTACGAGCCGCTTCCCGGGCTTTTGCCGCGGAGAGGGCTTTTTCAATAATGATTTTGAGAACATTCGGGTTCTCATCGAAATACTCGCTGAGGGCAGCATACACGAGCGAATCGACGATGCCCTTGACGCTGCTGTTCCCAAGGCGCATCTTGGTCTGGCCCTCGAACTGGGGATTGGCCATCTTGATGGAGACCACGGAGGTGAGACCCTCACGGACATCCTCGCCCCGGAGAGCGATGGTCGAGTTTTCCTTGATCAGGCCGTTTCTCTTTGCCACCGTGTTGATGGTCCGGGTGATGGCGCTGCGGAACCCTTCAAGGTGGGTCCCGCCGTCACGGGTATTGACCGAGTTGACGTACGAGTAGATCTTCTCATCGTATGCGGTGGTATACTGCATCGCGACTTCGAGTTCGAGCTTGTTCTCGGGATCCTTCCTGGTGATATTGATCGGGACCGGGTGAAGGCATTCAGCACCCTCGTTCAAGTATTTCACGAACTCGATGAGGCCGCCGGCATAACAGTAGGTTGCAGTATCGCTGGTCCGGTCATCGGTAATAGTGATCGTGAGGCCGGCGTTCAGGAATGCCAGTTCCCGGAGCCGGTGGGCAAGCACATCGTAATCGAAGGTTGTGGTCTCGAAGATGGTGGCATCCGGGACAAAATGGATCCGGGTGCCGGTCATCTTTGAGCCGTACTGCTCAAGGAAGAGCCGGCGGTTCTCGCGTTCGGTCTCAAGCGGATCGATGACAGGAGCAGCGGAGAGGTCAGTCTGGCCGGTGATATGACCGGGGACCGGGACTTCGGTCGGCGTGAACGGGGCCAGTACTTCGTACCAGCGCTGGTACCGGGCCAGCAGGTCACAAAGCGACTCTTCCCGCTGCTGGAGCGGGGTGGTCATCTTGCCCTGCGCAAAGCGCATCTCGTAGATATTGCCATCGCGGTACACGTGGGCGGAGAGCCAGTTGGAGAGTGCATTGACAACCGAGACTCCGACGCCGTGGAGACCTCCGGAGACCTGGTAGGTCTCCTTGTCGAACTTGCCGCCGGCGTGCAGGACCGTGAGCACGACCTCGAGGGCGCTTTTGCCGTTCTTCTCCATCCGGTCGACCGGGATACCCCGGCCATTGTCCTCGACCATAAGGGAACCGTCACGGTTGATGACAACGGCAATCCGGGTACAGAAGCCGGCCAGCGCTTCATCGATGGAATTGTCCACGACTTCGTAGACCAGGTGGTGCAGTCCGCGGGTATCGGTGCTGCCGATATACATTGCCGGGCGCTCCCGGACCGGAGTGAGACCTTCGAGGACGGTGATGTGAGACGCATCGTACGTATCAGTCAAGGAAAACCTCCGTTAGAAAATCAGAAAAATTCCCGAAAATTGTCACAATAAATATTGGCTGTAAAATGATATAAGGCTGACGTCGTAAAATCCTGGTCAAGGTATAAAAAGAAAATTCCTCTTTATCCGAACTCCCCGATCACGGCATCGGCTATGCCCAGTTCCCGGTCGATCGCAGTGATCAGCCGGTTGAGCGTGATTATCACTTCGCGGGCATCTTCTGCATCCATTGTTCCCGGCTGGTGCCAGATCACTTTTTTCCGGAGCAGGGTTGTAAGCTCCCCGACCTCGGTTCCCTGGAATTTCTCCGGGACTACGAGGCCGTCCACATGATCGCCGGCACCGGGCCAAGCCTGGGCCGGCGGGAGGGCAAAATGACGTGCAATCAGTACGATGTTCGTGATAAAACCATGACCGAACGGGGATGTCATACGTGAGAAAGGGTAGTTCTATAAGAAAAATGTGATGGAGGGAGCCCGTCACAGGAAATGAATGGCATTCCACCAGATAACTACGGGTGTGATGATGACAAACGCCATGCAGACCAGGAGAAATGCCCATTCGGCATGCTTCAGGGGTTTGCTTGCAATGAAGAGGTGGCTCTCCCTGCCATATCCCCGGCAGAGCATGCTCGTGTAGACACGCTCGCCCTGTTCGTAGGAGCGGATGAACATCGTCCCGATGGTATACCCGAGCTGCCTGAGCCGGTAACGGTACGGGAGATGGTGATCGAATGCATCGAAGCATTTGGTCTTGAGGGTCTCGTTGATCTTCCGGAAGATGTACCCGAAAACAAAGAGGTAGCGGATCATCATGCCAAGAGCCAGCGCCATCTCTGCCGGAAGACCCAGCCGGCTTGCACCCTGGAGCATGTCCTGGAGTTTCGTCGTGGACGAGAGCAGGATGATGAACGAGATGCAGATGAGGAACTTGACCGCGAGGATAGTGGCGAATTCCACTGACTGGGCATAGATGTTGATCCCGAGGGGCAGGGACCAGAGGACATCGTACTGGGTGTAATATTTGTTCTTGAAAAAGATCTGGAACAGGATGATAACTCCCCAGATCGGGACGATCATGACGAGGCGCTTTGCATAAACAACCGGGGAAACCCGGGAGAGAATCCAGAGGAGGATGAAGAACAAAAAGAAGAGAGCGCCGACCGGGTAGACTACCGTGGAATAGGGTACGGCGACGATGGCGATGATCACGGCAAAGGCGAGAATGATCTTGACGCGGGCATCGAGACGGTGCACGAAGCTGTCGTGATATGCCTGCTTCTCGATGAAAAAGAGTTCTTCGATCATGTCCTGCCTTTGTATGCCCGGATGAGCGACTGCTCGGCATCGTCATACGTATATGCCATGTCCACCGGAATATCCTGCTTCTGCAGCGAGCAGAGGAGTTTGGGGAGTACCGGGACATCGAGGCGCATGGATTTGAGCATGTCCGGCTGCCGGAAGATCTCGTCGATCGTCCCTTCGGCCACGAACCGCCCCTTGTTCATCACGTAAATGTAATCCGCAACTTCGGCAACCAGGCCGACATCGTGCGTGGAGAAAATAACCGTCATGCCATAGGTCTTCGAGAGCGAATTGATGAACCCGACCAGGTCATGGACCCCCTGGGGATCGAGCCCGGCGGTTGGTTCGTCGAGGACCAGCACCTCGGGTTCCATGGCGATGACTCCGGCAATGGCTACCCGTTTTTTCTCTCCCCCGCTCAGGTGGTGGGGAACCCGTTCGGCCAGGTCCTCGATCCCGACAATCTTCAGCGCCTCGTGAACCCGGTGATGGATGGTCTCCTCATCAAGACCAAGGTTCGTGGGGCCGAATGCAACATCCTGCTCGACCGTGGGGGAGAAGATCTGGTCATCCGCGTTCTGGAAGACGATCCCGACAAATTTCCGCACTTCGCGGATGTTTGCCTTTGTTATGGGTTCACCCCGGATCAGGACCTCCCCGGAGCTGGGCTTGAAGATGCCGTTGAAGTGCTTAAAAAGGGTGCTCTTGCCGGCCCCGTTCGATCCGATGACTGCAATCCTCGCATTGCGCGGGGCAATGAAGTTGATCCCTTCGAGTGCCCTGACACTGTGGGGGTATGAATAGCAGAGATCCCGTGTCTCGATGAGGTGCATGTGTCTCGTACAATGGGCTGAAAAAATTAAAGTTCTATTGGTTTGTCTGCGATTCTTTTTTGTTTTTCCTGGCAATCATGAAACGGGATATCCCGAACACGATACCGAACGCGAGCAGCGTCCCGGCAACGATGGCAACAATGCTTCCTGCGGGCCCGAGTTTCTCCCCAAGGGAGTAGTCGGGCATGGGGGATGTGTAGGAAAATTTACCGGTTGTGTCTTCGTGGATCTCGGCATCGGCCGGTGTATCCCCGGTAAGGGTCTTCTGGCCCTGGACCATCAGGGCGGTGCTCTCCAGCCCGTCGGGAGCTCCCGATGCGAAAAATACTGCTGCAACACCGATGACGAGGGCGACGGCAATCCCGATGGCAAGGAATGTCTTGTTATCCATCAGGCTTTCACCCCGGCTATGGGTTTTGTCTCGATCCTGAAATCCACGATATCGGGCCGGGCTGCAACGATGAGGCGGATGGCAATCACGGTCACGAACCCTTCGATGATTCCGATCAGTGCATGGTAGAGGCCCATGGCGACAAGTCCTTCCCGTAGGGGAAATGTGCCGGCGAAAAACATCTCAACAGCGCACGCAAGCGCAGGGATCACGCAGGCAAGCCATGCGGCAGCAAACCCGGAGAGATTCACGTTCTTTGTCGCTCTCATGAGCCCTTTGAACGAGTAAAATCCGACAAATCCCCCGAGTACCCCCATGTTGATGATGTTCGCACCCATCGTGGTAATTCCCCCGTCGCCGAAGAGTACTGCCTGGACGATAAGGACCAGTGTCAGGATAAAAACGGCGGCAAACGGGGAACCGAGGATGATCGCTGCAAGCGCACCCCCGACAAGGTGGCCGCTCGTTCCAAACGATACCGGCAGGTTAAATGACTGCAGGGCGAAGATGCCTGCAGCAAGTACTGCAATAAGGGGGATCTTCTCTTCGCTCATCTCGGACCGTGCCCACCGGAGGGCGAGCGCAATGAAGACGAGCGCGATGATCCAGTAGATTGCTCCCTGCCAGATGGGAATGAATGCGTCGGGAATGTGCATGGTGTCACCGGGAAATTGGTATTACAAATATATATTTGAGTAGCACCAGAAATGTTAAAAAGGTTGTTCTTTGGTTATTGGGTTTGAAATATTTTCAAAAATGGTTGAAAATTGTAGGGAGAATTTTTTGGATTGTATTCATTTTTCAGCCGGTATTCGCATCATCGGCTCTCTTGCCCGGGAATGGCTATTGTAAGAATCCCGGACCGGGTACATGCAGCCATGTCCCGGATACCCGGAAACCGTATGTGACCTGTCGTCCCCGTTCATGCTATCCTGTATTTTACCCCTTTCTTCGTCAGGGTGAGATTTACTTCCCGGCAGTTGTTGGGTTCTACAGAAACGTCCTGCACAACTGCCTGGGTCTTGTTCTGGACTACCCTGACGGTGTAGCGTCCTGCCTGCATGTACTGGAACGTGAACGGTGTTTTCTCGCCGGTATCCTTGTTGTTGATATAAATTTTGCCGCCTTCGGGACTGCTCGTGACCTTGAGCATCCCGTGGATGTATTCCGCGAGAACAAACCGTCGGACAGGATCTTCGTTATTGACCCGCACGGTACTGGAAAAAGGCACGTAACCGGATTTGGTGATAAATACCGCATGCTGACCTTCCGACAGGTTACGGATCAGGTATGGTGTTGCATAGCCGGTGGGATAACCGTCAATATAGATATCTGCACCCGGAGGATCGGATTCTACCCATAGGTTCCGGAAGGACGTTGTTTTCTGGGAAATTTCCTGGGTCTGCTCGATCGAATTGTAAATTACGAGCGGGATGGAAATGAATGCGTTATCTTTTTGTATTGCGACAAAATTATCCGATGCATATTGCAGGTAAACATTCGTGGGAATTTTGTATTTCGTCCTCATGCCGTTGAGGGTGAATTCATACCCGTACAATTCTTTCGAGGTGACTGATATGTTGAGGAGGTACGGGTTCTCACTCACCGAAAAGGTGACCGGCGTGATAGTCCCGTCATCGACAAAGACGTCCTTGGATTCTACCGGGAACGTCACTTTCGTTTTACTGGTTCCTTTCATCACCCTGACGGTATGTTTCCCCTCGTTGAGACCATACACCACGCCCGGGGTGACGAACGTGGTCTTTTTCCCGTCGATATAAATATCAGCGTTGCCCGGATTCGAATCTACATATATTCCGCCATAATACTCCTGGTCGAGGAGAGCGTCGGAATCAGTACCGATTTTGAGCTTCTCGTAAACCGGAGAACCGCTCACGACAAGCGCAAATTTCAGGGTTTCGTTATTCGTGATGAATACTTTCTGTTCAGCAGGTGCAAATCCCCCCATCTCTACGGAAAATGTGTGATTGCCTCCCGGGAGAGAATCGATGGTTGCGGGTGTAGTCTTTCCGCTGTACCGGTAATCGATGGATATGAGCCCGCCGGGCGGGTTGGAGAGGACCCGGACTGCATACAATTTTTTCGAGGGATCAAGGTTCTCCACTATCGGCCCGGATTCTGCAGGTGCCGGCATCGGGCTGGTTGTCAGGCCCGGGATGGTTACTGACTCTTTATTATCGCGCTTCACTTCAGAGAACGCCGGCCGGGTCTCCCCTGCGCCGTCATGAGTATTGTTCCGGAGGTACAGGATGATATTGCGGTTTTCCATGTAATCTCCCTTGCCCGAAGAGGAGAGGCTCTCTATAGTTGCCGTGTTCCCCGAGGGGAGAATCAGGCCCGTTACATCGAGCCGGGCCAGGCTTATGGCAGACGATCCCCCGGTGAGCGCATTGGTCCATCCCTGGTCATTGAAGGTAATCCGGTTCTCATCCCCCCTGCTGCCGGAAGAAGCGGTACTTATTGCTATCAGCGACCCGTGCATGGGATCCGTGGAACCGGCCTGGCCGGGGAATGCCATGCGGGTTGTTGCATTTGCTGCATCGGTCTGAAGCCCCGGGTTAACAAAGATCATGTCCGCACCTTCTCCTATCCAGTACTCTGTGAAAGGTTCCGCGGGATCTTCGTACACGATCACGAGGACAACACCGTAAACGGCAAACGTGTCTTTTGTCTGGCCGGTATTCACGACCGTGAAATGCGTATCGCCGCTCCGGATCGCGTCAGGATTGAGCGTGTAACAATGGGTTTCTGCCGGGTAATCATATGTCCCGGATCCTTTCCGGTCAAGATAACTGCGATCCCGGGCGAGCGGGTTGTCATTGTAATCCACCCTGATCGATGCCGGTTTTCCTTTGAGATCGGCCGTATTGTAACTCCAGGTTGTGTACACGTACAGCCGGGCATCCTTCACGGTTGCGTTTTTCGGGAGATCCACGTTTATGGGATAATTCCTGCGGGAATCTTTTTCCAGCAACCCGGAATATGCGCTTGAGTTGGCAACAAAGAGACCCCCGTTAACGGATCCGTGCCGGTAGAGGGTCAGGACTGTGCCGCTATACCCGGTAGATTCTGAATCGCTACCGGCAGATGTCGTGGAATTCAACGAGCGCGGGATGAGTTTTTCAGCAACCGGTTCCGGGTTCTCTTTTCCGATGGTGATGGGTATCTCCCTGTCTTCAAACCCGGTTTTTTTCAGGGTAAGGGTATGGTTCCCGGTCTGGGCATTTTCAAGGGTTGCGTCTGTCCGGACCGACTGGTTTACCCCGTCGAGATAAACCCAGGCCCCGGCAGGTTCCGAACTGATCTTTACCGATCCGCTGACTGATGCAAGCTGGAAATTCACGCTGGATTTTTCATTCCTTCTGATGACTACCGTTGCTTCCCGGGGTTTCCGGTAATTCCCGTTTCCGGCCGGATCGACCCCAACTGTATGTTCCCCGGTGCTGATGCCGGTCATGGTCGTATTGGTCACCAGGTCGGATTCCTCCCCGTCCAGCGAGATTTTTACCCCCGGGGGGTTTGATGTCACCTCAAGTGTGCCTGCATCCCGCTCCGGAATACGGACCGTGAGCAGGGCGAGGGGAATCTTGTAATAGGCCCCGGCTTCTTCGTACTTCAGGGTGCTGTCATCCCCGGTGATTATCTGGTCTCTGACATCCCATCTGTTGAACCCGAAGTACGCGCCACGGGGCGTATCCCCGGATAACTCCTCTCCGTTGAACGTATATTTCCCGTCAACGCTTGCCATGTAAAGCGTGGACAATGTTGCCTCCAGGTTCTCCTCCTCATCCTCGTTCTCGGTAATGACCGAGGATGTGCCAAAGGTTGTCTCGCCGGTATACCCGTTGTTGTCTTCGGAATTGAGAGGATCATGCCCCTGGTTGACCCAGTAGTATACGATGTCTTGGTCATCATCATTGTACGCTGCGACGAGTGCAATGAATTTGATGCGGCCATCGAAGGAAGACCCGCCGGCTTTTTCCGTTTTCACGCTTACACCGAGAGGTTTGCCGGATACCTTATCCGTTACATCATACCACATGAGGTAATCGCTGGTGACCCGGTTGCAGTGGTCGTTCACGTAAACCGGCCCGGTTCCCCCCGTTCCCGGGTAGGTATAGGGAACGTCGAGATTTTCATCCCCGAGCGGGGTCGCGAAGCTCCCGCTCCCGTCCGGATCAAGTGAGACATGCGCGATGCCCGGGTAGTTGTTTTGCTTGTGACCGCTATAGACCCCGACGTATACTCTCGCCCAGTCAATGGTCGTGTGTTTGGGGAGGACGAAATATTTCTGGGCAGATGTGGCGAATCCCGGGTAGGCATCGAACCAGAGGCCGCCGGAAACAATCCCCTTCTTCTCGGTCGTGAGCGGTATGCCGCCTTCGTACGTATTCGCGTGGACGACCGGGACCAGCAGGAGTAATCCCAAAGCGAGCAAAGAAAAAAATACTGCCGAAGGGACGATGAACATTTTACCCATTGAAGATCCGTTTTTTGTTTGTGCTCTGCGCCAGGGATGAATACCCTGGTTGCGACCGTTATAATCCGTTATTTGCCACGAGGACCGGTCCCGTGCGGGAGATGATATGCGGGCCATTTCTGATCATCCGGCACCCGGCGGATACATGCAGGGCGTTGTATTTGTCCCGGGCGCAAAACGCCCGGCGTACTCGTCGAGTATTTTTCCGGGTATGATATCAGCAAATTTTTCCGGATGAAGGATTTTGGCAATGTACAATGCCCCGATGATGGCCCGGGGCCCGTACACGATATCGTTTGAGATGATATACACGCGGCCGTTTTTCACCGCACTGATATTCCCTGAATTCTGCCTGCTGCTGATCTTCTCCTGCAGCCCTTTGAAATCCTGGTCTTTCTGGGATGTGGCAATAACTTTGATAATTACGTCGGGGTTCTCTGCAACCAGCCACTCGGCATTCACTTTCGGTGACGAGACCGGCAGCAGTGCTGCGATGTTCCTCCCCCCGGCCATGGTTACGAGTGTGTCCGCCCCTGATCCCCCGGTTAACGTCGAATAATCGGAATAGGATTCAAAATATACCCGGGGCAGGGCCGACTCCTGCATCCCCGCAGTGCGGGACCGGAGGAGTGATTCATATTTTTCCTGGAATGCAACAAATTTCTCCGATCCGGTCTCCAGGCCTGTAATATGCCCGAGTGTTTTGGCATCGGCTGCGAGCGTATCGATCTTGTAACAGTCGACCGGCAGGATGGTTATCCCGGCAGAGGCTATCCGGTCAATGTTTTTTGGCAAATAACTCGAATAGCAGATGACGACATCCGGGTGGAGGGATAAGATCTTCTCGACATCCGGCGTCTGCCATGAACCAATACTTGGCACACCTGCAAACTGCAGGCCGAGAACCGGATGGTTTTTTACCGTATCGGAAATCCCGACGATCCGGTCCTTCGCACCGATCGCAATCAGCAGTTCCGCGGAATTCGCGTTCGTTACAATGATCCGCTGAACGGGAACGGTGTAGTGCGGGCCGGTGGTTTGTGCGGTTACGGGAGTAGTGCCTCCCGGTTTTACGGATGCCGCCTGGGGTTTTGAAGCAGACGGGGCCGGTGTGGTTGTGCAACCGGATACTGCCACGGCAGCAAGAACCATGCAAAGAACGATGAGTGCCGGGAGTACGGAGGTTTTTTCCGGGCAATTCTTTCGGGAAATCATTTTTTTATCATCTCTTTATTACCCGCGTATTTTTGGTCATGGTATCACGTGTGATGGATGGCCTCGACCGGATCGAGCCCGGCAGCTTTCAGTGCAGGATACAATCCCGACAGAAGCGAAAGAAAGACTGCGACAAGGAATCCCAGGACGAGGATTTGTGGGGTTACGATCGTGAGATCGTAGCGTGCAAACCCGGAGAAGAGATCGCCCATCTGCGCCAGAAGGTACGATTTCCCGAGCGTGTTGAGGCCAAAGGAAAATGCAATCCCGAGAAGGTCACCGAGCAATCCCCCGATGATCCCGATATAGAAACATTCCAGAAGGATGAGTGTCATGACATCTCCCCTGGAGGCCCCCACGGCCATGCTCACGCCAATCTCGCGGGTCCGCTCGTACACGGACATGACCATGGTGTTGACGATCATGAGCGCCCCGATAACGAGAGAGATGGCTGCAAAGAGTGAGAGGAAGAGGATGACGAGGTCCATGAACCGGTTCACGGACTCGATCTGCTGGAAAGCCCCGGCAGCCGACAGCCCGAGCGACTGAACCTCGCCGACCACAGAGAAGACATGTTCCGGATCGTCGACACGGACATAGACGGAACTGTAGGCGGTATCCCCGTCAGACATTGCTTTTACAGAATCGGGATCCATGATCACCATGTTGTCGAGCGAGTCCCCCCGCTCCCTGAGGGCCCCGCTTGTCCGTATCGAGAGTTTGCGATCCTGCGGGGCGCCGCTCGCATCGTATTCCCGTATCACGACCGTGAACTGGTCACCCGGCCGGATTCCCTCGTACTTCCGGAGTTTTTCTGCTATGTCGTACCCAAGGAGAACCTGGTTTGAGCCGGGTTCGGGAAATGTTCCCGAGGAATACGAGGGCCTGAAGATCCTGGAAAAATCTTCGCCGCTGATCCCGGTTACTCCGAGATACGTCTGCCGGAGCGTTGAGAACGAGGCCCGGTACACCGGGCCTGCCGAATCCGCATGGGGAATGGTTCGTATGAGCGCTACCTTGGATTCAGTGATGGGGAGGACCGTTCCGTCCCGGACAGTGCCCTCAACTTCGATGAGCGAGAGATCCGACTGCTGCTTGACGGTCTCGATGGCCTGGTAACGAATCCCTTCCCCGAGTGAGATGATCCCGACAACGGCTGCAATACCGATTGCAATGCCGATGGCGGTCAGGAGCACCCGGGTCCGTTTTTTCAGGAGCTGCCGGGCGGAGAGTTTTGCATAATCCAGGAGTTTTACCATGTGTCGATCACTTCCCCGTCCATAAGCTGGAACGACCGGTCCGCATATGCCCCGAAGTCCCGCTCGTGGGTGACGATAAAAAACGTTGTCTTCCTGTCCTCGCTGATGGATCTCATCAGCCGGAAGATCTCCTCGCTTGTCTTCTGGTCGAGGTTGCCGGTCGGCTCGTCGGCAAATATGATTGGCGGATTGTTGATGAGGGCTCGGGCAATCGATACCCGCTGCTGCTCGCCCCCGCTCAGTTCCGAAGGGTGGTGGGTCCGGCGATCATGCAACCCCACGAGCCGGAGCAGTTCGCCGGCGGCCCGGGTGCGGGTCTCCGGATCTCGGTAGTTGAAGAGGAGTGGGTACTCAACATTTTCCTGGGCCGTGAGGTAGGGCAGGAGGTTGAACTGCTGGAAGACGAACCCTATCTTTGCCCTGCGGATACCAACAAGCTGGGCGGGATCATTGTAATTCACGACCGACCCGTCGAGCCGAAGCTCCCCGGAGTCCGGCCGGTCAAGGCAGCCGAGAATGTTGAGAAGCGTGCTCTTTCCCGAACCGCTCCGCCCGATCAGGGTTACGAACTCTCCTTTGTCTACCCTAAAACTTGCCTTGGTGAGTGCAGGGACGGATCCCTTGTAGGTTTTTGTGAGTCTGTCAGCTTCAATGATTCCCGGCATGGTATCTCCTCAGGTATAGTCCACTTTCAGGATCGCGTTGGTCAGGAGAAGATAATCCCCCCGGTCCTGGACCGTTGCAAAATTGGATCTGGCGGCCAGGTACGGCGTCACGTCCCGGGTCTCGATTCCTATCTGCTGCTGCTGGTCGGAATCAAAGACATCCACCCATTCTTTTCCCCGGGTTTCCGGGAAGACGAGGCTCAAGACCGACGTTATGAACGGGGGAAGTTTCCCGCTTTGTTCGTGGTTTATGCCAACGGCATTTTTCCGGATGATGTCCGACCGGGTGTACCCTCCCGACGGGGCGACCAGTTCAAGCGTTGCCTTCGAGAGGCGGGCCATGTCGATATCCTGGCTGAAATCCATACGGCTTGTTGCCATCTCCGGCGTGATGCCGTAGCTGCTGTAGAGCATGTCGCATCCCTCCCGGACCTCGATCTGCCCCGGGGGAGATGCCGGGCTCTCATACACGGCAAGAACGCCGGCTCCCTGGACAACGAACGTGCTGTTGCCCTCGCCGGTGTTTGCCACTTCAAAGGTCACCGTGTTTTTACCCGGCGTGAGGTTTCTGCAGGAGAACGCGTCCATGCCGGAATAGAAATCGCTCGCGCTCGAAAACCCTTTGTTGTCCACGTACCGCACGGCAGGGCCGGTAAGGGTTTTTTCACCGGAACACTGTGTTGCGTTTATCGCGGGATAGACCGCCTGCTGGTCTTTCCTGCCCCAGGCCCAGTAGAGATAGTACCGCTGGTACCGGACCGTTGCATCCTCCGGGATATCGATGGTGAATGAGACCGGGTACCGGTCACCCGGGTGGAGTGTCCCGCTGTACGTGCTGTTGCCGACCGAGAAGACGTACCCGCCGTTCTCCTGTGCCGAATAGACGGTTGCAAGCGGTTTGTCTCCTGCATAGGTTGCCATAACCGGCATGATGAGGAGAATGGCGCAGATCATGGACGCTGCACACCTATTTCGGGAACTCATAGCGGCCCTGGACAAGGTTGTTCGACCGGGACGGGTCTTTGACAAGCCCGGCTTCATCGGCGATGACTTTCATTTCGTGCGAGCCCGGGGAGGTAAAGACCGGTATAGCGATCGTTACTGATGAATGGGCTTTTATGCCCTCCACTACATTCCTGTCGGCGATCTTTTCACCGTCAAGATATACCGATACCACGAATGACGGGGCATCGCTCCCGCCGTTGTTGGCAATCTGGACCGGCAGGGAATATTCCTGTACATCCGAAACCGCCCCGGCCGGGGCAACCAAGCTGGCGGTGGCTGCAAGAATTACAAGGGTAAGAACAACGGCCGGGAGTGTTGATCCGGGTCCCCCGCGGCGCCGGAGGAGTGCGAGGGCACCGATCCCGGCAATAACCGGAATGAACGAGAGCGGCGCTTTTGTTGCACCTGCCCCGGGTACTGCGTCCTTATGGACCGGTGCTCCCACGGATACGGAAAGATCCGGGGGCGTGCCGATCGTGGCCTGGTGCTGTGCCCCGTTATTGCCGGGTTGTGAATCCCCGGGTACTGATACTTCGGCAGACAGGGTGTACGTCCCGGTTGTTGCCTGCCACGGGACACTGACCCGGGTAATCCCGCCCGGGTGCAGGACAGAGTTTGTGGTGTTGATCAGGTTGCCATTCACAAAGAATGCAACCGGAACGGCATCTTTGGGCTGGACCCCGTAACTTCTCACTTCCGCAGTCAGGGTGGCAACCTTCCCGTTGTACGCATTGCCGGCTGTCAGGCTTTCAATGGCAAGATCGGGTGAGGTGGAGATGCCGTTCTTTTTCAGGGCCAGGATTGCCATGACAGGATGGATGTAATCCTCGCCTTCGGGGGAATCTCCCGTGGTTGTGATGGCCCTGTCCCCGTCCAGGTCGATTCCCCGGATAAAGCGCACGGTATTTGCGGCCTGTACTGAGTTGTCGACCCGGAACGTTTCCGCATCCACGTACCGGGATTCGATGCCGCGTCCCCCGTCAGCATTGAAAGAGACTTCATCGCCGATATCGGTGACGTTGAAACCATTGACCGTCCGTACCGGGGCTCCCAGGTAGTGGTTGTTGAACTGCACGTAATCCGGCTGCCCTTTCCCGCCGGCAAGAAGGAGCACGGTGAGATTTGCCCGGGCCAATCCCTGCACGTCCGCACCCTGGAAGGTCACGTTCGTTTCATCGTGTCTGGTGGGATTGGTCCCGGCCCATCCTTCACCATGGAGATTCTCGTTGCCTTCCGCGATCCAGTACTGGGTTGTCCCTCCGGCCGGATCCTCGACAACGGCCACAACAAAGATGCTGTAAACCCGCCCGTCCAGTTTATTCCCGGGATCATCCTTGCTGGTCGTGACCGTGATCACGTTGGTTCCCTTTCTCAGGAGATCCGTAGTGTCGTACCCCATCCAGTAGATGCCATGGCCGGCTTCATACACGTCCCCGTTCCGGTCCCTTTCACCGTTTAAGACATACTTTGCTTTCCGGAGATCGTTGACCGTGATCTCAGCCCAGCCGGAATATTTTTCCGTTCCACCCCAGATGCCGGTGTAAACCCTCGAATAAACCGGGGTGGCAGGGAGTTCGAACCGGAGCTCACCGGGTGGGTTCGTCAGGCCGTACTTCCCGAATGTGAGAAGGTCCCCGTTCACGGTACCCTGGGCATGGACTGTCAGCGGGATTCCCTCGAAATCATATAGGGCTGCTGCCGGGACGATGATGAATGCAGCGAAAACGGCCGCGAGAATGAATGTACTGAAAATACGAGAAATCATGATTATACCCGGATTGTATTACGTATTTATAATTTAATAATACCAATTCTGATAAACTTTTTTATTTGAGTACAGATAATCTGATTTTATTCTGCTTCGTATTACTGAACTTATTCATTATATGTTCAGTAACCTTGCAGGATAGCAGGGGGATTGGAAAAGGGCCCGCGGGGAGTACTACTACCCATGCCTGACCCGTGGTTGTCTCACAACTCCGGCGCCGGCCGCGGACCTCCCGGGTAAGCGGCTGACGATTCTGAAAAACGGAGTGTCCTTCTCTCGGGGGATTCCGGGCCCGTTACGGTCTCCGATTCGCCCCCTCATCTTCCGGCCCTGTCGGGAAAGGCCCAGATTACGCCCGGATTGGATCTTGCCCGGAAAATCCCCGGATATAGGCCCGGTTTCTCGAAGTGAGCGCGGAAACGATGCCCTGGAATACCTCACAATGCCGTTCTGTCCGCGTATGAATCACCCCAGTATTTTATCCCCTGCCCGGGTGCAAAAGGCTGCCGGAATGCGGATAGCGGGATCTTTTTTCCGGCATGGATTTTTAAAAACCAGAAGAGCCCATCTCACTCCTGTTGTGTATTCCTTGTAATTACTTTTTTTAAAATTTGTAAGATAAAATATCCTTTCGATTAATTAATGTAGCATCAGATTCTACAAAGTGATAGTTTAATTTTAATTAATATGGTGAGAATCACATGAATCGCTCTCTTGTAATTGTATCCCGTTGCCCGCCTGCCCGGATGAACCGTTTCATACCTGCCCGCACCGTTTTGCGGCCCCGCGGCCGGTACCGGCCATTTCCTGCAATCCTGGCCGGATTCATTCTCTGTATTGCGCTGCTGGTTGTACCGGTTGCCGCGATATCTCTTCCGCTCTCGACCAGCCAGAACGGCACGGTATCCGGCGATCTGTACGTGGGTGCATACCAGCCGGTCCCGTGGGCCAGCCAGTCCAGTACACCCGGGGTGAAGGAATTCACCCAGTCGTACGTTATCCCTTCGTTCACCGGTATCCAGTGGGCCCGGCTGGAGACCGTTGTATACGCTGCCGGTACTGACAGCCGCCATGGCCGGACAACGGTGAAGCTTGATGCGGATGGTGATGGTATTTACGAGACCCCCCTCGGGACGGAAGACCAGCAGACCGCTGCTTCAGGAGATGGCGAAGTGTATGCCGTGAACGACCATATGGACCGGTGTTACTCCGATTACCGGATCTGGTATAACGTGACGGATCTCGTCACGGCGCGGAACCCGGCTGCGTATGTCAGAACGGAAAATCTTGACTCCTCAACCTTTGACGGCCGCGTCAAGGAGATGACCCTTATTGTCGCATACCATGATGGCGATTCCGACCAGGTGAAGTACTGGGTGAATACCGGGCACGATTACCAGAAATCCGGGGCATCCGGTGAAACAACCAGATTTGATACAACTTCGGTAAGTTCCGGGTTTACCGCTGCGACCCTGAAAAATGTTGCCATCAGCAGTTCGGATGCATCGTATACCTTCAACGCCCTGTCCCCGGCCCGTGCAAACCCGGTCTCTCCCATCAATAATTTTGAGAATCACACGTGGGATGTGACCAGCGGACTCACTCCCGGTTCTGCCAGCACTTTCGGGTACACGAATAACGGCGGGTCGTTCAAGACCACGATCGCGGCACTCACGGTCCGTTCGGCCCCTGATCTCAATGTAACTTCAGTCTCCCCGAATGCCGGGACGGGAGCGTTCATCTTTGCAAATGAACCAAATGTGATCTCGATCACGGTGAAGAACAACGGCCCTGTCAGTGCCGGTGCATCCACGATCAGCGTTGACGTGGCCGGTACTGCCTATACGGCAGGTGTCGGGGCTCTCGCATCCGGTGCTTCCCAGACGGTCACGATCACCGATACGGTCTCGCGCACGAATGGGACGGTTGTCAGGATCAATGCAACTGCAGAAGGGGGCAGGTTCCTCGCATCTGACCAGACCGTATACAACAACGGGTACAAGGGCAAACGTTTTACCGATGGCAGCGATATGAACACGCAGGCCTCGTTTGACGGTCATTACGGGGTACTCTATTCTGCCGGCAATACTGCATACAATGCAGCGGGCTGGACGGCGAAGACTTACACCTGGACATCGGCGGATCTTGCAGTTCCGGCCGGTGCAACGGTTGCAAGTGCCCGTCTTTACCAGGGATATTCCTACAACAAGATGTCAACCCCACCGGCGTTTTCCATGTCGTTCAACAGCAACACGGTCACTCCTGTTGCTACATATCTGGACCGGAAATCGTTTGGAACATATGACTACCCCTATGGTCTTTACGTCTACGATGTGACAAGCCGGTTCAGCACGGCCGGCAATGGCATCACGATAACCCCCGAGGCTGGGAACAATTATGCACTTTATGGTGCCTACCTCGTGGTCGTGTACGAGGATGCCGGAACAACCGTGAAGAAGATCTACATCAACGATGAGTTCGATAATATCTGGTCACGGTCTGCGTATTCAACCACCAATGAAGAAGCAACCGCGTATGCCAGCTTTGCCGGCGTGGACACCAGCGGTGTTACAAGCGCACAGGCAATAGCCATCCTCTCCAGTGCAGGCGATTCAGGCAAGAGCAGGTTCTTCTTCAACAGCAACGAGTATACCGGATTCTGGTCCGGTTACCAGGCATCACCCCAGATCGGGTTCTCAGCTTATGATGTGACCAGCGCACTTGCGAGTGGTACCAACACGGCCCGGCTCCAGAGTTATGACACTGCCGGAAACGGCGACAGCATGTATGCCCAGAATGTTATCCTTGTTATTGAAAAATCTGCAACCGCTCCTGTTGCCAGTTTCACCAGCGCTTCCACATCCGGCAGTGCCCCGCTGACTGTCTCGTTTACCGACACGTCGGCGAACACGCCAACCTCGTGGTCCTGGGACTTCGGCGACGGCAGCAGCACGAACGCCACCGTGCAGAGCCCGGTCCATACCTTCGCATCGGCCGGGACCTATACGGTTAACCTGACTGCAACGAATTCAGCCGGCAGCAACAGTCATAAGATCACGAATTTTATCACCGTGAGTGCTGCACCGGTACCGCCGGTTTCGGCCTTCAGTGCAAACAGGACGACCGGTATGGTTCCGCTTGCGGTCCTGTTCCATGATGATTCCACGAACGATCCTACTGAATGGCTCTGGGATTTCGGTGACGGCAGCACATCGAACATCCAGGATGTTGAACATATTTATACGACGGCCGGGACGTACACGGTCAACCTGACTGCAACGAACACGGCCGGCAGCAACAGCCAGAAGATCACGAATTACATCACGGTGAGTGCGGCGGCGGTTCCACCGGTTGCAAATTTCACTGCAACACCGGTGATCGGTCTTGCCCCGTTGTCCGTGACATTTACGGATTCCTCGACCGGCTCACCAGTTTCGTGGACCTGGGAGTATCGTGCATCCGGTACGAGCGGCAGCTGGACATCGTTTAATACAACCCAAAATCCGGTCAACAGTTTTACGGCAGGTGCATATGATATCCGTCTCACCGTAACCAATGCTGCCGGCAGCAACCCCGTTGCCCGGACCCAGTACATCTCGGTTTCCACCGGCCCGGCCCGGCTCGCCACGGTCCGGAACGGCATGGTCTCCGGTGACCTGTATGTCGGTGCATACCAGCCGGTACCCTGGAGCAGCCAGTCCAGTACACCCGGCCTGAAAACCTTCACGCAGGTTTACACGATCCCGGCAAACACCGGCATCCAGTGGGCCCGGCTGTATGCCGTGGTCTATGCGGCCGGATCGGATAACCGTGCCGGTCGGGCAACCGTATCGTTTGACGGCAACGGTGACGGGACGTACGAGACGGTTCTCGGGACCGAGACGCTGGCAACTGCAGGAACATCGGCAGCTGACGTTTACCCGGTCAACGACCACGTGAGCCGGCAGTACTCGGATTACAAGCTCACATATGATGTAACCCCGCTCATCAGCGTGGGCACGGTCAATGCACAGATTGCCACGACCAACGTGAACAGCTCATCCTTTGATGGCCGACTGAAGGAGCTCACGCTCGTTGTCGCGTACAATGATGGCGATTCAGATACCGTGCGGTACTGGGTGAACGAGGGTCATGATTACCAGACCTCATCAGGAAGTGCGGTGACGTCGACGTTTGGAACCAGCCCGCTGGTTAGCGGCTGGACCAATGCAACGCTGAAAAATGTTATGCTGTCCGGCAAGGATGCCAGTTACACAATCAACAGCAACACCATTACCGGAGCTAACCCGGTTTCACCCATCGGCTCGTTTGGCAACAATTCATGGGATGTCACGAACTACCTGAAGGCCGGCAGCGACAGCAGCTTCGTGTATACCCATGCTGCCGGTTCGTCCTACAAGACCACGCTCGCTACCCTCGCCGTGAAATATACGGCGGCCACGGCCCCTGTTGCGGCGTTCAGTGCAAACAGGACGACCGGCGCGGTTCCGCTTGCGGTCCTGTTCCATGACGATTCCACGAATGACCCGGCCGAATGGCTCTGGGATTTCGGTGACGGCAGCACATCGAACATCCAGGATGCTGAGCATACTTATACGACGGCCGGGACGTACACGGTCAACCTGACGGCAACTAACGCAGGTGGTGTTAACTCTACCGTCAGGTCCGGGTATATCACGGTAAGTGCGGCGCCGACACCAACCCCGACACCCACGCCAACGCCATCCATTGACAGTAAGGTCGATGTTACCGTATCCGCAGGTCCGATCTCCTCGTCTTCCCCGAGCCCAAGCCTGTTTGCACACTACACCGCCAACACGATCAGTGCTACGGTCAGGAATTCGGGAACCGAAAGTGCCGGATCCTTCAATGTCACCTTCAGCATTGGCGGGAACGTAACCCGGGTAACTGTTCCCGGACTTGCAGCCGGTGCCAGCACGGTTGTCAGTACCACGGATACCGTTGACCGGCCGGTCGGGGCATCCGTCCCGGTCACAGTAACTGCAGATGCTGAAAATACCGTTGCCGAAAGTAACGAGGCCAACAATGAATATACCTACACTGCTTCTGTTATCCGCAACGGGTATGCCGGTATGCGGTGGGGTGACGGGCCGGATCTCATAACAACGAAAGCCACCACCCTCCACGGAGATATTATCCACTCGCTGGGGAACAGCGCTTATGGATCCGGTTCCGCAACCTGGACTTCTGCTGACCTGCCGGTTCCTGCCGGCGCGACCGTGAAGGATGCCCGGCTCTATATCACCTACACTTGGGACAGCGGGAATGTCATGCCCGGTGCGGCAGTCACCTCGTTCAACGGGGTTTCCAAATCCTACGACTCCTTCTATTCCGACAAGAAGAACTGGGGTACGTATGCATATCCCTACGGTGTGATCATCTACAACGTGACCGGCCAGTTCAATGCGGCGGGCAACTCGGTATCTGCGAGCGGGATTCCCCCGATCCGGGGAATGGAACTTGTTGTAATCTACGAAGACCCGACAGCGACCGAGAAACAGATCTTCGTCAATGAAGGCTTCGATATCCTGTATGCTTCCCCTGCGTACTACACAACTGAAGAGACGGCAACGGCTTATGCCCCGTTCACCGGGCAAACGATCAGCCCGGTCAGCGTGAACAAGGCCACGCTCACGACCTTTATCAACAAAGGTGGTTCCGGAACGACCCGGGGCACCATGATCTTCAACGGCCACGAGTGGCCGGACTACTGGGTCCAGGCCGGCCCGGAGATCTGCGTGAACACAACCGATGTCACGGCATACCTGGCATCGACCGGTAACACGGCAGGATTCCGGAGCCTGGTTGCCAACAACATGGATATGGAACCGCACCTTGCGATCCTGAAGGTCGAATACAAATCTGCGATTACCGGAGAGCCCGTTGCATCCTTCTCATCGAATGTGACCAATGGTCAGAAGCCCCTCGCAGTCCGGTTCACCGATCTCTCGGCAGGTTCTCCCACTGGCTGGAAATGGGACTTTGGCGACAGCACCAATACAACCGAACAGAATCCGGCCCATGTCTACACGTCCTATGGCACGTACACGGTCTCTCTCACCGCAACCAACGCAAAGGGGAATAATACTCTCGCGAGAAGTTCCTTTATCACGGTGAACAAGCCTTCGGCAGCAGCATCGTTTACCGCCAACAAAACCTCCGGTGACGCCCCGATGACCGTGAGCTTCAACGATACTTCCACCGGCGAGCCGGAATCCTGGTCCTGGGACTTCGGGGACAGCCAGACCAGTACCGGACAGAACCCGGTCCACACGTACTCCTCATCCGGTACCTATACCGTGAAACTTACGACAGCGAATACTGCCGGGTCATCAACGGCAACCATTACCATAACGGTCAATGTCCGTACGATCGCTGACCAGTCCTTTGCCATCGCGAATCTTACTACCACCCGGACCGGTGCCGGCCAGAATGTCACTATCGACATAGCGAATGCCACGGTCTATGGAAATACCGTATCGATGACCCGTGTCGGTCACGGATGGGATACCCTTGCTATCACCATGACGGATGTTCCGCTCAATGACAGCACCAGTCTCACCGGTACGGTTGCATCGGTTGTCGCAGCGGGAACACCGGTAACCGTTCCCATAACGGACGTCGGAACTCCTGCCATCAACTATACCCTCAGTCTCCGGGAGGTCCCGGACCGTTCGGCGCAGATCACGATGACCATCACAAAAGATCCCGACAGTACTGCCCAGAGTTCGTTCACGCTTGCGGCAACCGGTGCCGGGAAACAGATAGATGCAATCGCCTATTCCGTGAATTTCAATAAAACCAGCCTCGCCAACCATGGCGACGGTGGTTCGATCCTCAACGCCACTATCGGCATGGCAGTAAGCCCGGCCTGGGTAATCGCCCACGGGGGACGCGATCATATCGTGATAATACGCAGAGCTGATGATGGCACCACCCGGTTCCTTGCCACGCAGTACCAGGGAACGGATGATTGCGGGAACGAGCTCTACACGGCGCTCTCCCCGGACGGCCTCTCGACATTTGTCCTGTCGTCAGTTTCAACTGCATCGTCCGGCAGCGGGAGCAGCGGTGGCAGCAGCGGATCCTACGGGGGCGGGAGCAGTGGTGGCGGGAGCCAGGTGAGCAGCAGCTCCAGCAAAGAAGGCAAGGTCTACGAATATCTTGCACCCCCGGTAACCTCGTATTCCTGGGTGGAGAAGACCACGGTTGCGGACAAGGGAAAAGTGGAAATACTGCCCCTGACTGCCGATATCGCAGCAATGCCCGAGCTCCAGGCAAGATGGATTGCAGATATCCCCCAAAAACCGGATGGCGGCGGCAGGATCACTTCCAGCATCGTGCAGTCGCTCCCCGGCCAGACCCTCTCCCTGTACCGCTCCGCACTCGCTTCCCGCGGCCTTGACATCGGCACTGTTGCATACTCCATGGTCGTCAATGAAGAGGGCATACCTGAAACAAGGGATGCAGTTATCGAGATGAGCGTACCGCAGGACTGGGTGAAGCAGAACGGCGGGATCACCCAGGTCAGGATACTCCGGATAGACAATGATGCGAAGGTCGAGGTCCTTGATACCGCGTTCGCGAGATACGACACGGACAGCAAGTACATCGTATTCCGGGCAAAATCTCCCGATGGCCTCTGCACCTTCACCCTTGTGTCGGTGAAGACCGGTTCCGGTACCGCCCGGCAGGCTCCCGTGGGCGAACCGGTAATACAGCCACCGGTAACAGGGAATACGATCCTCCCGGAGGTCCCGGTTGCGGTTAAAACGAATTATATCTGGATCGTTGCCGGTATCGTTCTTGTGGTCGTTGTTTCCACAGCGGTTATGATTGTTAAGATCCGCAGGAGACGTGAGGGGCCTTGGTAATCCCAAAGGAACCGTACTCTTTTTTCCCGTCCTTACCGGGACGATGAAAAACATCGCAGTTAATGTATGGAGTTCATGTGAATATGGAGGGCAGCAGCGATGATGAGACCGCCGTTCTTTTATACCGCATCCAGACTATTCCGGACACCGGAAACCGGGAAACTCCCGAACAGAGGTGCCCCCGTTACGTTGCCCGCAACGGGAGGAGGAACTTCCCGTACTCATTCTCGATGACCACCGATTCAACGCCGTATACTCTCCGTATGCAGTCCGGTTTCAGGATCTCTTGGGGTTTCCCGAAGCCTGCCATGCGGCCGTGACTGAGGACAAGGACCTCGTCCGCGTACCGGTACGCGAGGTTGAGATCGTGAACGGCAATGATCATCGAAGACCCCTGTTCGAGCGTGATCCGCCTCATCGTCTCCATCACCTCGATCTGGTACCGGATATCGAGTGCGCTTGTCGGTTCGTCGAACAGGAAGAGAGCGGGGTTCTGGGCAAGGGCCCGGGCAATGAACACTTTCTGGCGTTCGCCGCCGGAGAGCTGGTCCATGAACTTCCCTGCCATGCCGCCCATCTCAAGGGCATCGAGTGCCGCCTGTACGCAGGAGAGTTCCTCTTCGGAGACTGACCACTTGATATACCGCCGCCTCCCGAGAAGCACCGTTTCGAAAACGGTGGAATACAGGGTGTAGGTGAAATGCTGGGGGACATACCCGATCTTCATGGAGAGGTCTATCGGATCGATCCTGCAGATCTCAGTCCCGTCAAGAGCGATCGATCCGGACGTTGGTTCGTGGATAAGGGTCAGGCTCTTGATGAGCGTGGATTTGCCGGAACCGTTCGGGCCTACGAGTGCAAGGATCCTCCCGGGTCCAAGAGAGAACGAGATATCCTCAAGCACCCGCAATGAGCCGAATTCCTTGTTCACATGTTCAACGGAAAGTTCCATGGCGTTACCTTAATACAGTCCCCGTCCCTGCCCCCTCATGATCAGGAAGAGGAAGAAAATTCCCCCGACAATGTAGAGGATGATACCCACCGGGATCTCGACCGGGCTCATGACCGTCCGTGCCGCAGTATCGGAGATCAGGAGGATGGCGGCCCCAAGAAGGGCAGAGCAGGGGATCAGGTACCGGTGATCGGTTCCTATGATCATCCGGCAGATATGCGGTGCCATGAGACCGATAAACCCGATGATGCCCGTAAACGCCATGCAGCAGGAAGCCGCAAACGTAGAGATCATCAGGCCGGTGAGACGGAATTTCCCGACATTGATACCCAGGTTTTTTGCCACATCGTCCCCGGCGGCAAGGGCATTGAGGTCCCAGGACATCCGTTCGAGAAGGAAAAAACAGATGAGGCACAGCGGCAGCAGCAGGAGTACGGCAGTCCAGCTCGCACCCCACATCCCGCCCATCAGCCAGATTACGATATCCCGGAGATTATCGTTGCTCGTCACGTATTTCAGGGCCATGACACCCGCCTGGAAGAGGTACCCGATGACCACGCCGGCAAGGATGAGCGTAGACTGGTTTGTCCCCCGTGACCGGGATATCCCGTACACGAGAAGCATCGAAAGCCACCCGAAGATGAATGCCATAACGATGATGAAGATATCGTTGCTCACCAGGAACCAGGCCCCGATGATCCCCGGGCCGATCACGATGGCGATGGCAGCACCAAACGCTGCAGCGGATGACAGGCCCAGCGTAAAGGGACTCACCAGCGGATTGCGCAGGAGTCCCTGCATCACCGCACCGGCAACAGCAAGGCTGGCGCCGGTGAGTATAGCGAGAATTATCCGGGGCAGGCGGAAGCCGGTGACAATCAGTTCTGCCTGGGGGTTGGCCGGTGCCGGGATGGCAATCAGGATCCCGGAAAACACGGATGCCCCTGCCGGCAGGTTGTCACAAAGGAAGTCATTGAGGGCTGCTGCCGGCGGGTGGGCGATTGCCAGTATCGTATCCCCCGGCTGTATGGCAACCGTACCTGTCCCGGCGGACAGGATCGCAGCAGCGATAACAATGACGGCCAGGGCCACGATCAGGGTAATGCGCCGTGTACTCCCTGCATGGTACAGGGAATGCACGGTAGCCTTTCCGGGAATGTCCGCTGGTGAATCGGTTGCCATGGTATCCTTTCCTGTAAAATCCGTAATCCCGATGCTGACGCCGAATAGCCACCGGTACCTGCTTACATCCCGATACCTTTCACGAATCCTGCAAGCTGCCCGGATTCCAGTTCGTCGAGCCTGATATATCGTCCGCCCAGTTCGTCACAAAGTGTCCGGGCAAGGCCAAACGAGAGGAAGTTCTGCTCGGAATCGATGACGAGCGAGGGAATGTTTGCGTCGCGGATATGCGAGGCCACCTCTTTTGCATCTTCAAGGGGGGACCGGGACCCCATGCCCACGTTCGCTTTGCCATCCGAGATCAGGATCAGCCGGGGAATAGTGTTGCGGCGGATCACCTGCTCCCGCTGCAGGACTTCAAATCCCTTAAGAAGGCCGTGGGCAAGTGGTGTCTTTCCCCCGACCGGGAGCGTTTGCATGTATTTCCGGGCGAGTTCCACGCTCGACGTTGGCGGCAGGAGAAGTTCGGCACCCGCTCCCCGGAATACCACAAGGCCCACCCGGTCCCGCTTCTGGTAGGCATCGATCAGGAGCGAGAGGATGGCGCCTTTGACTGCGGTCATCCGCTGTTCTGCCCCCATGCTCCCGCTGGCATCGACAACAAAAAGGATCGTGTTTCCTGTCTTTCGTTCGCGGACCTTCTCGCGCAGCTCGGAGAGCTCAATCTTTATCGCAAGGTTTCCTGTGCGCCCGTTCTGGTATGGTGCTGCTGCCCGTATCGTGGCATCGAGTGCAATGTCCGCAGTCAGCGTTTCCGGAATCCGGCTCGCGACATACCGCCCATCACGGGATTCAGTTGTGCTCCTCTTTCCGGTCTTCTCCCTTCGCACAGCATCCATCCGTTGCGGGAGCGCGAGGCGCTGCTGGTCCAGCCGGAACGGCGACCCTTCGGCAGATGCAGTCGTTGTCGAGCTGTCCGGTATCGGTGTCTCCTTTGAATGAGGGTGATCGTGCTGTTCGTTTTTCTGTTTGGGGGATTGTTGTTCTTTTTTTGAGTTCTGGATAGACTGCTCCATCTTCTGTTTGTCCATCTGCTGGTCAGAGAAAGGCTTGCGCCGCATGCGGTGGGAGAGTACGAGATTTGCCGCTTCCCTGACATCCTCCTCGCTCACGTCTGTCCGGTTATTCCAGGCCGCTATTGTTGCAGCGGTCTTCATCATCGTTATGTCAGCGCGGTGTCCATCGACGGCCATATCGATGCAGACCTGCGCAATCATTCTGAGGATATCGTCCGGCACATTCACGCGGGGAAGGAGTTCCTTCGCCGTGAGGATGCGCCCGCGCAGTTCCTGCTCCTGCGGCTCCCACAGCGGAATGAAAACTTCCGGGCTGGTCTCGTATGCCTGCCGTCTCTTTATGACCTCGATCCGTGTCTCCACATCATGGATACCTTCGATATCAACGCAGAGGCCGAATCGGTCGAGGAGCTGGGGCCTCAGTTCTCCCTCCTCGGGGTTCATGGTGCCGATCAGGATAAATGCCGACGGGTGGGAGTAGGAGACCCCCTCACGCTCGATGAAGTTCATCCCCATAGCCGCTGCATCGAGAAGGACATCCACGATGTGGTCGTTTAAGAGGTTCACTTCGTCCACGTAGAGGATGTTCCGGTTGGCCTCTGCAAGGATGCCCGGTTCAAATTTCTTCTCCCCGCTTTTGAGGGCATGGCTGATATCGAGGCTGCCCACCACCTTGTCTTCCGTGGCACTGATCGGCAGTTCGACCACCCTCATGGGAACCGTTTTGGATTCAGGAGCCGGCCCTTTCTCCCTGCATTCCCGGCACATCCGTTTCGTATCGGCGGGGTCGCATCCAAACCTGCAGCCATCCACAACGCACCGTTCCGGGAGCAGACGCACCAGTGCCCGGGATGCCGTGGATTTGGCCGTGCCTTTCTCGCCCCGGATCAGGACTCCCCCGATACCGGGATTGATGGCATTGAATATCAGTGCTTTTTTCATCTGCTCCTGGCCGACAATCGCTGAGAACGGGTAGATGGTTTCGAAATGGTTCACGGCTGACCTCCCTGACAAATGAGATAGTATGTCTTAGGGGTTGTGGGATAATGGAAAATCCTTGGATCCTGGATAACCTGATTGCTTATTTTATTATCATGTGGTATTACCTTTTTCTATTTGTTATAACTCAATAATACGATTACAAATATTATTAACAATTGAGGAATACACATTTCCGGGTACGTGCTATGCCTGTTCGCGTTGTCCGGCGGCGGGCCGGGAGAATTCCATGAAAATCACCTCAATCATGTGGGGGTCATATGCCCCGGTACTGAAACGCGCAGCAACAGCCTGTGGCATTGACTGTGCTATCTACCCGACCCGGGTACTGGAAGACTCCCCCGAGAAACGGGACGAGGCAATCGCATCGATGAAACAATCGGACGTGATCCTCGTTTATCATACCTCCGACATGTTCTGGGAGCAGGTTAACCGGGAAATTGAGATAATCCGCAAGTCCGTCCTGGTCATCTCGCTCGGGCCCGATCCATCGTTCTGGATACAGTCAACGGTCGGGTCGGAGATAGTCACGACCTGCCACCGGTACATCACGAATAACGGCGATGAAAATTTCATAAACCTCCTACGGTTCATTGAAAAAGAGCTCTTCGGGAAGGACGGCCCGGTTGCACCTCCCGCTGACGTTCCCTGGGAAGGGTTGTATCACCCCGACGCACTTCACGTATTCCGGACTTGTGATGAATACCTTGCCTGGTATGCAGATCGCGACAAGGGCAGGTTCCGGGTCGGACTCGTCTTTTCCCGGACATCATGGGCTGCGGGAAACGTTGCCCTTGAGGATATGCTCATCCGCAGCCTCGAACAGGAGGGACTGAGTGTCATCCCTGTATTCACCTACGCAATCCGGGACGATGCGCTGGGTGCCCGGGGGATGACGGAGGTGGTCCTGGAATACCTGTTCCGGGATGGCGTCCCCATTGTCGACGCCCTCGTCAAGCTCATCCCGTTCCTCTTCGGCTCGGTGCGTGACAATTCTGCCGGCAGGACCGGCACATCCGGAGGTATCGACCTTCTGCGGGCATTCGATATCCCGGTCTTTTCCCCGGTGATCTCCATGTACATGTCCCTTGAGCAGTGGCAGGCCTCGGAAGGTCTCTCCATGGACGTGGGGTGGGCGGTCTCGCTGCCGGAGTTCGAGGGCGTGATCGAGCCGGTCTTCATCGGCACGAGCCGGAGCGAGCCGGATGGCGGCAAGACCCGTGAAGCGGTGCCTGACCGGTGCACGAAGATTGCTTCACGGGTGAAGAGATGGATCGAACTGGCAAAAAAACCGGTCCCCGAACGCAAAGTCGCCTTCATCCTCAACAACAACCCGTGTGCCGGGACCGAAGCCAGTATCGGCGGCGGTTCGAACCTCGACACGCTCGAAAGCCTTGCCCGGATCTTACAGAAAATGGCGGATGCCGGGTATCTGGTAACGCCACCAGCTTCCGGGGAGGAACTGGTAAAAACCATCCGGAAGAAAAAGGCAATCTCGGAGTTCCGGTGGACCACGGTCCAGGATATCGTTGCAGGTGGCGGGGCCCTTGCCCGGATGGATCTCGCAACCTACCTGCCGTATTTCCATTCCCTGCCGGAGGCAGTACAACAGAAGGTGACCGGTACCTGGGGAGAGCCCCCGGGAGAAGGCATGGTCCTTGACGGGACCATGCTTATCACGGGCCTCTCGTTCGGCAATGCCACCGTGCACGTCCAGCCAAAACGCGGGTGTTACGGCTCGCGGTGCGATGGTACGGTCTGCAGGATCCTGCACGATCCAAAGTGCCCCCCGCCCCACCAGTACCTGGCCACGTACTACTGGGTAGAGCAGGTCCAGAGAGCGGACGTGATCGTCCATGTCGGTACCCATGGCAGCCTCGAATTCCTGCCGGGCAAGGGAGCAGGCCTCTCGCAGGAATGCTTCCCGGATATCGCTGTCGGGACTGTTCCGTTCCTTTACCTCTACAACTCCGATAATCCGGCGGAAGGAACCATTGCGAAAAGGCGCAGTTACGCGGTGATTGTCGACCACATGCAGACGGTCATGACCGGCAGCGGGTTATACGATGATCTCGAAGAGATCGACACCATCCTCACCGAGTACGAGACCGCGAAGAACGATCCCGCCCGGGCCCACGCCCTCCGGCACCAGCTCAGCGACGCCCTTATCCGGGCCAATATGGACAAGGATCTTCACCTTGATGACGGGATGACCCTTGCGGAGATGGTGTCGAAAGCCCACGAGGTGCTCTCGAAGATCCGCAACACCCGTATCCAGTCGGGGATGCATATTTTTGGCGAACTGCCTTCCGGCAATCGCCGGGTCGAATTCATCAGTTCCATCATCCGCTTCGATACCGGCAGCTCGTCCCCGCGCCGCATCATCGCACAAGTTCTGGGGTTTGACCTGACCGACCTGCTTGCCGGGCAGGGCTGTTATTCCGATGAACTTGATATGTCCTATGGTGCGATTCTCGAACAGGTTGACCTGGAACTGGACCGGTTCGTAGAGACCGTCCTCTCCGATCCCTGCCATCCGGTTCCCCGGATCTTTGGCAGGCGAATCTCGAACGGGCAGGTTGAGGCCCTCGATTCACTCAGGGCACGGGTGATCGATATCAGCCGCCGGATCGATGAGTCCCGGGAGACCGAATCCCTCCTGCATGGCATGGACGGACGGTATATCCCGGCAGGGCCATCCGGCCAGATTACCCGTGGGCACGAGGACGTGCTTCCAACCGGACGGAACTTCTATTCGCTGGACCCGTACCGCGTCCCGACAAAAGCCGCGTGGCGGGTAGGCCAGCGCCTTGCCGATGCTCTTGTTGAGAAATATTCCCGGGAAGAAGGAGCGGTTCCCGAGAATGTCGCGTTCTACTGGATGGCCGGCGATATCATGGCCTCTGACGGCGAGATGTTTGCCGAGATGCTCTGGCTCCTCGGGGTGCGGCCGGTCTGGCAGAAGAACGGGCAGGTGAAATCCTTCGAGGTGATCCCGCTCCACAAGCTGGGCCATCCCCGGATTGACATCACGGTCCGGGCCACCGGTATCCTGCGGGATAATTTTGCCAACTGCTATGAACTTCTCGACGATGCCGTGCAGGCCGTGGCAGCGCTCGACGAACCTTTGGAAAAGAATTTTGTCCGCAGGCATGCCCAGAAGAGCATGGTCGAGGATGGAGCCGGGTTCCGGGACGCTACGCTTCGCATCTTCTCTTCCCGGCCGGGCTCGTACGCGAGCGGCGTGAACCTGGCAGTCCTTTCCAGTGCCTGGAAGACGCAGGCAGACCTGGCCGACATCTTCGTTGCCTATAACGGGTATGCCTATGGCCGTGACGTGCAGGGAAAGGATGCCCACGTGCAGCTGGCAGCTAACCTCTCCACGGTCTCGGTCACGTTCAACAAGGTCCAGTCCGACGAGCACGATCTCCTTGGCTGCTGCTGTTATTTCGGTACCCACGGGGGATTTACGGCAGCCGCCCGCCATTATTCCGGCAATGAGGTAAAACCGTATTACGGGGATACCCGCGAGCCGGAGAATGTCGAAGTACGGGATCTTGCCGACGAGATCCGCCGGGTTGTACGGACAAAACTCCTCAACCCGAAATGGATTGACGGCATGAAAGACCACGGGTACAAGGGTGCCTCCGATATCATGAAACGGGTGACCCGCGTGTACGGCTGGTCGGCCTCAACGCAGGAAGTGGACAACTGGATCTTCAACGACATTACCGACACGTTCGTCAACAACGAAGAGATGCGGGAGTTTTTTGAAGAGAACAATCCCCATGCGCTCGAAGAGATCGCCCGCCGGCTTCTTGAGGCCAGCCAGCGCAGCCTCTGGGATGCCGACCCCCGGGTTCTTGATGATCTCAAAAAGAACTACCTGGAGATCGAGTCCTGGATGGAGGAGGAGTCCGGCCAGGGGGATTTCCAGGGAGGCAATGTTGATGTTGTCACGATGGACGACAATATCCTCTGGGGAAGCGCGATGAAAGATCTCTTAAAAGAGGTACATGCAAAACATTCACGGTGATCGCGGTGCCATACAGCGTTATTACAAGGATGATCGATGAACGCCATTGAAACCCACGACCTCACCCGGTATTACGATGCACTCTGTGCGGTGGATCACCTCTCCCTCTCGGTGAACAACGAGATCTTCGGCCTGCTGGGCCCCAACGGCTCCGGTAAGACGACGACGGTACTGATGCTCACAACCCTCCTGCGCCCGACAAAAGGATCGGCCAGCGTCTGCGGGTACGATGTTGTCCGCGATGCAGAAAATGTCCGCAGGCAGCTCAGCTATGTACCGCAGGACATGGCAGTCGATATCAAGCTTACCGGCCGGGAGAATGTCCTCTTCTTTGCCCACCTGTACGGGATTCCCCTCCCGAAGGATAAGACAGATGAGGTCCTCGGGATCATGGAACTCACTGACCGGGCTGACGACCTGGTGAAGAACTATTCCGGGGGAATGCGCCGGCGGCTCGAACTCGCCCAGGCTCTTGTTCACGAACCCGCTGTTCTCTTCCTTGACGAACCCACGATCGGCCTTGACGTAGCGGCACGGAAAAAAATCTGGGAGCATATCGGGGCATTGCGGAAGAACGGGATGACCATCTTTGTCACCACCCATTACATGGACGAGGCCGACCAGTACTGCGACCGGGTCGGGATCGTGAGCAAAGGGCACATTGTTGCCCTCGGGCAGCCATCAGAACTCAAATCCGGGTTGATGACCGATGTCATCACGGCACGGGTCACGGGACCGGTCACCATTCCTGAGATCGACGGCATCCGTCTTGTAGGGCAGGACGGTGACGAGTTCTCTTTTGCCGCAGAGAACGGGAAAGAGGCGCTCCCGATCCTTGCCCGGGTCCTTGCCGGCCAGGGTACGGTTATCCATTCGCTCTCGCTCCGTGAGCCCAGCCTGGATGACGTCTTCCTCAACGCGGTGGGGAACCAGGACGAGCCACGGTCCTTCAATGACCAGCAGTTCCGGACCATGCTGCGGAGGCGCAGATGAGCGGCATCTGGTATTACATGGAGCGGGACCTGGTCAAATGGGCCCGGGGCAAAGTCGCCGTCATCGCCATGCTCGTCATGCCTGCCGCGTGGCTGATCTTTGTGGGTCTTGCGCTTCCGGTCTCCTTTACCGGGAATTACCTTGACTTCATCACGCCGGGCATTCTCGTGATGACCATGCTTGCCTCATCGCTGCAGGGCGGGGCTCTTTTGATGTTTGACAAGATCCTCGGGTTCCTCAACAAGTTCCTGGCACTCCCGACCCCGAGGGAGAGCATCCTCTTTGGCAAGATCCTCTTCATCACCATCCGTGGGATGATCCAGTCCACGATCATCCTTGTCGTGGCAACGCTGATCGGTGCAACCATTCTCACCCTTCCCCAGTATGCTATGATCTACCTGATCCTGCTCCTCTTCGGGATCCTCCTCTCGGGTCTTGCGACAACGCTCGCGCTTTATGTCGGGGACCATGATTCCTATGCGGCCGTCAACACCATGATCTCGATGCCGCTCTTCTTTACATCGAGTGCCCTTATGCCTTACAACGTGATGCCCCCGTGGCTCCGGGCAATTGCTACGGTCAACCCGCTCAGTTTTGCCATCGATGCGATCCGGTCCGTGGAAGCCGGTGTCGCCCCCCTCATGCAGATCGGGCTTCTTGCGGTACTGTGCATCGTGGTCCTTCTGATCTGCATGCGGGTTTTCCGGAAAATGACGATATAACGGATACCACGGTATTCCCGGAAATCCCGCGGGGGAGACGGGCGAAACCGGGCCTAATCCGGGCGTATTTGCCCCGAGGCTGATCCGGGAAAAGCCCTGTACGCGCCCCGATTGGAGCCGGCCGGGAAAAACCGCCGATCCTGCGTGTATTTTACCATCCCGGCGCGGAAATGGGGCCAAAAAAGGGGGGTTGCTGCCCGCCCGGCAGGGTCGGAAAAAGGGACGTGCACTAGGTTCTCATAAGGTAAGAAAAGCGCTGTGATGCAACCGGTGAAGGAATCTTTTTTTTACCATGTAAAACCGGGTCTGTATCTATCCGCAGCACGATAAAAATGAGGATACGAAGATCAGAACTCTTCTGCAATCCCGTATCCCCAGTTGTAGAGCGTTGCGATGGGATCGTTTTTCGGGAAGAGGTTGCAGACAAGGGACTTGCTCCGCAGGAACCGTTCTGCAGAAGCGGGGGAGACCGGCATGATCTTATCCGGGATCTTTTTTCCCGTGGACCAGAGATGCAGGTAATACGTAATCTTCTTTTCAGGATCGGTATGGATGTAGAGATCTTTTCCCTGACGCTGGAAATCGGGTGAATGAGTCAAAGGCCTTGGTGCCGAATAGTGGCATTCGTCGTGTGCGGTATCAACCCGGGTCTTCCTGCTGCCATCATACAGTTGTGTTTTCATAGTGGATCAACTCCTGCTGCACTCGGGAGCCGTTTCCCCACGGTTCCCGCAACCGGCTGTACAGCCCAGCCCTGATGCGATGCACTTGTCGAAGGTGCGGGTTACTCCTGGTCATCCAGTCATACCCTGCTTTCTGTATAGGATGCTCTTATTCTTATACTTTTTTATTTTTGTAGCACCAAATATGTAATTTTTTTAAATACGTAATACTTCGGGCAAAGCCATGAGAGGGAATCCCCCGTAACACCCCGGAATTCTCTTACCGGTTCATAACAATTCCTGATTAATTACGAAGAATACCTCACGAATTTCCGGGGTGATGGCATTTTATCGTATCCCGGGAAAGGAATGTCACGAATCTTAACAATGAAAAAAAGTGATTCAGGATTATTCTTCAATATTGATAGTCGTAAGCTTGACGGATTCGACTCCTTTCTGGGCCATCAGGCGTTCAGCCAGCGACTTGAGCTGCTCGCCATCGCCGTGGACAAGGATCACTTCAAGACAGCGTTCATGCGTGATATGGGAATGGAGCGATGCCTTGATGACGTCGTGATGTTCGTGTTCTATTTCGGTAATGGTTGTAAGGAGGTTCCGCTGCTCGTGGTCGTACACCATCGTGATGACGCCCTCGCGTTCTCCCTTGACATCGGACATCCACTTGTAGTAGGTGATATACGTACGGATTGCATCGCGGATACCCTCCGAACGGGAAGAGTACCCACGATAGTTCAGGATTTCATCAAACCGGTCGAGCAGGTTCTTTGGAAGTGATATTCCAATCCGTGAAAGATCGTCATCCATTGTCATAACAGTACGTGAATATCAATGCTGATACCTTTTTAAGGTTTTGAAAAATTGAGCGCCTGCGTTGTACTTGGTATGAACAACGCACCGGTGAAATACACTACGTATGCCCGGATTCGACGGCTCCACCCATTTCCCGGTGGTCAGTGCGTACTCTTGTGTGATCGGTCGTGAGTCACTGCATGCATCCCGTCCGGCAGGATCTCAAAACAACAGAACCCCCCCGACAGGGGCCGGACCCAGATCTCCTTTTTGAGCCTGAACACCTCCGTATCCAGCGGGAAAAGTGTGCGGAGTAACCGGGAATCGTCCCGGCAGAACTCCGCGAGTGCAGCGGGATCATCCGGCAGTCGGGCAGTCTGCCTGAGCTTGATATAGATCAGTTCATCCGGCATCCTCATTGCCATCAGGTTGACCGGCTTATAGCGCGAGACAAAACAGGGTCTCATCGGGGTCACCCGGTATCCTTCTGTTTCGAGAATGGTGCGGGCTTCCCGTTCAACCGGGGAAAGACGGCCGGACACGGTCATGGCCGTGGCTCCCCCAGGTTGCTCTCCGTCTCACTCCCGCCCGGGTATCTTAAAATGGAGATATATGGGGAGAGGATCATCTCATCCACCCGCCCCTGTAATAATCCCGACCGCCAGTTGCGCCGTCACCGGGTCAAGAACCCGGGCCAGCACCAGCCCGGCCATTGCGACAAACAAGGCCCAGAACACTTTCCTGACATGCTCGTTCTTCCCGAACGCCCCGATCGCTGCATCCGTATCCGCATTCATCGCCCGCCGGATTAACTTTGGCAGAAACACGAAGAGCGGCAGGAACAGAACCGCTGCGCCCAGGAACGCAAACGTGATTTCGGCCCGGCCGGCAAGGTAGATCCCGAACGGGACCGCAAACACCCCGGCCAGCATGGCGGCCATAGCCACCTCGCCGAACCAGAAGTAGTGCCGTTTGACCGCGTAGTTCAATCGCTCGGCATCGGTCAGCCCGGAGAGATCGAAGATGCCGAGCGTGGAGAGCATCCCGTACCAAACCGCATGCGTCTCCTCCGGGTCGGCAACGAGACCGAGGAAGAGCACCGCGACGGGTACGATAAGAAGAATGAGGGGAAGCCGGGCCAGCACGAGGACCAGCCCGAGCAGGATCCCGGTCCCGCAGATAGCGGCCCGGGTCTGCATCTCGTTCTCAAACATTGCCTCCCCCCGCAATCCGGATTTTGAAGACCGGGCTCGTATACCCGCCATTCGCCGGGCTGAAATCCCGAACCCTCCCCATCTGCGCGAATTTACGACGGGCAGTCCGGATCTGTATCGTGTGGATGCCCGGGCCACGCGGGTACACCCGGCGGCCGTCGATGTCGTGCATCTCATCGTATGGCGGGATGTAAAACCAGTCGGGCCATAACCGGAATCCATGAGGGATATCCGTTCCCCGCATCAGATCCTGAAGCCGGATGGGTGCGAGGTTATCATAGATCAGGTCGATGATAAGATTTTCATCGTCCAGCCCCGGGTGCAGGTCCAGCTCGTAGAAGATGGGATTGCGCCGTACCCAGTCGCGGAAGAGCGGGATACTGCTTGAAAGCGGCTCAAGACCCTGGGAGGTTCCCCGGTACAAGCCGGTCACGGTTGCGACCGGCTGCATGTCGGTTTCAGGTTCCATGATATATCTCCCGGTGGCTTTCGTGCTCGTTTTGGAGTTTCCTGAACTCCTCGACAATCTCGTCATATTGCCCGATCTTCTGGTGGATCGTGAACAATACCGGATAGATCGGGAGCACGGCCCCGAGCACAATCCCTAACGTTTCAATATCCATAATGTTCCTCAACAAAGAGACGACAGGGCCGGAAAAGGAGGGGACCGACGGTCTCCTCCCCCGGTCGTTTCGTCCGGATAGTTCAGGCGAGGGCCGCAACGGAGTCTGCCCAGGTCTCGACCTTTGCCCGGATCGCATCGTCCTCGTACGAGGTGACCGTGACCCGGCTGCGGCCGAAGTTCACGATGTAGATCTCGCCATTCGGGTCATGGCACTTCAGGAACGCGGAGAATGCGTCATTGTCGACATCGTGGACAATTGTGCCGGCGTGGGCTGCGATGTTGTCGGCTCCTGCGAGCACGGCCGTGATCCCAGCGTTGTAACCGGCGAGGCTGTTGTACTTCTCGGTGGTGTTGCCAATCGTTCTGGCACTGGCATCCTGGTAGAAGAACCTCGCCGTGTAGGATTCACGGGTCTTCTCAACGGCGGGGTGGCTCTCGCCGGCGGTCATGTAGGCTACACAGGCAAACGGGTTGGTCGTGATGACCGACTGGACGATCGTGTTGAACGTCGCTGCGTCTGCAATTGGTTCTGCAAGGGTGCGGATGGCACTCTTGATGTTTCCATTCTGTACGAAATCTGCCATTTTTTCACTGGCTCCTTCGCCCCCGGGCCCGTGGGCTAAAATAATACTCTGTATGACGGGGGTCTTAGGTTTTGCTGAAGGGAGGGGTTGAAAAAGCTTCAAGGTTTCAATTTCAACAGGTTTAACGCTTTCAAAAAAGATCACTACAAATACCCGCCTCTGATCAGACCCTAGTCCTGAGTTAGTGGTTGCATGAAGGCAGGCTCAAGTTTGAGAGAACAATGCTGTCCCGCCAGATTGAGGCGACGGATGCCCCTATTGATACACAAGTGTACGAGTTGTACAGGCTGATGGAGGAGGAGTGCAAAGCTCTGCGTACAATGTGGAAACAACGGCAAAAACTGGAATGAAGACGGGTTGGTTCTCCGGTCTATTCCCCCATTGAGTAGCGCCGGTGAAAACGTCAACCCCCCTTCTGCCCCATCATCTTCCCCGCCAGCCTTCTCGCCTCAGCAGCCCGTTTCACGACGGACCGATCCTCCTGCTCAAACACCGGATCGATTTTATCCCGGATACTCCAGCGCTCTGCCCCATCATCGCCCATCGACAACCACGCAGATAAGCGGTACAGGCACAGTTCCTTATCCTCTTGTCTCTGGAGTTTGTGGAAGAGCCGGGATCTGATCCAACCATTCATGACCATAACCGTGTTCTCGCAGACATCCGTGAGGAGATGGACCTTCTCCTTCATCCAGGGCGAAGTAAGCGCCTTCTGATGAAATGCTGCACAGTAATCGACTGTCAGCGACTCCACCCCCTGATCGCTCTCCACCATCCCGATCACTTGTATCTCGATAACCATGAACTCCTCGCCTTCCAGCATCCCCCTCCGGGCTTCTTCCTCGGTTCGTTCGAGAATCTCCGGCCGGTACTTAATTTCCGCTACTTCCTCAAACGCATCTTCTGGCATTCATTTCCCTCCCTTCTTTTCGCAACACCCGTCACATAATTGTTCACATATCTCATCATCAGGCATTTCACCCGGTCTCCTTTGCATCCTCCCGCACACCTCTCCCGTAACAATGCTCACACAACTTCACCCCAGCCTCCCGGTCAATCCACACCGCTTTCGCAATCCCGCAGACTGAGCACTTCCCCACATCCGCGGTAATCCTTATGCACCGGGAAACATCCACGGTCCCGGGCAGCGGAACCGATGCGGTCTGCTCAGCTTTCACCGCCTCATTGTAACATGACCGACAGATCCGCCGGGCCTGCTGCTGGTCCCGGGGCCGGGCCCGGCGCTCATTGGTATATTTTTCATTGAACCAGGATCCTTTCTTGCCGCAGACATAACACAGGGTCTTCGGCTCCGGGATCTCGAGTTTTTTGTAGTCGCGGGCCCTGATAAACCGGGGCGGATCCTGTTTTTCAGCATCATGTTTTGTTTTCAGCATACTTTCAGCATCTTTCGTACGGGTGCTGAAAGAGCCCGGGGCGTGATTTGCATCCTGTTTAACCGATTGGGCGGTTCCGGGCGGAGATCGTTTTTCGTTTTCAGCAGATCGCGGATTATGCACACACTGAGTAGAATTCGTTTCAGATTGCAGAGCCCCTCCATAATTCCGGTTTTGCTGAAAACATCCTTCTCTTAGTACAGAATTATTTGTACAATCACCTTCTTTGCTGGAACCGGGACCGCTGGAAGCATGGTTCTCATTTTCAGCAGTTGCTGAAAAACTGCTGAATCCTGCTGAAACTGCTGAAAGATGAGATGAATCATCGTCATCGTTCTTCGGGTTGTGGTCGAGCCAGCACGCTCCCCCATTCATCCACTGCCGGTAGAGCTCCCGGTCCCATTCGAATGCCTCGGTCCTGCGCCGGACCGAATACCCGCTCTCCTCGGTCAGCGTCACGGTCCGGTCAGTGAAAGAAATCGCCGGGCACTTCTCCAGGAGGCCGGTATAATTCTTCCCCCGGCTATCGTAACCTTTGATCATCCGGTAGATGCTCAGGTAGGATCCTCCCGTCAGCCGTTGCAGATCCTGGATGGTGAATTCTCCCAGGTTCGCCTTCTCGATAATGGCGAGCAGGTCCGACTCCTTCTTCGTCATCTTCGATTCCTGCCCGCCGGCTGTTCCGTTCAGGAGCGTGAAGATATCATTCGCCGCGGCGAAATCCGCTTCGTCTGCATACACGCAGAGCGTCCCGTCCTCGCTCGTCTTCTGCTTGCGCTGCATGAAGAAGAGGGCCGCGTGGCTCTTGATCAGGTCGTAGAGCATGTCCGGGTTGCGCCGGTTGCAAATGGCGTTGAACCGGATCCGCTTCGAGTACGGAATGATCACCCAGATTATCTGCTCGTGCAGGATCTCCCAGATTGCCCTGCAGGTTTTCAGCTCATCGGACTCATCAACGAACGAGTCCGGGTCCAGCATCTCCCGGGCTTGCTTTGCTGCCAGCACCCGGGCGTCCTGCCCGGCTGATTCGTCAATCCAGCAGGTGAGCATCCGGTTCATCACCTGGTCGTCACCGGTCCCCTCCTTCTTTGCAATCCACCAGACGCACCGCTCCGGAATCGTGCAGACCCGGGAGTTCAGATCTTTCGTAACCGTTGTGTGTGTGATCGGCTCATGGAAGTTCGAGGTTGCGGACTTCAGGATCTCCTGGATGCCGTCCGAGAGCTAGGTATCGTCGCTCATCAGGACCGTTCGGGGCCGGAGATCTTTCATGTAATAGAGCGCCTTGTTGCTCACGGTCCCTTTCACCTTGTACCGATCCGGGACCTGGCGCATCATCTTGCGGAAGGCATGCGTTTTCCCTTTACCGGAATCCCCGGTCACGGAGACATGCAGCCCGTCAGAATTTTTCACGGCCTGCGACGCCATCGAGAGAATCATGCACCGGGCCAGGATCTCATCGCCGACATGCTCCTGGGCAAAGGCCGCGAGCATCAACGCTGCCGGGTCGCCATGCTCCAGTACATCGAGTGCAGCCGTCCGGATATCGGGGGATACCGGCTCCGGTGCCGGACCCGGATCCACGGTACCTTCGTTCTCACTCCTGGTCTTTGCCTGATCTTTGCGCCAGTTCTTTTGTTTCTGCTCCCAGTCCTTCCGTTTCGCTGCCCGGTCCGGTTCGAACCGCTCGCGGAGTTCCTGCCACCGCTGAGTACCCCCGCCGCAGGATGTATGTTTGCAGCCGGCAAAGACCGCACCGCTCGCGAACTGGATCGCAAACGCACCGTCTTTGTGGGCTGAAGAGAACGGGCACTGGTCGAGGATAAAGAGCGTGCCGCCTCCGTACGGTTTTTCGGATCGTACGCTAACACCGTGATTGGAAAGCCACTGGTGCAGATTGAAACCGTTGTCCTTCGCGTTCGGCTGCTGCCGTGCGTGTTGCTCGGTTGGGAGCCGGGCCGCAAGATCCCTGAGTTGTTCAATTGTTGCGACACTTAGTTCATACGGGGCCGATAGGATCCGGCTTCTCCGGTGCGGACGTTCGGGAGTATCATCACCCTTGCGTGAGACCGTGCCGTAGAGTTTCCAGATACGGGCTGCGTTGAAGTTCGCGGTATCCACGTTCACACGATGATCGGTGAAGAGTGCATCGAGAGTTGTGAGACACGCTTTTACGAGCGCAGTAGCCGCTTCATCGTTTGGCAGATCGATGCGGTAGAGCAGGTGGGCCCCGTTTCCAGAGTCGGCCCGGACCGGTTCCGGAAAGCCAAGCCCGCCGATCCAGCGGGCCACCTCATCGGCTTTCGCCAGGGCAAGCCCGTGTTCCTCATCGGTGCTCGACACACCGCTCGGTCGCACCGGGTCGATGTCGATGGGCAGCCAGCGTCGGCGCAGGATATCAGCGTCGCTCGTCGTGTTGTCCTTCTTGCCCAGGCGCATCTTGATCCGGTTTGCCCGGCGCGAGAGCAGGGCCGGGTTCACTTCGTTCAGCGTGACGTAGATGCCATGGACTGAGCTGTCGGTATCGAGCGGCTCAACCGCCCGGATGAGCGCTTCGGGATCGCTGAAATAGCCGCTGTGGGTGTACTGGTCGGTGAGCGCCCGTACCTCAACAACCTGCCCGAGCCCGGTTAACCGGGCAACAGCATCACGGAGCAGGCCATCCATGGATCGCCACCCCGGTCCCTGCGGTAATACGTTCCGGGAATAATACGGGGTCAGTCATGCCTGTCACCGTCTTCACAACCAGTTTTTTCCTCTTTCTCCCGCAAGGCATGCTCACCGAATGTCTCGACCTTTACCGTATACCGGTGATGGAATTTTCGTTCTACCTGGATCTGGAATACCGCCTCGCGCTTTCTCCGTATCTGGTCCGCGATCGCTTTCGGGATCAGGTAGAGCGGGATGCCTTCGATCATCTCGGTCGATTCTTCCGGCCTGCGTTCTTCATCGGGCATATGCTGCCACCTCCCGGATTCCGTTACGGGTTATCTCGAACTGCTGGAACCCGTTAAGCGGGATCGCGAGCCAGACCTCGAACCGCAAAGATTGTCCGTCCGGAGACAGACGGTCAAGGAATTTCTTCACACTCCCGATCTCATCCTGGCAGAACACCGCTGCCTCGGCAAGAGATGCAACCCTGTGCAGGGAAATTTTCAGTTTCACCATGACGGTATTAACGGTCCCGTCTTCCTGTTCCCTGCGTGCGGTCAGGTTGAACGCGATATACCGGGAACTCCGGACAAAATGGCTCACGATTACCGACGTGTAGCCCCGGTCGACGAGCATTTTTCCGGCCCGCTGTTCCAGCACCTGCATACGGCGGACGGCAGTCATGCTGCTCCCCGGGTCCCCGCAACTCCCGGTTCATCCGTGGAAGGTTCCCGTATCTCGCGGATACTTTCCGGAAGTATTTCGAAGCACCGGAATCCGTATGTCAGCGAGTAGAGCCAGAGCTCGCAGCGAAGCCCGGTCACACCGGAATGTCCGGAAAGATACTCTCGAAGCCGGGCAAGGTCAAGGGGAAAGTCTATCGGAATACTTTCGGCAGTGGATGGCCTGCGGGAGATCTTCCGGACACGGATGAACCGGGTCTCGCCGGATGGCCGGGTCGCAATGAGATGGACCGGCGGATACCCCCTCGGGTAACCGGGCGGAACGATCCGGACCGCATAGCCACTGACCTGGAGCAGCTCGCGGGCCCCGTCCTCGACCAGCGTGCCGCGACGGCTGGTCACGGGGCAGCACCCCGGTTGTGCAGGGAAAATTCTTTGATCTCCGGCCCCTCCACGGGAACTTCGGAGAATATGCAGGCCATCTCCTCCCCGAGCGCGACCGCGAGGAATTTCTCGCGGGAAAGCATGTACCGCTGCTTTTTGATGGCGATAACAACGGCCCGCCCGGACGGGTTGAGAGATACCGTGCCCGCAACTTCGTGCACATCCCGGCCCGGCCCTTTCATCAGGAGCGGCACCGGGTCTCCTGCAAAGAAGAGTATGCCGAGATCCTCCGGGTAGAGATAATACCGCTCCCCCCAGATGCGGACATGCACACGGCCATCGTCCCCGCAGAGAACCTGGCCGGCTGTGAAGGCGTTCATGCAATCCCCCGATGGTGTATGGTCGTGATTCGGTTTTTGTGAATTCTCGTCCTGGATTCTGATGACTCTTCTTTTGCATTCTCATGGTACGATTCAGCAGTTTTTTGCGGGATGTTGTTGTATCCCTCTTTGGCAGATGTGCATTGCATGTTCTGACAGTCCTTTTATCGGGATTCGCGTGTTCTTTCGGAACACTCACATCCACGTGTCCCGGCATTTCTGGCATATTGGCCCGGTCCTGCGGGCCATCGGTGATTATCCGGTTAAGCTGGCCTGCCACGATCCAGCAGGTGACCTGGCAAAAACATCCTGCAGGAAGCCCGGCAGACCATTATCCGGCGTTACTGACGATCGGGAAAATAGGTGAAAAGAGAGAATATGGGAGCATGACCCTTCGGGAGCCTGCCCCACTGGCCTTTGATTCGTGCGCATCGTATCTCGGATGCAATCGTGTATTTCCCGGCTGGACTTTTTTTTGGCGTTGTTGCGTTCACAGGCCGGACCAGGGAAATAATTTTTGTTTTGACAGACTTTGTTACAGACTTTATCAGGCCGATCACGTTCTTGTATAAACCAAAGATCATCGTATTTCTTTTATAAAACGAACTCATTAATAGCATTTACTGAAGCAGGATACCATTTATGGCTTCCTGAGGGCTTTGTTCAGTACTGGTAAAATGCCGTATAATAAATACATATATTGTTATAAAAACAAACACATTAAAAAAATCCGGGTAGTGGATAACCTATGCGGGAACGAGAACATGTGATATTCTCTGATGAAGAATCGGAATTTTTCGATCTCCTCACAATGACCGGCACCAGAAACAATATTGCAAAAATACTTGTGTTTCTTGCGAATACCCCGGAAGGAACTTCCCGTGAAATAGAACGCAGGATGCATTTGCGCCAGCCTGAAGTGAGCATAGCGATCAAGTACCTGGCAGCGCGGTCCTGGATCCGGTACCGGGAGATACCCCCCGGCGGGAAGGGCCGGCCCGTCAAGAACTATTCACTGGCAGTACCCTTCGGGGAAATTATAACAATCATGGAGAAAGAGAAGAGAGATGAATTGAATTTTCATCTTGGGCGGATCCGGAAGATCCGGGAATACAGCCGTGAAGTGTCCGGATGATCCCGGTCTGACCCGGTCTCCTGCCTTTTCTCCTGTTTTTCAGATCTTCCCCGGAAAAAACGACCTTCATATTCGCGTTCCGGCAGCGTTTCCGGGTGCCGGATGGTGTAAACTACATAGCCGGAAAAACCTTGGCCGGAGATGCTTTAACAGCCATTCTGCGAGGTGCATTCCGCCCGTATTCTGGCAAACCGGGCATAATATAAACGTATTTTCCACGGGAACAGAAAAGAACGGTTTTACGGGGGTTTCCGGAATGGGCCGGGATATGAAAATGAGAATCCGGGCCCGATACGGGCGTATTTTCATCACACTCCGGAATCTGCCATCATCCGGCTTTTACCTGTTCCGGGATACCGGATGGATCTCACGTATAACCAATTCAGATACTGCCTTGTTAAGACACTGAAGAATTGATTCCTGCGCGGGTCTTGATTCCACTTCAGCTCCAATCAACCGTTCAGGATCAAAAGCCTGTCGGATCAAGCGGCAGGCAACTTCTTTTGCTTCGTCATCCGGCAACAGGTTCCATCCCACTTCATCAATGATATGGAGGACAGCTGATACCAGCGCAACAAGTTCCGGTTCCTGTGCCTTCTTTCGTAAACAATGTATGAAATTTTCTCTGGACTGGATTCCGGACGGTGTATTCGCAAATCGTTCTGCTGCCAGATCCCAGATATCCCCTTCCGTCACGCCGAAACGCTGGAGCCGCACGAGCACATTCCGCTGTGAGGTGGGTGAGAGCCCGGTTTCCATCTCAAGTGCGGCGATTGTAGCCTTGATCGCAGCCCTTCCGATCAGCTCCCCGAGTTTGGAATGCTTGCCGGCATTCGAAAGATGTCGGGATGAACCGGGATCCGCGACGATGACGATCATATCCGTCCCGGATCCGGTGGCGATACCCGTTGAGTATATGCTCCGGGCCATCAGCTGCTGGAGGGCCGCAGCCTTAGCTTCAGTAGCCGTCATCACCGCCCGTGTCATGGCATACTCCGGAAGGTCGGCACCGATAAGGAGGATAGTATTGATCGTCCCTCCGACCGGCTCAACAGAGTTGCCATTCTCGTAGTACGATGCCGGGTCACCGGCCCTCCCGCCATTCCTGGCAATACCGGCAGTCACGATCGCAGTGATCGTAAGCTCCCGGAACGACTCCACAACGATAGCTGTATTCTTCATCTCCGCCCGGGTGATTAGTCCGGTGGCGGTTTTAGGGTCCAGCCCGATGTTTCGGGCAACACCATTCAGATACTGCTGCACGCTCCCGTCGCCGGCATGGCAGACCTCGCAGGCTTCAAGGGAGATCTGGTGGTTGAAGACCGCCTTGAGATCTTCCCGGTATCCCCCATTCATCCACGAGGTAGAGAGTACGTTCCGGGGCCCGGGGAACCGGATGATGAATGAGGTTTCCCGGTGCCCGACCTGTTCGTTTCCCGGCAGTTTCATACAATTCTGCTCCCGGATCTCATTGACAACGTCGACGGTATCTGAAAATTCCCGCAGGAATCACGGCACGCAGAACTTCTTCTATCCACATTCATTTACCGGTTCCTCCGGAAGTCTTCTGCAGCGGCAACAAATCGCCGGCAGAATGTATCGCTGAAATACGCATGTGTATAAGCCCCGAGTGTATTCTGTTCGATGAGCCCGTCGTTCCCATCCTGTATCCCTTTCCCCAGCCCGAGCCGGATCGCAAACCGTGCATCGGGATCGCACGCTGCCCGGGAATAATGGAACTCGTGCCCCCGTATGAGTGCAGTACCCGGCCAGAGCCCGGACCGGCTATTATATCTGCCTTTCACGTACCCCAGCGCTTCGATTGTTTCTGTCATTTCCACGCGGGCGGGCAGCACATCAGCCATCCGGAACTCGCGATCGATTGAAACCGATCCGCACAGGTACATGAGCCCGCCGCACTCGCCATATACCGGCATACCTTGATCAGCCATATCGTGAATGGCATGCCGGCATCGCGAGTCTTCGAGTTTTTTTGCATGCAGTTCCGGGTATCCCCCGCCAATGTAGAGAGCGTCCACTTCAGGCAGGGGATCCTGCATTGGTGAGAAGAACCGGATCTCTGATCCGGCCCGGACAAGCCGGTCGAGATTGTCCTGGTAATAAAAGCAGAAGGCCTCATCGCGGGCCACGCCGAAGACAGCCTGTTTGCTTACCTGCGGGGTTTTCGTGGCCGGAGGGTCTGTCAGCAGCGGAGCACCCCGTGCCACATCTAGGATCGCGGGAATATCGCACGATTCCCGGACAACCCGGCCAAACCTACTCATTCCGGCTGACTCGTGCGCCATAACCAGGCCAAGGTGACGACTTCTCACTTCATCTCCCCGCTGATGAGGTATCCACCCGAGCGCTGGAACAAATTCCTCTGTTGCAATCATCTCGCGATGCTTCGCGGTGCCAATCCGGTTGAAGATTATCCCGGCAATCCTTACATGGGGATCAAAGGTCTGGAATCCCCGGACCACCGCATGGACACTCCGGCATGCCGCGTATGCGTCAACGACAAGAATGACCGGCGCATGAAGGATCCGCGCCACGTGGGCCGTGCTGCTGAGGTCTGTGCCATCAATTCCGTCAAAAAGTCCCATGGCCCCTTCGATGACCGCGATATCCGCGTCACCGGATGCAGAAGCAAACGATCGCATGACCTCCCTCTCTCCCATCATGAAGGGATCGAGGTTACGGGAGATCCTGCCGCAGATAGCAGAATGGTGGGAAGGATCAATGAAGTCCGGCCCGGTCTTGAAGGGCTGGACAGAAAGGCCGCTCTCAGTCAGTGCCGCCATCAGGCCGCTTGCGACAGAGGTCTTACCGCAGCCGCTGTGCGTTCCCGCAATTACGATCCGGGGAATAGTTACCGGCACACTAAACCCCCTAGCCCGGTCTTGTCATTAATGCCGGTTTTTCCCGGCATTCTGGATTCCGCCGGCAAGAGAGGGCAAATATTACCTGGCCGGAATTCTGTATTCGGTTCCATCATTCCCTCCTTTTCCGTTGCAGGAGAATGACCAGCGAGATGAGCAGGATCGCACTTCCCGCACAGAACCCCGGCGATCTTGCCGTGGGAGTTACGGTTATCGCGGAGGATAAGGTAGCCTGCGTGAAACACTCCGGGTGGATGAGCCGGGCTGCTCCTTCTGCTGCATCCACGATTCGCGGTGCGGGCCTGCTTATAATATCGGCGTTCACAGCATAGACGCGTTTGTTCTTCACCGCAGAAAGGGACGCGTATTGCGGATTTTTCATGAATGCGTCAAGGATTACGTCTTTTTGTGAGGAATCCATCCCTCCTCCCCCGTTCACGATGATGATATCCGGGTTCTTCATCAGAAATTCTTCCAGTGAAACGGTGCTCCATCCGTTCCGGTCGGCAAAGGCGTTCTCGCCGCCGGCATGCGTGATCACGTCACTCTGGAAGGTATCATTGCCGCTCACGTAGAGAGGTTTATGCCAGACAACGTGGGCAACGGTCGGGTGGGCAGCGGTGGACGGGCAGGGAAGAACAGCGACAAGGCGACCCGAGAGGTTTGTGGCCAGCACTTCTGCCCGGTTTTCCGTACCGGTCAGTGCCCCGACCATTCGGATGTCCCGGATCATATGATCGATATTCCGTGGTACAACAACTGCCACCGGCAGGCCGAGATCCTGAAGCCGGCCAATGGTCTCCTTGGGTGTGAGGTCAGAAGCCAGCACGAGGTCCGGGCGGGCTGCGGCAACCTTTTCGATGCTGATGGCTGAATAACCCCCGATCCGGGTCTTGTTCTTTACCTCCGGCGGATAGTCGCAGACATCGGTCACCCCGACGATACGGTCAGTCAGGCCGAGTGCGGCCAGGATCTCGGTATTCGACGGGGAGAGCGAGACGATCCGCATGGGTGTCGCGTTTGTGGTTATGACCCTGCCGGCGTCATCGGTTACGGCTATCGCCGATACCGGTAGTATGCACAGGGCCAGTGCAACCGTGAGGATAAGCAGGACAGCCGGAATCTGTTTTGTTTTTGGATATTCCAATTTCATTTACGGTTCTCCGTTTGTGAGGGATGAAAGGTATCGGATGCTCTGGTCGGCTTCAGCAAGTTCCCGCGTCTCGACAACCATGGTTGCATGGCGCGGGAGCTTGCTGAGGAGTATCTGAAAATCGATAGTCCCTGCCCCGCATGCAATATGGTCATCGACCGTCCCGCCATTATCATGGAGGTGGACATGGCAGAATCCCCCTGCTTCCAGGAATTCGTCGAGATTCCCGTTAAGCCGGGCATGGCCGCAATCGAGCGTGCAGCCAAGGCCGCGTGCGGCAAGTTCCGGCAGGAATTCGGGAGTCCGGAAATGGCAGCACTCCCAGGCTCCCATGTTCTCGATGCAGACCCTGACGCCGTGCTCTTCCTGGAGATGTACAAGATCGTCGAGCGAGCGCAGCAGGGAAGCATAGGAGCGGTCCCTGACCTGCTCGTAGGGTGAGAAACCCGGGTGGACCACGAGATGGCCGGCACCGATGCGGGCCGAGGCTGCGAGGACTTCGCCGAGTACCCTGATCGAAGCGCTCCGCATGTGTTCATTGAGTGCGGCAATGTTGACTTCGCTGCATGGTGCGTGGACGCTGTACGAGAACGGGTACCCGCTGCACGGGGAGTTGTCCGAAAGGATGTCGTGCAGCCCGTCCGCAAGGATTTCAACGTGCGATGTCCTGGAAGCCAGGGTCTCAAGAGCATAGTCGAGCGGGTGGTCGATGCAGCAGAAGGTCGAGATGAATAATGGTCGCGTGTTCATGATCCCCTCCGGGGGGTGCTGTTTTTTTGGGGTGCTGTTTCCAGAAGGTCAAGTATCCCGTTGAACCCGGTGGTGCATTCTGCACCGGCCGAACAAAGGTCAGATAATGCAGCAGCAGCTGTTCCTTTGGCATAATCAATGGATGTGAATGTGCGGCCTTCGGGACAGTGGATGATGATCCGGGCCGGAACTGCTTCACGGAGTGCGAGAATAACCGGGAGGTTGCCGGTTCCCATGGGATGCACCGACAGGATGATCCGGTCAGCCCTGGCGATCAGGGCCCGGAGTTTTTCCAGTGAATGGGCCGGGATCTGCGAGAACGGCTGGATCGCGATGCAGGGTATCTTCAGCGCTTTTACTGTTATGTAATCGGTGTCGTTTGTCGCAAGGACACCGGCCGAGAGGATGTATCCTTTTCGGGAAAGGAAGTGCAGCAGGTCTGTACCGCTCCCCCCACCGGAGATCACGAGGATATTCCGGTTTTTTTCCGGATCCATGATCCGTTTTGGGTTGTCGAGGGGGATAAGGAAAGCCCGTCCGGTGGCCGGGTGAAAGGAAGTAACCACGTCTGCACCGTAGACATCCCGGATCTTTTCAGGAGTCAGCACCCGTGCCGGGATGTCATCGGCCACAATCTGCCCGTTCCGGATCATGATGAGCCGGTCGCAGTAAAGAGCAGCCATGTTGAGGTCGTGGAACACGCCGATGATGGTGGAGCCCGATGCGGCAAGGTTGCGCATGAGGGAGAGGATGTCGGACTGGTGGGACAAGTCGAGATGAGAGGTCGGTTCGTCGAGGAGGATCACCCGGGTATCCTGCGCAAGGGCACGGGCAATGAGTACCCGCTGCCATTCCCCGCCGCTCAGGGTCCGGATCGAGCGGTCCTTCAGATGGGCGATACCGGTTTCTTCGAGCGTCTGATAGCACCTGGCAAAATCAGCGGGGGTCAGCGTGGCATACCTGCTGGTCCGGGCGTACCGGGCCATCATTACTACCTGCAGTACCGTGTATGAGAATGGCCGGCCCTCGTCCTGCGGGACAAACCCGAGCGCCATGCCCAGTTCAGCCGGCGTATAGCTGCTGACCGCTTTTCCGTCCAGTTCGAGGATGCCGCTTGAGGGTATCACGCGGCTGAAGGCCTTGAGGAGCGTGGTCTTGCCCGAGCCGTTCGGCCCGATGATGCCGGTGAACGTTCCCTCTCTAAACGAGCAGCTGACCGCTTTGACAATATCCTCCGTACCGTAACCGGCATGGAGGTTTTCGGCATTGATATGGTTCCTGGTATTCATGCGGCTGACCCCCGCTGGTAGATCAGCCAGATGAAGAACGGCGCCCCGATAAATGCCGTGATGATCCCGACGGGCAGGTCCGAGAAGAACGTGCGGGCGAGGGTGTCGGAAAGAACGAGCAGGATGCCCCCGGCGAGGATGCTGGCAGGGATAACGATGCGGTTGTCCGGGCCAAACATCATCCGGACCACATGCGGGGTGACAAGGCCGACAAACCCGATTGAGCCGGCGATCGAGACCGCCCCGGCAACGAGCAGGGTGCTTGCGCCGAGCACTGCCCAGCGGGCCCGTGCAGCGTCGATGCCAAGGTGAGCAGCAGTCTCCTCGCCAAGGGAGAGAGCATTGAGGTCCCGGCCCATGAAGAAGAGGAGCAGGCCGGCCGGGACGAGGATCGCAGCCGAGAGGATTGCATCGGCCGGCGATGCATTCCAGAACCCGCCCATGAGCCAGAAGATGATCTGGTGGACGTTCTGGCCGGCAATCGCGATCAGGAACGAGACGAGTGCCGAGAAGAAGAACGAGACGGCGATGCCGGTCAACAGCAGGGTCTCGACAGATATCACGCCCTGCCGGCTGGCAATCGACCAGACGATGAGGATCGCAATAACAGCACCGATCCATGCGAAGACCGGAACAAAAAATCCGCCGAGAAAGACGATGGCGATGGATGCGCCCAGCGCACCGCCGGAGGACGTGCCGAGTATGTAGGGATCGGCCATCGGGTTCCGGAAGAGCGACTGCATGGCGGCACCGGCAACGGCAAGGCTTGCGCCAACGAAGAATGCGGCAAGGACCCGGGGAAGCCGGATACCTCCTATGATATCTGCGGTACCAGGGCCAACGGTCGGGATACCAAAACCGGCCGGGCCGGTAAACGTGCAGAGTATGATTGTCAGGATTGCGGTGACAATCATGCAAAGGATAAGGGGGATGGTTCGGGTCAAAGTGTCTAATCACTCCATCTGGTTTTGGTTCAACGGATCACCCGGGGATAAGCCGGTGCTGCATGACGGTACGATGTGCGGAAGCAGCCGCCAGGGCGGATCCGTGGCCTGCCGGTTACCCGGCACGGCCGGGCACAGCCACTACAGGTACTCCCCGGGCAACCGGGGACCATCCATATACACACGGCTATGCAGCCCTGCCAGCCTGCGAATGCTCCTCTGCCAGGACGTACCTGATGAATCCGTCTCTGTCTTTGAGGGGCGTGGTCTCAAGCGTTCTCTCGTCTCCGGCATCCGGGCGGAACATCCGCACGCTCGTGCTTTCCCGCGCCGGGCAGGAGTACCGCACTTCGAGCAGGTTCTCGGGCCCGTGAATGCCGGGCTTGCGGGTGTAGTTACAAGCGAATGTCACGGCCCAACGATCATCCTGCATGTCCACGTACACTTTTGCGATAAGCTGCTGGCTGTTGTGCCCGAATTTCCCGATAAGTAGTTTTGCAGCCGGCCGGGGTTTGATTCCAAAAATTTCTGGCATGAATATCCTCCTTTTTTTGCCTGGTGTTCCCGCTCCTGCGACGTGTGCCTCGTCCTGTTCAGATTGTTACAGGACCGGTACTCCGGCACACGGGATGTAATACCCAAAACACCATTGCCGGTTTTATCGCAGGATAATCTCCCCGCTCGCTATCGCCCGGCTGCTTCTCCTGTCGATGAGTTTATACTGGATCTTCGTATTCAACTGTGCTGCAAATCCGCCCTGGGTACCTGCTGGATCCCATGTGATCCATCTTCCTTGTGCATATGGCTGGCCCTTATATGTTGCAGTACTACTGTCGTAGCAGTTATCAGCGTAGAGCATGAATTTGTCACCGGGTGAGATCAGGGCGTCCGACAGCGACGTGTTGCCAACCTTTAAAAAATATCCCCCGGATGTTGACCCTGCCGGCAGACAGGTCGAGGATGGCAGCCTGTCTTTGGTTGTCAGGGTATATTTTGCGTCCTGCGCCTGGACCTGGACCTCAATATCGTTCAATACGAAGGAATCTCCCCCCGTGTTTTCAAACTGTAAACCGTTTAATGTGGTATAGTCGCTACCCGGATAATCGGGTTTCCAGTTGGCAGTGTTCGTATCCTGAATACCTTGGACAATACCGTTTGCAACGATCGTTGCCTGTGGGGTCTTGTGCTGTTCACTCCCCATACTCCCGGCAAATGCGGAGACAACTGCTGCGATGATGATGGTCACCACAAGCATGAGCATAACTCCTACTACCGGTGAAACCGCTCTGTCATTGTGGCGAATCATTGAACTGTCACCTCTCTGTCATAGATATACTGGCCACTGGGTACATGGAGGATCTTAACCTCAACTATGCTCCCGGGACCAAAGTCAGAGTCGAGTATAGTATGCGGTGTTGCAGTAGAATTGATGGCAAGAATATCCGCAGTTCCGGCAGACGAACCGGTACTGAGTACGTCTCCTACCTTCCAGGAATAGTTCCCAAAATCCTTTGACGGATTGTTTCCCGAGTATCCCAGTCTCGCATCGCTGATATAGGGGACCCGGGTTGTTGATCCATAACCATAAAGATCAGTTGGAGTGCTTGTCGGAGTTTGGGTGTTCTTGTATATTTTTCCCGCCTTATTCTTGTAATAAGTGATGATATTCAGATCCTTAGTGCTGATGGGCTCTCCACTTTGTTGGGAGAATGTCATCAGGTACTCATTGGTTCCTCCCATGGTATTACCCGCTTCAGAGAGGATCTTCACTTCAATAGAAGCCTGCGGTGCTTTCTGCGTGCCGGAGGATAGACCCCCCGCAAACGCGGAGACGACCGCTGCAATAATAATCGTTACAACAAGCATCAGCATCACGCCGACAACCGGTGAGACCGCGTGCTCCTGTACTGTTTTTCTCTGTTTCATTCTTCATCTCCAACTCTTGGCCATCATGCGATGAGTAAAGACCTCCGGGGGTCAGTGACCACATGGTCCAACCGTAGATGACACGAACAAATTAGGTTGTGTTAAAACTATTTTAATTGATCATTTTAATTTGTTTTAAAACAAATAAACTTTATTTATTGGGCTGCCCAACCCACTTATGCTTCAGGATTCAAGAAAGGGCGGGGGAATAATTATCCAGTTACTGCGACGTGAAAAAAAGCCGGGACCGGCTGGAAGACGGGCGGGGTGCACAATCCTTCTCGCGCTCCTGCTCTGCACAGCAGCCTCGGCGCCGGGATGTCTCGTGCTCCTGCAGAACCAGACAAGTGAAGAACAACAACCGGTTCCCACGTTAACGTCATCTTCGGTTCAGCAGCCGTCCAGCTCTGTTTCACCTGCCAGCCAGCAGATAAAATCCTCAGCCATACAGCCGCAAAAGACCGCTATACCCCCGGCCCGGGTGGCAGAAGCGCCCCCCATCCTTACATCGGACCCGTATCCAGTGCCGGTTTATGTCCCGGTCAATACAACAAGCTCCCCCCCGCCCCTTGTGCCGGAGTTCACCCGGAAGTACACGCTCCGGGGCAACGCGACGGGCCTTGTCGTCAATGTCACGAAGGGACCCCTCCTGATATCCTATGATATCAGGCCCCAGTCCGATTGCCTTGACAAACCTGAGTCCTGCCGGGGAACTATGGGAAAACCAATCACCCGGCCCTACTTCACGCTCACCATCAGGAACCCAACAACGAAGGAGATCATTGCAGTGGATGGATATGCCCGGGAGTACAGTTCAGCAAAGACCAACCGTACGGTGAAAATCTTCGGTGAAGGGCAGTACCACCTCACGCTCACCGGGAATTACCTGGATGTCACGCTCTCGGTGACCACCGGCGATTCGCCACGTGCAATCGTTACCCCTGCTCCAGTGGAAGGCAGCAGCCCGTCAAAGGATATACCGCCGGAGCTTTCACAGGCAATCCGGCATGCCCGGGGGGTTGCATGACATTCTTTGAACAAATCATATCCCGTGCCTGGCAAATGACCTGCCGCCCCCAAAAAAATACGGGCGTGACACCGGAATCCGGCAATTTCGCTGCACCGGGATCGGATCAACCGGGAAAACCGGCTTCTGCAATCATCAGCCGGGTCTGTGATCTTCCCCGGGCAACAGGCAGCGGCACGCCATGGGCCGATATGTCCATCCTTATTGCAGGAACTGCTGCGGTCCTGAGCGGGTACATGTCCCTTTTTGTCATCCTCCCGATACCGGTCCTTGCAGCACTGGGAATAGTCTCGCTCACCCTCCTGGCACTCACGGTCTCATCGATCAGGTATCGCGTAAAACCCGGACCGTTCCAGAAGTCCGTACCGAACTCACGAGCCCCTGTTATCGCATCCGAATTCATGGCCGGGGAACCGGCAGTTCCAGCATCCTTAGAGTGGCCGACAGGAACCCTGGATGCCTACTGGATAGAAGAGCCATTTGTCTCCATCCGGATAATCCGCAGGGGAAACCAGGGATTCATCTACCATGTCATCGAACCCCCGCTCTCCTCCCGTGAAGAGATCGTACTGCGGGAGACCTACAACCGCTTAAGAAAAGTGATTCTCTACGATGATCCCGAAAATCCACCGCTCCACCGCTTCACCCGCGACGCTGTCAGCCTCATTATCCGGGAATTTTCCCCGGATATTACCGATGACCGGCTCGATGTCCTCGCGTATTATGTCCGCCGGGATCTCTCCGGCTTTGGCCGGCTTGAACCCCTCATGCAGGATGCAGCCCTGGAAGATATCAGCTGCAACGGCGATAACCTCCCGGTCTTCGTATTCCACCGGACCTACGGCAGCCTGCCCACAAGCGTCCTCTTCCGCGAAGGAGAACTTAATGCGTTCGTCCTGAAACTTGCCCAGAAAGCGGGCAAGCAGATCTCGCTCACCAACCCGATGATCGATGCAACCCTCCCAGGAGGTTCACGGGTCCAGGTCACGTACAGCAACGTGGTCTCCTTAAGGGGAAGCTCGTTCACCATCCGGAAATTCAGGGCCGACCCGATGACGCCTATCGATCTGCTCCGGTTCGGGACGTACAGTGCAGAGATCCTCGCATTCCTCTGGCTCTCCATAGCCCACCGTAAAAGCCTTATCATTGCGGGAGGAACGGCAAGCGGCAAGACCTCGACGATGAACGCGGTCTCCCTCTTCATACCGCAGAATGCCAAGATCGTATCCCTCGAAGACACTCACGAGATACAGCTCCCGCACAAGAACTGGCTCGCGACCCTGACACGGGAACTCAACATTCCCGGCATCCAGGGAGATATCGATCTCTTCTCACTCCTGAAATCATCCATGCGCCAGCGACCCGAGTACATCATTGTCGGGGAAGTCCGGGGCAGGGAAGCTCAGACGCTCTTCCAGGCCATGAATACCGGCCATGCAACGCTCTCTACCATCCACGCAGGAAGCGTATACGAGGCGATCAACCGCCTCACCCACGAACCGATCAATGTTCCTCCGGTCATGTTCACTGCACTCGACCTGGTAATCAGCCAGTCGATCTCCACGTTCGGCAACAATCGCACGCGTCGCTGCCATGCCATCCACGAGATCAACGTGGGCGGAGACGGGACGATCACCCCGAGGAAACTCTTCGAATGGGATACCGGCACCGATTCGTTCCGGCGGACTGGCGAGCAGTCCCGGGTCCTCGCGGAGATCTGCGCCATGATGGGATGGACCGGGGATATGATCGACGCGGAACTGAAGAAACGCGAGGAGTTTTTAAAAATCGCCATCGATGTCCCGGCGCCGGACATCCACGACCTTGCAAGTGCCATCCACGAGTTCAGTGATTGAGATGACGTTCTTATCCCGGTTCCCCGGTATCGGTCTGCTGCCAGGAAAGATCGAGATGGCCCTGTTTGGTAACATCGTCGGTCCCGGTCTTCTCTCTGCCCGGATCCCCCGGACCGCGGAAACCTACCTGAGGGCCCTGCGTATCAATCTCCTTATCTTCTCAGCCGGTTTTCTCGGGATTACTTCGCTCCTCATCATTACCCCCATGGGTAAGCCGTTCTTCTCCCTTATTTTCCCGCCCCTTTTTCTTCTTTTCCTCTTCGTTGCCATGATTCCTGCCCCGTACCTGTTCCAGGTATATTACCCGGCCATTGTTGCAAGCGGGAGAAAGAGCAGGATCGAACTCGACTTACCGTATGCAGTCTCGTACATGCAGGCGCTCTCCACGACCATGTCCCCTTTCGGGATCATCCGGAAGATCTACGAGGAACGAGTGATGTTCGGGGAAGTGTCCCGCGAGATGGGTCAGGTTGTCCGGGATGTAGAACTTTTCGGGGACGACCTGATAACCGCCATGAAAAACCTCCAGGTGACTACCCCCTCTCCGCTGTTAAAGGACTTCCTCAACGACATGGGAATCGTCTTTGAGAGCGGGGGCGATCTTACATCCTACCTCGCCTCGAAAACGGATTATTTCCACGAACAGGCAAGGCGCGAACTCGACATGGTCTTAAAGACCATCGAGATCATGGCGGAAGTGTACGTCTCGGCGTTCGTTGCCGGGCCCATCGCCATCATCATCATGATCGTTGCGCAGGGCATGACGAGCAGGGGGACAATGACCTGGCTCCTCCCGTTCATGTACATCTGCATTCCTGCCGGGGCGATCCTGATGATCTGGATCCTCTCGCTCATGCTCCCCCCTGAGAACCTGGAGATCAGCCGCCATGAAGTCATCGAAGAGGAACACGGCAGAACTGAAGAAAACGTGACCATGACCGATCCTGAAGATGCAGAATTTTTCCGTCGGATTGAGACACAGAAACAGCGGTACCGGATATACGAGCGGCTCCGCCATCCCCTCCGGACCTATGTCTCACATTACCTGTACGGAATCGCTCTCGGCTGTCTTTGCGGGGGCATTCTCACGCTACTCGCCGTTCTTGGTTTTTTCAATGGGATCTTTCCGCGCAACACGATCGAATCTGCATCCTGCCTTGTCCTTATCGGGTTTCTTGCACCGGTCTCCCTCTCATACGAAGGACGACGCTGGTATGTCAGCAATATTGAGAAGCATATCCCGGAATTCATGAGGGAACTCTGCGATATGAAGGATATCGGGCTCACTCTTCCCGATGCAATCCAGCGGATTGCCACTGCCAAACTGGGATTGCTGAGTACGGAACTCCGGGTCGTCTCCCGCGATGTAACGACCGGATCGTATGTCAACTCGGCCCTCGTCAGGATGGACGAACGCATAGGTCTTGTCTCTGTTAAAAGAGCTATCTCGCTCATCGTCAAAGCGGGCGAGATCACGTCCAGCCTGCGGGAGATCTTCCTCATCGCCATCGCCGATTTCGAGCACTACCTCAAAATGAAACGCGAGCGGGCCAACACCGCGATTGTCTACGTCATGATCATCTACCTCTCCTTTGGCATTTTTCTTTATACCGCGTACCAGCTCAACGGCCCCTTCATGACAGGTTTTGTAAAATATAATATCAATTTCAACCTGGCCCAGAATGTGTCGGATATGTTCCGGATAGGAATCATCCTTGCCCTCTTCTCCGGTATCATGGCCGGCCAGTTCAGTTCGAACAGCATCCTTGCCGGATTCAAGCACAGCATTATCCTGCTTGCAGCAGCGGTTGCGATGTTCGTCTTTATCGTGTGAGAATCATGAAGTCAGACAATGAACGCAACTCCGCAGTCTCTGAAATCGTGGGGGAGATGCTCATGATTGGGATCGTTCTTATTCTCGTGTCCGTCTTCTCCGCCTCACTTCCGGATTACCTTCCATCCGAACGCAGCCCGACTGTCACGATCCGGATGGGCAATGATTCATCCGGGCAGATCTTTCTCTGGCATAAGGGTGGTGACTGGGTGAAGGCAGATTCCCTCAAGGTGATTCTCTCGAATGCGAGTTCCATGGAGACCTTCACCAGAAAAAGCAGCCGCCCGTTGATCATCACCCCCGATACACAGGCATTCGATCTTGGAGGGACCATCACCGTTAATTGCGGGCGGCCCCTTTCCGGTGGCGACGAGGTTGTTCTTGCAACCGATCGGGCCGTGCTCTTCTCCGGCCGGGTGGGGCGGGGTTCGTAATGAAAGACGATGCGATTGCTCCGGTAATAGCGGTCATGCTGATCCTCGCTGTAGTAGTAACGGTAATTTTGGTCTGGAATGCGGTCTATATCCCCTCCCAGAAGCAGGCCTCGGAGATCGAACATCTTCGCATGGTGGAATCGGCCTTTCTTCACTTCTCATCCGATATTGGTGATGCGGTATCCGCCCGGCAGGACAACCTGCAAAGGAGCGAACCGGTACAACTGGGGGGAGGCGACTGCCTCTCCAGCACGCTCCGGTCCGGTGGCTCTCTCTTGGTCATGGATGAACCCGGGCCGGTATACTCTCTTACGCTTTACGATGAAAGCCTGAATCCCGTAAACCATGTGAACGGCACGCTTGTGAACCTCTCCTACGAACCGGTCGGCAATTTCTGGCAGGACCAGGGATACCGGTGGCAGCACGGTTTTATCAACGTCACCAAGCACCAGACCCTCCAGAGCCCGCTTGACTATTCCACCATGGCCGAAGTGAACCAGGAATTCAATGGAACCGCGTCTCTTGGCACCTTTGCCCGGTCGTTCGGATCGGCAGACTATACTATAAACCAGTCGGCAACAGGAGGGAATTGTTCCCGCATTGTCCTTAATGCTGTGCGTCTGTCAACTTCCCCCGGCCACCCATTCGTGAGCGGCAACGGTTTCGGCTCCCTGAAACTGACATCGGCCGTGAACACGACGCGGTATGACCGGATTGCTGCGGTATCCGTCAGATCAGACCGATCGCTGTTCGGGAATGCCTCGCTGGAAAGCTGGAATTCAAGTTTTGGGGCCGGAGCCTTCACCTGCAGCGGGACCATAAACTATGTTCCTCAACCTGATGAGAGCCGGCGGGATTATGTAATCGGGAACGGGAAGGAACCTTTGGATCTGATCCTCAATGACGCACGGATCGAGATAGGGGTATACTGATCATTGATCAGACAGGAACCCCACTACAATCCACCAATACCAAAAAACAAATCAATGACCATAGTGGACTGTTGCAGCTGTTACCGGGATCCTATTATTCCGGCACTGGCGGTTGTTCTCCCGTTTGCCGATCATGATACAACCCTCTTCCCTGCTGCCTGCGGGTGCTCTTTCCGGGACAGGATAAAAACCTTCATGGCGCGATCAGGTCGTGGATCACGTACGCGAGCCCGGCCGTCTCCAGGCGCTTGATGAAATCGGTGAACTCTTCGTCTACAATGACAATCGCGCAGTCAATCCCGTGGAACGCGGCCTCAATAACCCCTTCCCGGGCGCCAAAGAACATGTCGGGTTTTTGTCCCGCTGCAGTCAGAGCGATATATGCTTCAAGCCCGACTGCAGCCACCATACCGGCCGGGGATACGATCTCCATCATCTGGTCCGTTCGTACCCTGCCTGAACCACCATACTGGATCCGGGGCACCTTGCAGACGTGGATACTGCCTTCATGGTGCTCGATGATCCCGTTGAGCCTGGTCACACCAATGTCCTCGCCTTTCTTTGCGTCTGCAATGACCGAACCTGTCGCGGAGAGGGACTTTTTTGCAGCATAAAGAAAACCGTCTTTCATATAAACGCCCGCTTTGTCGCCTTTTTTAAAATCCTCGGCAGCGATCGCGGTCCAGACCGAGACCTGCTGGATAATATCGCGCCGGATGTGCCGGGCATAGGATTCGATGGACTCGGCGTTCGACAATATCCATTCGATGCCGGACCTGGTCACTTCGTAGTTGCCCCGTCGGCTTGCAGTGACCATGCCTTCGTCTGCGAGCTCGCGGATGTATTCCGAGATCGCCTGCGGAGTGACACCGAGTTTATCCGCTATCTCCTGCTGGCGTACGTTCGGCTGGTGTTCGGCGATTTCTGCCAGAATCTGGAAGCGTGAGACATCCCGTTTGTTCCGCAGGATAGAAGTGAGAGGATCTTTAACATCCTGTGTCATATTGCACCCGTCCCTGCTTCATGCCGGTTAATATTGGCATTGGCGACCGGAAGGTGATTACGTTTCGGCTCGTCACGCCCTCCTCGGATTTTTCACCGCCCGCTATGCAGATTCCAGAAAAATTTACCATATCTTTCTTCCATTTTCCAATAACATTCCTGTAGTTCTCTTTCATAAATGGTTCAGTGCGAATGCACCATGGGCCGTCGTAATTATGCCGGAACGCGCCCTGTTGTGCAACGCTGCCCGGATTGGTTTCAGTCATGAATATCAGATCGCAGACGACGTTTTTCTCTGCCCGAGCCATAACCCGAAAACGAGCCCGAGAACAACTCCGCCGAACGCGGCCTGCAAGGCAAAAAGGCAGGCCTCGATCTCCCCGCTTGGGGGCTGCCACTGGGGAATCAGGGGATTGAATGAATCCACGGACTGACCCGTCAGTTCAGCAATCTTCTCGGAACCGACATTATCAGAACCGGCGAACTCGTGGGTCCCGCCGGAACTTACCATAAGAAAGGCGATAACGAATCCAAGCACTGCAACAAGGGTGATCAATTCGAGTTTCCTGTTCTTTATCATGCCTTCACTTCCGTCTGGGGAATTGAGTCCGGATTCATTCGTGCTTTTGCGATCTGTTCCTCAGAGAAGACGTTCAGTTTTATAATCAGTTCCGGCTTGAGCTCGATCACGTACTTGAAGACAAGCGCGAGGACACACCCTTCCACAATCGCGAGCGGGATCTGGGTGATGGCAAAGATCACGAAGAATGCCGTGAACGAGGCTGCGACACCCCCGACCTGTGCCGGGTAGGCAAGCGCCAGCTCGAACGATGTGATGATGTAAGTCACCAGATCGGCAACAGCTGCAACGAAGAAGACGGTCAAATAGATATTGATCTTCGCATTTTTAAGGAGGCGGTACACGACATAACCGGCAACCGGCCCCCCGATGGCCATCGAACACATATTGGCCCCAAGTACCGAGAGACCGCCATGGGCGAGAACGAGCGACTGGAAGAGCAGGACGATTCCACCGATTATAGTGGTAATGAACACCCCGAAGCACATGGTTGAGAGACCGGTGCCGGTCGGATGGGAACAACTGCCGGTTACCGAAGGGAGTTTGAGGGCGGACAAAATGAAGATGAACGCCCCGCAGACCCCGAGCAGCGGCAGGTATTCCCGGTCTTTTTTCATCATCGCCCGCAGTTCAATAATTCCCATGATAAGAAACGGGAGAGCGATCAGCCACCAGACGATACACCATTGCCAGGGTAAGAAACCTTCCATGATATGCATAGTAATACGGGATCAAGCTTACTTGCTTTAACTAAATAAATATTGCTTAGTTGTTTTTTTTGGATATTCATAAGAGGACAGAATACCTCTGAGGACCTGAATTAAGGCATGAGTGGATGATTTTTCCTTACGATCTCCCCTTTTTGAAATCTCCGTCGGGAAAAAAAAATCCTCATATTCGCCATTTATCAAACTTTTTTCGTTCCGGTGGGATAAACTTCATGACGGGAAACGCCTCTATTCTATGGCTGTTAACGGCCATTCTGCGAGGTGCATTCCGCCCGTATTTTTGCAAACAGGGCATAATTTAAGCGTATTTTCCACAGGAACAGAAACGGACGATTTTGCGGGGTTTTCCGGAAAGGGCTGATATATGAAAATGGCAATCCGGGCCCGATACGGCCGTATTCAGGTCCAGGGACCGGACCTGCCTTTTGGGTATCTTCCCCTGTCCGGACTTCCCGGCATTCAGGAAAGATATTCCCCCTGGAGGACAACGATGGATACCAGAAAAGGTCTGTGGAGTACGTACACGGATTTGAGAGTACGACAGCGCCGATGAATGCCGGGAACCTGCCGGGTGGAAAAAAATCCCTGTCAATGCCATACATTTTTTATATGAACAACAAATGATAGGTTCCCAGTAGCAAGATGAGAGCGCCATGATCCCGAAAACGCCCCGGTTTTTTTCAACAATCCTCTTTATCCTGATCGTTCTCATCACGGTTGTCACCGTTTATTCCATTTCCACGCAAACCCAACAGGCACTCAAAGGGGCTGTTCAGGAGAAACTGATGGCGGTTGCAAGTACGACTGCCTCCCAGATAGACGGGGATACCTTTGCCCGTATCCGGCCGGGTGAAGAGGGTTCCCGTGATTTTACCGGTATCCGGGATCAGCTCCGCTCCGTGAAAATGGCGAACGGTGACACCCGTTTTATCTATACCCTGCGTAAAAACGGGAACTCTGTGGAATTCGTTGTTGACGGGGATTACGGGTATGCACCTGATGCCGCAACAATCGGGCTGGCATACCCGGAAGCGGAACCCGAACTCTTCCTTGGATTTACCGCACCCGCTGCGGACAAGGAGTTCACGACAGATCCCTGGGGAACCGTGCTATCAGGGTTTGCACCCATCCATGACCATGCGGGAAATGTGGTAGGGATCGTCGGAGTCGACATGGACAGTTCCGTTGTGAGTGCAGAACTGAGCTTCCTGAATATAGTCCTCTATGGCATCGGGATCATCGCCCTCGTCTCTGCGGTAATCGGAATTATCGTCATTGAACGCCGTCGAACAGCGGATGAACAGAAAATCGCCGAGAGCGAGAAGAAATACCGGCTCCTGTTTGAACGGGCAGGCGATGCCATTTTCCTCCTGGATTCAGAAGCGAAAAGCATGGGATCCATTATCTCCGCCAACCAGGCTGCTGCTGCTATCCACGGGTATACTATCGATGAACTGGAGGGTATGAATATCACCGATCTCATGACCCCGGAGGCAAAAGACGGAGCCCCGGAACAATTCAGCCAGATAATTCACGGGGTCTGGCTCCATGGTGAGATCAACCACCGGAAAAAAAACGGGGCTGCGTTTCCCGTGGAATTCTCCGCGGGTCTGCTCGACCTCGGAATAAAAAAATATATGCTGGTATTTATCCACGATATCAGCGAGCGGAAAAAAGCAGATAATGCATTACAGCAGGTGACCAAGAAACTCAGCCTGCTGAATTCCGTTACCTTCAATGACATCCGGAATGTGGTGTTTACCCTCAACGGGTACATTACCCTGGGTAAAACCTTCCCGGAGAATGAGAAGGTGTACCAGACGCTCGACAAGGCCGAGGATTCAGTGAGGAGATTAACCCGTTCAATAGACTTTGCGAAGAACTACCAGGATCTTGGCGCAAAACCACCCCGGTGGCTGGATGTGAACCAGACATTCATTTTCGGGATATCACACCTGGACTTTTCAAGGATCCATCGTTCTGTAAACCTGAATGGCCTGGAGATCTATGCCGATTCGCTGCTTGAACGGGTCTTTGTCTCGCTTGCAGATAATGTCCTGCGCCATGCCGAGGGAGCAACCCTGGTAACGCTGGGTTACCGGATGGATGGCAGCGACCTCATCCTGTTCTTTGAGGACAATGGTGTCGGCATACCGGAGACGATAAAAGAGAAGATCTTTGAACGGGGATACGGATCAGAGAAAGGTATGGGTTTATTCCTGGCGCGGGAGATTCTCTCGATCACCGGCCTCTCCATCCGGGAAACCGGGACTACGGGCAAAGGTGCAATGTTTGAGATTATCGTGCCAAGGGAAATGTACCGGTTTTCTCCGGAGAACAAACCCTAGGTATTCATTTTCCTGCCGCATCCCGATCCCTTTTAATATCACAATCCGAGATCCTAAGCACCGTGACGGATTTTCAGCTCGTCTCCAGTTTTGCACCGGCCGGCTCCCAGCCGGAAGCCCTCAGGGAGCTGGTGAGAGGGCTTGAAGAGGAGAAGCAGTACCAGACTCTTCTCGGGGTGACCGGCTCCGGCAAAACGTTCACGATGGCCAACGTGATCGCGGCAGTGAACAGGCCGACCCTTGTTCTTGCGCATAACAAAACGCTCGCCGCCCAGCTCTATTCTGAATTCTGCGATTTTTTCCCGAACAACCGCGTCGAGTACTTTGTCTCCTACTATGATTACTACCAGCCTGAATCCTATATCCCGGCAAAAGACCAGTACATCGAGAAAGACTCGGCCATCAATCCCAAGATCGAGATGCTCCGGCTCTCCTCAACCGCTTCGCTCTCGACCCGCCGCGACGTTATTGTAGTCGCTTCAGTATCCTGCATCTACGGTCTTGGTAACCCGGAGAACTTCCGGAACATGGGTTTCGAGCTTTCGATCGGCCAGAAGATCTCCCGGCATGAGATCATGAGCCGGCTTCTCGACATCCTGTTCGAAAGAAACGATCTTGAGCTGATGCCGGGCCGTTTCCGGGTAAAGGGCGATACCATCGATATCATCCCCGGGTACTTCAACGATATCATACGGATCGAGATGTTCGGTGACGAGATCGAACGGATAAGCGAGGTGGACAAGAACACCGGCAACCGGAAAGAGCAGCTGAAATATTTCTACGTCTATCCCGCCCGGCACTTCGTCACCCCGGAAAGTGCCCGTGCTGCTGCCGTCGCCTCGATCCGTCAGGAACTCGCGGAGGTTTTACCCACGCTCGGGATGATCGAGGAGCACCGGCTCGAACAGAGAACGCGGTATGACCTCGAGATGATCCAGGAGACCGGTTCCTGCAAGGGCATTGAGAATTATTCCCGGCATTTCGACGGCCGGAGAGAGGGCGAGAAACCGTACTGCCTGCTCGACTATTTCCCTGAGGATTTCCTGATGATCATCGATGAGAGCCACCAGATGATACCCCAGCTCCACGGCATGTACAATGGCGACCGGTCACGGAAGAAATCCCTGATTGACTATGGTTTCAGGCTCCCGAGTGCCTACGATAACCGGCCCCTGAAATTCCACGAGTTCGAGCAGTACATGAATTCCGTTGTTTTTGTCTCGGCAACCCCCGGGGAGTACGAGCTGAAAAAATCCGGAAAAGCCGTTGAACAGATCATCCGCCCAACGGGCCTGGTTGATCCGGAGGTAGAAGTACGGCCTATCGTTGGGCAGACGGACGATGTTATCCGTGAAGTGCAGGCAACGATTGCGAGGGGCGATCGCGTTCTTATCACCACGCTCACCAAGAAACTCGCCGAGGAACTGTCAGAATTCCTCGCGGACCGGGGAATAAAAACCCGGTATCTCCATTCCGAGATCCAGACGCTTGAGAGGAGCGAGATCATCCGCGAGCTCCGGCTTGGAAAATTCGATGTTCTTGTCGGAATCAACCTGCTGCGGGAAGGGCTCGATATTCCCGAAGTCGGGTACATCGCAATACTCGATGCAGACAAGGAAGGCTTTCTCCGGGATGCGAAGAGTCTCATCCAGATCATCGGTCGGGCGGCACGGAACGTGAATTCGAAAGTGGTTCTGTATGCCGATGCGATGACCGACTCGATGAAGCGGGCCATTGCCGAGACAAAGCGGCGGCGCACCCTTCAGGTTGCGTTCAACAAGAAGCACAATATCATCCCGCAGACCATCATAAAACCCGTCAAGGAAAAAGAAGTCGAGATCACCGACACGAAGCATATACCGAAGAACGAGATTCCCAACGTGGTCATTGAGCTGGAAAAAGAGATGAGGGATGCTGCCGAGCGGCTCGATTTCGAGAGGGCTATTGCGGTCCGGGAGCAGATCAAGCAGTTGCATGCGAGACTGAGCGGGAAGTGAAGATTCTTTCTTTTATGATATGATGATGGAGGGAGAGCCCCCCATGCCCCCCGTTTGTGATGGATGCCGCCGCCCCCGACGGGGCGCCCCCGCGGCGAAAAATCCTCGCAAACAGAAATAATTGCTCTGTAGAAAACCCCATTCAAACACATTGCATGAACCTGTCCTAGCTGGTGCATAAATCGATAGATCCCCCATACCCTGTTTTTTGGCCCTTTTCCCTTCATATCCAGAACTAGGTACTTTGACCTCCATCGCTGCTGTAACAATTATGTACTCTCCGGTTATTCTCAGCGCAAAACCCATGGTCCGCCAAACCGGGACGATGGCACGATTTTCCGGGAAACTACCCTTATAAAGGGCCGAAACTCTCCGGTCACGATCAAGCAAAAAAGGATAAACGGGGCCTGATACGGACCCGGATTACCGGATCTTCTGAAAAAAGGGGGTTCACCCCCTACAACTCACAAAAGCGAACTCGCGAATACACTACGACGTGGGTAAAGGAGGGAATAACATTTGAGCACTCGAATCCATCTAGCGAAAATGTGAAGGCGTTTTAGGTTTACGGTTTTTTTCCTAGTTCGTCCAATTTTTCTTCAATTCGAATTAATCTTTTGTTATTCTCATACGTGGTAAGTCGATTGTTATACGAGTTCCTTTGAGTGAGACCGAATGATATTAGTGCTAAACCTAAAGCAAAAACACCAAGTCCAGCGGATAGCGGTTGGGTAGGTGGAACATAAACAAAGAATGCCCCGCTAAGAAGGATAATAATTCCAACAACGATGATTACTATTGACGAGTACGGAATTGACCGGTCAATTACATCAATTTCAATATCTTGGCTCATAAAAGTAAATGATTCTTCCGACAATATATTTTTAATGTAATAATTCACTATTTTTTGAATTATCTTCAATTAATTGTGTGTTATTTAAAAACAGATCTATTACCCAAGTCCCCACTGTGCAAGGGTGGTCCTTGAGGGATCGAGATCGTCCCAGTTCCAGCCCAGCGACTCGATGATCCTTGAAATGGGCTGTTTGATGGTCTTCTCAAGCATCAGCTCCCAGTCGACAACAAACTCTTTTGGCACCTGGTCGGCGTACTCGAAGCAGATGACGTCCGTTTTGGGATATTTCGACATCACGGTCTTGATGTAAATCCGCTTGGGTTTGCTGCCTTTGCCAAATTCCGTGTGGAGGTGTTCGTTGGCATATTTTGCCCCCCGGACCTGCGCATCGTCGTTATCGTAATCGTCAAGCGATTTCCCGATGCCCCCGGGGATGCCAATCTCGTCGAGCGTATATTTTGCGGCCCGGTATTTTCTGATAACGTCGGAAAGGAATGTTTTGATAACCGCATAATCTTCCCCGGCAAGGATCATCTCCATCACCCGCATCTGGACCAGTTTTGTGATCTGCGGGGTATCGCTTCTCTTGATCTCAAAGCCAACAATATCGGTTTCGTTTACTTCTTTTCCCTCTTTCCACACAAGGGATCCCGCGTAGCGCTTCTTTTTACCGGCCTGGAAGAACCGGGCATAGATCTTCTCGAACTTGATCGAGAAGAAATGGACATCTGCGTTCAGCTCGGTCCGGGCAAAATCCTGGTAACTCTCGTTCAGTTTCTTTTCAATTGCGCGTGCTGTTGCAATCGTTGTTTCCTGATCGGACGGGGGAAGCTGGATCATGCACGAATCCGTGTCCCCGTAAATGACTTTGTACCCCTGCGCTTCAATAACACGGCGGGTATGTTCGATGATTGCCCGGCCGACCGAGGTGACAGCAGCGCCTATCTCCCGGTCGAAGAGTCGGAACCTGACATAGCCCGAGACCCCGTAGTAGGTGTTCATGATCACCTTGAGCACATTCTGCTGCATGTCATACATCACGTACTGCGGGGAACCGAATGCAAAGGTGTTCCGGAGAGCCTTCTTCTCATCCCGTTCTTTCAAGAGTTCAGATATGATACTCCTCGTGAGCCCGTCCGGCTGCTTCCTGAAACGGATCCCGTTGGGAGCCTTGAGTTCGCCCTCCGGGTCCTTGGTCTCGGGCGATGCATTGATCGTCATCATCGCCATTGGGTAGAGGGATTTGAGATCAAGTACCACAACGTTCTCCCGTACCCCCCGGCTCGGCTCGAAAACGGTGGCGCCTTCGAACTCCTCGGCATTGGCAAATCCCTTCGAGGGAAGAACGTATTTCCCGAACGCTTTTTTCAGGACAAAAATATCGATGACGCTCGAAGAGTTGAGCGTCTTATCGAGCGGGCATCCAACGTACCGTGCGATCTCGCGGTAGAACTCGATGATGTTGTCTTTCCTGTTGATCCCGACGCAGAGTTCCACGTCCTTGAAGTTGTACTCGACCAGCAGGGCCGGCTGCTTTCTCCAGAGATCGGAGATCGTGCCGGTGTAACGGACTTTCTGCTCGCCCAGTTCTTCCATTGCTATTGCATCGAGCCGGTATGACTCTTTGAGCGAGGAGTGCATCTTCTTGTAAGCTGTCAGGAGATCGAAGAGTGCCCGGCCCCGCAGGGCATTGCGCTCGGTCTGTCCCGGGATCCGGGCAAGCGTGTCCGGTCGCAGGCCAAGTTTCTCCATGCGGCCGGTAATATAGGGCATATCGAAATCGACAAAGTTCCAGCCGGAGAGGACGTCCGGGTCGCGGGCAACGATATACCCGGCGAACGCCCGGAGCATCGATACCTCGTCGTCATAGGTGCAGATCGTGTGCGTTCCTTTCAGGAAACACCCGTTTTTGAGGCCGCCCTCCTTCTCTTTTGACGTGATCTCGGCAGGTGTGCCGCCTTTTGCGAACAGGAACGTCACGTAATCGCTGTCGAAGGAATCAAAGCAGGTGATGCAGATGATCGCATCCCGCTGCGGGTCGGGAAATCCCCGCTCATCCTCGCATTCGATATCGATGATACATGTCCGGGCCGGCGTATCAACCCCGGCTGGCGCTGTTTCGTGGTAGTCCGCGGTCGTACCGGGTGCAGACATGCCCCCGGTCAGGCCGGTATCGATCATGAACCGGGTTGCAAACGGGATATCTGCCTCGAAGTGCCGGAAGCGCTCCCGCACATCCCGGACATCGCCCGGCCGCTGGGTATAGACCCGCCGCAGGCTCTCTCCCCTTATAGAGCGGTACGCGGTTCCGATCTCCAGGCTTGCCTGCGGGGGAAGTGACGTCGATGTTACCTGGTCCTGGGGAATATAGAAATAGGGTTTGAAGCCGGTCACGTCTACCCGGACCGCTTTTCTGCCCGTGTCCCTCCCGAATACATGGATTACCGGGCCGTCCGGTGAATTGCTGTACTCCACCTGGTTGATGGCAATCTTAAGGCCGCCAAACGAATCGAGCGTCCGGGGAACATTCATCGCTGTATCCGCACTTCGGGCCTGCGACCCCATATCAGGACACCGCTCTTTTCGAGAGCTCCCGTGCGAAGGTTCCGGCGTCATTCATATGGGCCTGCTCCCATGGATCCAGGGACCACTCTTCAATCGCGTGTATCCCGTCCCGCCCGATCCGGGCAGGAACCCCGAGAGAACAGCCGGTAATACCATATTCGCCTTCCAGTACTGCCGAGCAGATCGCCAGATCCCGTTTATCCGAGAGGACCATGCGGACAAGGTGAGCAAGGTGGAGGGCAGGGCCGAATACCGTCCCTCCCTTGCCTTTGATAACTTCCATGCTCGCACCGCGGAGCGAGGTGAGGATATCGTCACGCTGCCTCTCGTCAACCGGATCATCGAGACGGGAGAAGACCGGGACCTGGTGCTCGCCGTGCTCCCCGAGAACGAACGGGAACCCGCGGATGTTATGGTTCCGGAGCGCGATGCCGAACCGGGCGCTGTCGAGCTGGCCGCCAAACCCGATGCAGCGCTCCCGGGAGATGCCGGTTTTTTTGCAGAGATAAAAATTATTGATGTCCATGGGGTTTGTAACGGTGATAAGTATTCCCTCAAATCCCTTAAGAAGCGCAGTGCATTCTTTGACTGCAGGAAGATTGGCATCGAGGAGATCAGCCCGGGTCCTGACCGCAGGGTTGCGGGGAAGGCCTGCGGAAAAGATACAGATATCCGCCTGCTTCACATCGTTTTTGTCCGTGCTGATGGTCATGTCAAGACCGGTATGCTCGATATCGAGCACCTGGGCGCGGAGAAGGTTGCTGGCACTGTCGTAGAGCACCAGTTCATCTGCAATCCCGAGCGATGCTGATAAGTACGCAACCTCGCCGCCAATTCTGCCCACACCCACTACTGCAAGACGCGCCATCTGGTTACAGTATGGGTATGCTAATAATAAATTAGCAACCATTTCCTGATGAATGGTACAGATAAAGCCAGGCCCGGTAACTGCAGGTGGCGTAACGCTTGATAACCACCTGATCCTTGCAGCCGGGATCCTGGGTACAACGGGGTCATCGCTCTCGCGGATGCTGCTGCTGGGAGCGGGTGGCGTGGTAACCAAGTCGATTGGGCCGGTACCGAAGGAGGGGCATGCAGGCCCCTGTCTCGTTGTGCTGGAGGACGGGCTCATGAATGCGATGGGCCTGCCCAACCCCTCGAAGGATTTTGTCGAGGAGCTGGCCGGTCTTGCCAAAAAACCGGTGATTGTCAGCATCTTTGGCGGGAACCCGGAAGAATTTGCCGAAGTGGCCGGCTGGTTTTGTGGGAAAGTTGCCGGATTTGAACTCAACCTCTCCTGTCCGCATGCAGAAGGATATGGTGCGGCGATAGGGAGCGATCCTGCCCTGGTCGAAGCCTGCACCCGTGCGGTCAGCAGGACCGGTATCCCCACGTGGGTGAAACTGACCCCGAACGTGACCGACATCACGGCAATCGGCAGGGCTGCCGAGAAAGGCGGTGCGAGCGCGCTCGTTGCCATCAATACGGTAAAAGCAATGCGGATCTCGACCGGTCTTGGTCGCCCGGTGCTCGGGCATGGGTACGGGGGTCTCTCGGGGCCGGCAATCTTCCCGATAGCGGTGCGGTGCGTGTATGAATTGTATGAAGCAGTAAAAATCCCCATCATCGGTTGCGGGGGCGTGTCCACTGCAGATAACGCCATTGAGATGATGATGGCGGGAGCTGCTGCAGTTGAGCTCGGCAGCGCCGTCTACGGTGATGTCAACGTGTTTGATACCATAAAAAAAGAGCTTTATGCAAAAGACGGGATAAAACCTGAGGGGATCATGGGGTGTGCCCATGTCTGATTCCCTGTCCGTTCCGGTTACCATCGTCCGCGTGAAAAAAGAGACCCCGCTTATCCGGACTTTTATTTTCGATAGATCATTCCCGTTCACTCCCGGGCAGTTCGTAATGGTCTGGGTGCCGGGTGTTGATGAGATTCCCATGGCGTTGTCCTCCGATAACAGCATCACGGTCCAGAATGTGGGCGATGCAACCAATGCCCTGTTTAACCTTGGGCCCGGGAGGCGAATCGGGATCCGGGGGCCGTTTGGCAACGGGTTTTCGAAGGGGGAGAAGGTGCTCGCAATTGCCGGGGGAGTAGGTGCCGCTCCGCTCCTGCCGCTGGCCCGGGCGGACTGCGTGATGACACTGCTTCTCGGTGCACGGAGCGAGTCAGAACTCCTCTTCCTCGATCAGCTGGATGAGTGCACGGATGTTATCATCGCAACCGATGACGGGTCTCTTGGTCATCACGGTTTTGTGACTGCACTCATGGACGACCTGAATCTTGCAGCATACGATCGGTTTGCGGTCTGCGGGCCGGAGATCATGATGCGTGCCGTTCTCGCAAAAGTTACCGAGAAGGGTCTCAGCCATAAAACGGAATTTTCCCTTCACCGTTACATGAAATGCGGCGTCGGCGTCTGCGGGTCGTGCTGCATGGACCCGTCCGGTATCCGGGTCTGCCGGGACGGCCCGGTCTTCTCAGGAGATGTTCTCCAGAAGAGTGAGTTCGGGCACTACATGCGGGATGCGAGCGGCAGGAAAAAGAACCTGTGATTGGATAAAAAAATCTGTCTGCGGATCGGCATATTTCTGATGTTCCCGCATGCTTGTGCATCCCCGCAATGCGATGATGCATTACTTTTAAGGAAAAAATCCTGTAGTATCTTTGTTACATTTAACGAATACGACCTGACCAGGAATCTTATCAGGTTAAAAAAATTAGTAGAGGATGTTCACTGCCTGGATCGACGCCGGGGCAGTACGGGAAATCCCGAGTGCAGCACCGACGGCCGGTTTGATCTCAAGCTGGAACTGGTCGTTCTTTAAGATCGCGTTGGTTGGCTTCGCGGTTATGTCGAACTGTTCGCCCTTTTCAAGAACATTATCATTGGTTACTTCGTTCTGGACAGTAATTATTCCCCATTGTCCCGAACCAACCGTTGCTCCTTTGGTTGCAACCTTGCTGAGGGTTTCGAGAACGGATGAATTGCTGTAGGTTATAACCACTTTATCGAAGTCAACCGGAGTTCCGCCCGGGGCTAATGCAGCGGAGAAATTGATCATGGTAATCGATGTTGCTGCAGTTCCTACACCATAGACATTACCGACGATTTCAAGAGTTGAGCTCGCCTGCTGTACACCCGTGTGGACGACTTCCTGGCTCTTCTGGGTTGTGAAGAAACCGGCGCCGAGCACCACGTACGAGAACACCGCCGCAACGACAACGAATGCGATGAGCACAATCGCTGCCTCGAGACCGGTGAATGCATTTTCATGGTTGCTGGATTTCATAATTCACCTTGGGCAAAGATAATTCTCTTAGCCCATCTTGACTAATCGTATTAATAGTATATATACTTTTCCTATGCAATTTAATGCCAAAACCTAGAAATCTGCTTTTTAATGCCAATATAACCAAAAATGCAACCTAATTCGACTATTTTGGAGAATTTCAGATGAAAACTGATAATCGACGGTGAATTTAGTACCAGTTTTCATGCATTTTAACAAAAGAGTTGTTTTTATGCATTTTTATTGTCAGCAGCAAAACGGAATGCCCCGGCCGGGACATGGATCTCGAACCGCACTCCGTGACCCGGCTCCCCGGTTTCCCTGATAGTCAGATCGGTTATACTGAGGATCTCGTGAGTGAGGAACATGCCGTACCCGGTGTTCCGGTAGTATTCCCTCCGAAAGATCTTGTCCTTGGCGTTTGCAGGAATACCAATGCCATCATCCTCATACAGAATAGTTATCCCGTCTTCTTCCTCCTGGTACAGGAACCGGCACATGGTGACTTTCTCCCCGTGGCGAAGGGAATTATCCACCAGGTTGAAAAAAACCTTCTCAAGAAGGTAATCTGCATAGATCTCAAGACTGCCAAGTTCGTTCTCTACCCTGACACTTCCCATATCAAGATTCTTGATCGCGCTCTTTACTGTTGCGGACACCTGCTGCCACAGGGGAGCATTGGCCCCGATGCTCTGATAATCCTTGGTGAACCTGATCTGTGCCTGGATAAGTTCGGTGAGCTGCCCGATCTTCTGGAGATGATCGAGTACCGGGGGTTCGGTGGTAATTTCTTCTGCAAGCGAGAGATACATGACAATGGCGGTGATCTGGTTGAGGATATCGTGGCGCGTGATCGAAGAGAGCGTATTGAGTTTCCTGTTGGCCAGCTGAATAGCAGATTCGAACCGCCTGCGTTCCTGGATCTCCATTTTAAGGGCATCATTTGAGCGGAGCAGTTCGTCGGTCCTCTCCCGGACACGCTGCTCGAGCTCGTCTTTTGCCTTCTGGATCACCCGCTCGGCAAGTTTTCGTTCGGTAATATCGATTGCCGAACAGATCACGATGTTGTTTTGCGAAAGGGATGCCGAGATGAGGAAATGGCGGACAACGGCATCCCGGGTCTGGAACCGGAGCTCGGTATCCCCGGTCTTTCCAAGGGATCGTATCTCGTCAATAAAGGTCTCCCGGTCGAAACCATTGGGAAGGATCAGGGCAACGTCCTTATCGATGAGATCCTCTTTTTGATATTTCAGCATGCGGGCACATTTGTTGTTCAGCTCCCGAATGCGCTCTGATGTGATATCGAAAGTAAATATTCCTGCCTGTGAGTTCTCGAATATCCCCCGGTATTTTCTTTCTTCCGCCCTGAGCCCTTCGGCAAACGAGGACGTGACTACCCCGATCGTGACGAAGATCACAAACCATGCTGTTGAGACTGCAATGAAGCCCGGGTCGAAATTACTGATAAAATACACGAGCAGCAGGTAAATCGTGCTCATGAAAAGCGAAAAGAGTACCCCCCAGCGGGGATACTGGTACACGAAAAGAATGATGGGCAGGAAATACAGGAACGGATATACTTCGTAGATACCGTGGGTCAGGGAGAAAACGGTCGAATAGACCGCAAAGAATGTTGTTGCAAGAATGAGGACGGTCCAGAATGCCTGGCGTTTCACTGAAGGTGTGGTTATCATTCCCGTTCCTCCTCATCAGGGGCAGATCTCATGGTTTTTTCAAGTATCTTCTGTTCGGTTCTCCTGCGCTCAAGGATCTCTGCCCGCAGTTTCTCGTTTATCTCCTCGAGATGTGCTGTGCGTGCCCTGACCTGTTCCTCAAGGTCATCGAGTGTTTTCCGGATCTCCTCGTCGACAATCTTGCTGCCGGTAATATCGATAGCGGAACAGAGTATCCGGTCCGGTAACACCAGCACTGCAGAGATGAGAAACCTGAGTACAGCCCCGTCTTTGGCCCGGAACAGTCCTTCCGTCTCGGTGTTCCATGGATCCGTTTTCACCCTTTTTATAAAACTTTCGCGCTCATCGGTACTGGACCAGATCATTGCAAGGCTTGTTCCAAGCAGTTCTGACCGCTCATACCGAAGCCACTGGGTGCATTTGGCATTGATCTCGAGCACCTGCCCGGTCCTGATATCAAAACAGAAGATACCATCCTGCGAGTTATTGAGGATCTGGCGGATCCTTATCTTTTCCTGCTGGAGCTTGGTTGCATAGGATGAGACAACGACACCAATGGTAACAAAGATGGCAAACCATGCCGTGGCTATGGCTATCTGGTCCGGGTTGGCAAAGCCGAAGAGGTAGATAAGACTGATATACATCAGGCTGATTCCCAGGGAAAAGAGTACTGCCCGTGAGGGATAAAAATAGACAACGAGGATGATGGGAAGGATATACAGGAACGGGAAGATCTCGAAGATCCCGTGGGTCAGCGAGAACACCGTGGTGAGAATTGCACCGATGGATGCGGCAGCAATGATAAGGAAACGCAGTTCATCTCCTTTCTCTGTTGTCAAAGTTTTTATCACCCGTTCTGCTGTATGCAGGAAAACCCCCCGGTGCCTCTTTTGCGCGAGTGGTTAAGTATAGTCGGTGATTTCATTACATATATTTTTACAACCTCTGTCCGGAAAAAGAGACCGGAATTCCGGTCATTCCGGTATGGTATTTCCGGTCGCAAGACCGGCATTGATCTGTTCGAGATCCTCGAGCTTGTTGATGTTGGTGAATGTGCGAAGCCGGGGATCGAACTTCCTGAGTTCCTCTACGGAAACATACCGGGTGTTGATGCTGCGGATCATCGGGCGTAATGAGAGGGATTCATGACTTTTTAAGTAATCCATGAGCACGGATCGCCGGTAGACTGCATGGAGGGGTTCAATCATGTCAAAGTTCCAGCTGGGGATTGCCGCATCGTAGGTACCGAGTGTCTCAAAGAGATAGCGGACAACACTGCTCTCGATGCAGGGCATGTCGCAGGCGGATACAAAAATATAATCCCCGCAGGCAGCTATCGCCCCGGCATGGAGCCCCCCGATGGGCCCGATACCGGTGCGGATGTCGGTGATACACCGGACATTTTTTGTGCCCCTGATCGCATGGAACCGCTTGCACTGTTCCGGATCGCGGGCAACGAGAATGATCTCGTCTACGACCGGGGAAAGCGAATCGATCAGGCGCTCGATGAACGTCCTGCCCTCGTACACGAAAAAGTACTTCTCCTGCCCGTTTGCGCGTCGTGCCTCTCCGCCTACGAGAACAACTGCCGATCTCACCAGTTCACCTGTTCAGAACGTGACCCGGGGGGTCGCAGGGAACGGCAGACCCGCCCGTATCAACGGACTATCTTTAATTACTTAGATCTTTTTGCTCAATAGTATTTTACGAAGACCTTTTTGTTCCAGTACAAGGAGCATCTCCTTGATCTCGACTGAAGGCGAGAATCCCCCGATGCCCCGGGCTGCTACGATCCGGTGGCAGGGGATGACGAGCGGCGCAGGGTTGCGGGCCATGGCCTGACCGACAACGCGGGGCCCGGTTCCCGCCCGCAGGGCAATCTCGCCGTAGCTGGACGTCTGTCCGTATGGTACCTTGCGGACTTCCTGGTAGATCCGGCTGTATGTCCCGTCATCGTGAAGCGCGACAGCGTTGAGCGCGGTCAGGTCAACCGGCCGGCCTGCACAGTACTGCCGGACGGGTTCCGGCACACTGCCCGGAATGCCTTCGCGGGCAAACCGGACCCGGTGAATGGTGTCGCCGCACCAGTGGACGTGGACATACCAGAGCCCGAGCCTGCAGGATCCGCTCATCATCTCCATGAACCGATCACGTCCCGGAATTTCGTTGCATCGCATTCGATCATCTCTTCCTGCATCCACCCGGGCAGTGCCCCCAGTACCCGCTTTTCCAGGAACCGTTTCTCGGCAAGAACAAGTACTCCCCGGTCTTCCGGTGTCCGGAGAACCCGTCCCAGGGCCTGGAGTGAACGGTTGATGGCCGGCAGCGTGTAGCAGATGAACTCTCCCTCCCCGCCAAATTTGTGCCGGTAATATTCGATCATCATCCTGCGCACCCGGTTGAATGGCGCGAGGGGGAGGCCGACCACCATCGCCCCGTTCAGCATCTCGCCCCGGTAATCGAGCCCCTCGCTCCATTTGCCCCCCGAGACTGCGAACATTACCCCGGACTCTCCCCGTGAAGGCAGTGAAAGGAACTGGGAGAGCGCTGCGCCGGCTTCTGCAGAATCGCGGGGTTCAATGAAGATCTTCCTGTTGCGGAGATGCGGGACGGCAAGGCCTGCGTAGGATTCGAGGATCTGGTAACTGGGAAAATAGATTGCCCGGTTCCCTTTGAGCCCGGAGAATGCCCGGATATAGTCCGTGATCCTTGCAGTATTCTCCTTGTTCTGCCGCATCGAGTACGCAGTCGTGATATCATTTGCACAGGTTATGAGCCTGTTCTCTTTTGGGAATGCGTTGGGCAGGGCGAGAGTGGTTACGGCAGCACTGCCAAAGTAGTAGCGCCGGAAACTCTCGACGGGTGAGAGGGTTCCGGATATGAGGATGCAGCATGCATGAGAACCGCAGACATCAGAAAGGGAAGCGGCAGGGTCAATGTTGCGGACTTCGAGCGTTATACCTGTCTCGTTCTTCTGGTAAACGGTCAGGAAGGCCGCGTCGGTGGAGGACTGCGAGAGACGGAAGAGGAATTCGGTCAGCCGTTCGATTGCGGTCTCCCGGAACTGCCCGCTCTTCTGGCTGTTCTCCCGGATTACTTCAGAAATCCCGATCAGGTCATCGACGATCTCGTCCATATTCTTGTAAAGGGACTCTTTTATGATCATCCGGTTGAAGATCGTGGGATCGAACCAGTCTTCCGCCTCAGGAGAGTTCTCAAGGCCCTTCATGAATTCCGTGAGCCTTGGGAGGACGTGATGGACGGCATCCGCCCCTTTGTGGCGTTTACGCATGCCCGTGAGTTCCCGCGCTGCCTGCTCGAGATCGCGCTGCTCGAGCGCAACGCTCTCTATGCCGGTGATCACGTCCCCGCAGTTGTGCGCCTCATCGATGAGGAGGAGAACATCCTGTGGTTCGACCCCGAGGTTTGCGTAGAGCTGCTCGCGGATCTCCCGGTCGAAGAGATGATGGTAATTGAGGATCACGATATCCGTGTTCCGGGCTGCCTGCATCATCAGCTCGTAGGGGCAGATATCGGCACAGAATTCCGCAAGCTCGCGGGGAGGCACCGGGTTTGCTATCACCCGGTCGGCTTTCGTTCTGAGTGCGGTAGAGGGCACCATCTTGACACCCATGCTCTCGGCAGGCACAAACATCTTGCTGGCTATGTAATACGGGCAGAGGAGCGGGTGCTCCTTGTCCATCCGGCGGATCTGCTGGATGATGAACGGGTCTTTTGCCGGTGTGAGAGCACCCTTGTCAGCCCGGTCCCGCATCAGGGCATTTGAGAATTTCTTGACCCCCTCGCACCTGCGGTATACATCGCCCTCCCCGCCAAGCGGGCACATGCTCCCTTTTCCTACCAGGTACACGCTCTTGAGATCGGGTCTCTTTTTCCGGACGAGTTCGAGTTCGCGGATGAATGTCGTGAGCTGGCTGACGGTCCTGACTGCGATCACGATCTTCCTCTTGTTCCGCTCGGCAAGGAGGGACGCAACAACACTGGATTTCCCGCTGCCGGTCGGGGCATCGATCATGGCGATCCCGCCTTCGCGGGCAACCCGTGCTGCGACTTCAAGCATGTGGCGCTGGCCCGGCCGGTATTCGCTGTACGGGAAGTATGTGTCGATGCTCTCCATTGGTACATGTATTGGCGCCTGAGGGTTTTATGGGTGTGGGGATGCAGGGTGAAGGTAAAATAGCGGGAAGGATTGAGCCGGTAAAATACAAAAAGAAAGATTAAATTATCATCGACGGTCCATTCACAACATAACCTGCAGCCTGGCGGTGTTCCGATGTATTCCGTTCTCTATGTTGATGACGAGACAGATCTCCTCGAAGTCGGAAAGCTCTATCTTGAGGATGATCCGGACCTGCACGTTGATACGGCCAGTTCTGCACCCAAGGCGCTTGAGAAGATACGTGTCACGCACTATGATGTGATCGTATCGGATTACCTCATGCCCCGGATGAACGGGATCGATTTTTTAAAGGAGGTTCGCTCCCGGTTCGGGGATATCCCGTTCATCCTCTTCACCGGTAGGGGTCGGGAGGAGGTAGTAATCGGGGCTATCAACAACGGTGCCGATTTCTATCTCCAGAAAGGGGGTGACCCCGATGCCCAGTTTGCAGAACTTTCCCACAAGATCAAGAGATCGGCCGAACAGAAAAAGGACAAGGACGCAATGAATGAGTCCAAACAGCGCCTATCAAACATCATCAACTTCCTGCCGGATGCAACGTTTGCCATTGACAACAACGGTATTGTTATCGCGTGGAACAAGGCAATCGAAGAGATGACCGGTATTGCATCTTCTGAAATACTGGGAAAAGGAGATCATGAATACGCTATCCCGTTCTATGGAATCTGCCGGCCGCTTCTTATCGACCTGATATTGCGGCCGCAGGAAGAGATCGAAAAAAATTACCAGATTATCAGCAGGGAGAAGGGAGTCCTGATAGCTGAGACGTCGCTGCCCAGCCCGGGCGGAAAGCCGGCCTTCCTGCTCGGGAAGGCATCGCTACTCTATAACCGGGAGGGAATGGTCACCGGTGCAATTGAGTCTATACGGGACATCACCGAAACGAAACAACGGGAGAAAGCATTGCGGGAGAGTGAAGAACTTCACCGGAGCCTCTTCCTCGCGTCTCCCGATGGTATAGCCGTTGCCGATACTTCCGGCATTATGACCCATGTCTCCCCCAGGGCACTCGAGCTTTTCGGCGTGGAATCCGCAGCTGAAGTGATTGGAACAAATGTCCTGGACTGGATAAGTGATGAGGAGCGGCAACAGGCTGGCAGGGACCTGGCGGCCCTGATTGCCCGGGGGGGGATATCGCTTGGCAAGGAGTACCATACCCTGAAAAAGGATGGATCCATTTTCCCTGTTGCCATAAGCACAGCCCCCATGAAAGACCGCGACGGCAGGGTCATTGGTATCGTAACTATCGTCCGTGACATCACAAGGCGAAAAACCTCGGAAAAAGCCCTTCTTGAGAGCGAAGAGAAGTTCCGCACCCTCATCGAACAGTCCCTGGATGGCATTATCATCGCTGATGTATCCGGCCTCCTCCTTTTCGCAAACCCCCGGGTCGGGGAAATCATCGAATCCGGCCAGTACCGTTCTCTTGTGGGACAGGCCAACGTGTTTGATTTACTGACGCCGGAATTCCGTGAGAAAGCGCGTAACGATTTTTTACAGATACAGACCGGGTCGGACACGTTTTTCGGGAACTACCGGATCACTACCTTTTCGCACAAAGAGATCTGGATCGAATGCACAGGAAGGAAGATCTCGTTTGAAGAGAAAAGCGCGGTGCTCCTCTCGCTGCGGGATATCACTTCCCGGAAACTTATAGAGGCGGCTCTCCGGAAAGCCAATGAAAAACTCAATATCCTCTCAAGTATCACCAGGCACGACATCGTGAACGAGCTCCTTGCTCAGGATGCCTACTCCACATTCCTTGCAAAAAAGATCGGGGACAATCCCGAAGCGCTCCACCTGCTTGGGAAGATCCGGAACGCGAGCCGGAAGATTGGGGACCAGATCCGGTTCACCAAGGATTACCAGGATATGGGGGCGAACGATCCGGTGTGGCAGAACATTGCTACCATTGCAAAGATCGCTGCCTGTGATAATCTTCCCGACGGAATCACTCTCGCTGTCGACACCGGCGATTATGAGGTTTTTGCCGATCCCATGCTGATGCTGGCATTCTATAACCTCTTCGAGAATACCATGCGTCACGGGGAAAATGCGAGCAGGATAACCCTGTCATTCACCGTGAGCGGTACACGCGGAACCCTTGTCATAGAGGATAACGGTGTCGGTGTTCCTGATGACATACGGGACAGTATTTTTGAGAAGGGTGTCGGGAAAAATACCGGTTTTGGTCTTTTCCTGACAGGAGAGATCCTAGCGATCACCGGTCTTGAAATACATGAGACGGGATCTTTTGGCAAAGGAGCCCGGTTCGAGATCAGCATACCTCCGGGTATGTGGCGCAGGGGAAGGTGATATGCCTTGATATCCTGGCACAGGAAGACGCCGTTGTATAAAGGGTTCATTCCTTATCATGACTCCCGGCTGCTAAGATGCCTGAAAACCGGCCGTGCACAGTATGTCCGGACCGGCTCAATAATGACCGTCCGCAACAGGAGGATGGTGAATTACCCGGTATGATTGAAATCCTGTCTTACGATACCAGCGTGATGAACCCGTTCATCAAACTGCTTGTTTTTGTTTTTTTTATCATTGCAGCATGGCTTTTTTACCGATGCCGGCAGGTTTACGGGGGAATCCTGCGCCAGGTCTCGACGCTCCTTCTGGTCGGTTCGCTTGCCGGGGCACTCGCGGCAGCATTCCGTTTCCAGGGAGATTTTTACACCCAGTACAAGTGGGGCGAGAGTGTCTTTGATCTGGCCCTGGTAATCCTGATGCTCTCAATCGCCCTGATCATACGGGCGAAGATGAAAGACGTGACCCGGTTATTTGAATCCGGCGAGGGAGATGAGCGGCAATGATCGATCCTGCTGATTATGCAACCAGTCCCCTCAACCCGGCTCTCAAGCTCCTCGTCTTCATTCTCTTCGCAGCCGTGGCCGTTGTCTACTGGGACGCAAGGAAAAAATTTGGAGGAACGGTGAAGTCATTCATTGACTCCCTTCTCCTCTTTGCAATCTTCATGGCAGCTGCATCACTTCTCCGGTATTTCGGGCAGGGCACCGGGTTTGGTTTCACTTCAGATTACTCGCTCAAGTGGTTCCAGAGCCTCATGTACTGCGCCGGTGTGATCTGCCTCCTTTTTGCCGCAAAACGACTATTCACTCTTTTCCGTGAGGCAGACCATGCATGATACCGCCGATGAAATTGTCCGGATCCTCGAGCCGGTCATCGGGACAGGTCTTGCGGTATCTGCGGTCAACATGCAGTGCAGGAAGATGGGTATCCTGCCCGAGGATCTTCACGGGGACACCCTGAACGAGTTTGCGGACCGGTTCAGGGTATCGATCCAGTATTTTGCCGGGGAAACCGTGGCGGGGGATATCGTCAGCAGGATCAGGAACCTGGAAAGCAGGTCCCAATAACCGTTACAAGCCGGTGTACTCGTACCGGATTGCACAGGGAATACGGATAAGGATCTGAGAATCAAATACCGTGCCCGGCTTGCGATAGCATGACATTCACAAGGGTTCCGGGAGAGATGAAACCCTGATAATCAGACCGGCTTTTCCCTTGTGGGGCAGCTCGTAATTTCAGAATCAGCTGCCCATTTCCAGGGAGTATAATAGAAACAGACCCGGGGTTTTGTCTCATGAATGGAACACGCTGAACGATCCTCTGTCTCCTGCCGGAGAAACGGGCATACACAAAAACGTTCAAGATTAACGGGGTTCCGCATCTCAATTCCGGTTACACCTTCCATGGTCTGGTACCCCTCAACATCCCCTCTGATGAGAGAACCATCCTCTTTCCGGATAAAAAAAAATATGAGGATATCTTTCCGGCCTTCGCGCATCCAGCGTCTGATATCGGTTAATGTCGCGGATATATTTCCGGCATGCGCCCTGCAGCAGGATCCACACCGGCGGCATTCCTGGTAATCAGGCTTCATCCACGGTATTTTGCGGCATGTTTTTTAAAGACATGGGTATGAAATTTTTCAGGTTCAACTGAATATTGAGATCTTCTCAATGCTTTTTACCTCAATACCTTCTGCGCTCTCCGTACCCTCAATCCTGACTTTCTGACCATTGAGCGGGTGAAGCCTTTTATCCTCACCGTAGAATGTGGCGCGGACGGCCTTTAATGTATAATCTGTTTTTCGTTCAGGATATGATTGAAGGAAATAACCGGGTTGTTCACTTTTTGATCCAATCGCAAACAATTTGATATACAGGAAACCCTGGTAGACTGTCATCCCATTCACCTTTTTGAATAAAAACAGATATATGTATCATCCTGAAATAGTTTTCGGCCCCGGGAATATATCACCGGAAAGCAGGTGCAATTTTTTTTGTCCGCTGTCGTTTGTGCATTTCCGGTCCAGGCGATTGTTACCCCGCAGTCGCAGGGTTATGGTATGTTGTGAGGGTACTGCGGACTCGTGAGTGGAGTCCGGTATTTAAAAAAACTCTCTCTTAACCTCTTCTGCATTTACCCTGCTAATCAGGAAGAAGTACCCGGTGATGATAGCTCCGACAGCTGTCGGAGCTCTCATCCCCCTGAAGGCATCGGTTGTCTGGTGAGTTCTTCAAGCCGTGCTGCAACTTTTTCGAGAGTTGATACCTCAAGGAAGATGAGGATGTTGCCTGCAATATTGTATTCCTCAGACGTGAGCTTGACCCGGAAGAGGATCACATCATCCACTTCTACGGTCATCTGGGCGATGAGCGAAGTGATGGCCGCGTGGGCCATATCGAAGACCAGGACCGGGGGAGAGGGGAGCATGATGAACCCGAGCAGGTCAGATGTAGCACTCAGAAACGATGAGACCATGATGTTCCCGACTTCAAGGATGGCACTCTGGTCCATCTCATTGAACGGGTGTTCTGTCTGTTCGGAACCCTGGATGATGTTTGCGGTCCTCAGGGCCGAATCGCGGGGAAAATGCAGGATCAAAAAGCCGCCGTGAGGGATATCCCCCTGGAGCTCGAAAATGACGAGCGTGGTCAGTTCATCGGTGAGAAACTCTCCCACCTTTGATATGTCCACGACATTGATCTCCGGTACGCTCATGCCGATCTGGGTATCGAGCATCTGCGAGAGGGTCGTTGCCGAATGGGCGGCCCCGATATTCGAGAGCTCCTGCATAGCATCCATCTGAATTGCGGTAAATTCCATCCTGCACCCCACACGGGAAGCAGGAAAGATCCCACCCGGTCCCCCGGATATCCTCCTGCCGTCCATGTCCATTCACCCGTACAACGCGGGTAATATCAGTATGAGGGGATGAATCTCCGTATCATTTATACTTTAGTATGCAGGGATTTTGGTTTTTGAACAACACCGGAGAAAATGTCTGCTGCCCGGGAGCCGGTTGACAGGAGTTCAAAAAAAGATAAGAAAATTATCCGGGCAGTACCCCTTTACCGGAAACCCGCTCGAAATCGATGAATCCCTTCGGGGGATCGGTCCTGAGCAGCCGGACGCGGATCTTCATGCCCACCCGGAGCCCGTGTTCGCTCCGGATAACTTTTCCTTCGGCCGGTGGATCGAGAAGACGTACGTACGTTCCTTTCTCCGATGCACCGGTCACGAGGGCATCAAATGTATCCCCGATCCGGTTCGCGAGGAGAACGGCCGCCGCGGCTTTTCGCATAAACCGCTCGGCCTTCTTTGAAGCTTTCTCGCGGTCGGTCAGCCAGGCTGATGCACGGGCAAGGTCTTCAGAGGAATACGGGCTTGCTTTATGGTCAAGCAACCCTTTGACGAGGCGCTGGTTGATAAGATCCACATAGCGCCGGTTAGGGGCCGTGGAATGGGTATAGTCTGTAACGGCAAGCGAAAAGTGACCGGTCGGGGGAGTGCCGGGATCGAGGGCCATGTACTCTCCCGGGCCGAGAAGCTTGATTATCGTGAGGGAGAGATCCGGGAATCGTTCAGGATCCGCTGCTTTTTGTTTGAACAGGAAGTCGGAGAGTGCTTTTACTTCCGGCTCTTTCGGTAAATGTTCGCCGTATAATAAGGCGGTGAGCACGATCTCGTCCCAGTATTTGGGCACACGGACGATACGCTGGATCATGGATATACCGGCATTCCCGAGGAACCTTACCAGGGTCCCGTTTGCCGCGACCATGAACTCCTCGATGATGCTCCGTGCCGGGTTCTTTTTGATGACGATGATCTCCCGGACCGAGCCGTTCTCGATCACCGCTTTAGGTTCGATGGTATCGAGGTCGAGTGCCCCATCTGCCAGCCGCTTTTCCTTCAGCAGCTGTGCGGTCTTATCCTGGAGCCGGATCTGGTCTTCCATTCCCGCGGTATCACGGATTGCGGCCGGGATCTTTCCGGTCCCTTCCAGCCAGTCGCCGACCTCTTCGTACACCAGTTTTGCCTTGTTGCGTACCAGCGCCCGGTACACGTTCCCGGGCTCGAAATGGCCATCTGCCATGACGGTATACTCGGAAATAATCGCCCGGTGATCGTGTCCCGGCAGGAGGGAGGTGATCCCTTTTGAGAGCCGGTCCGGGAAAAGCGGGAATACCCCGATATCGAGGTAAACCGAAGTACCATTATTGGCAGCGTACTGGTCGGCTCTTGAGTTCTTCGGAACATAGGCGTCCACATCTGCGATGGCTACCCGGACATGAACCGATCCGTCCGGGTTCTGCTCGCAGTATTCAATCTGGTCAAGATCCTCCGAATCACTGTTGTCTATCGAGGACCAGAGGAGCGAACGCAGGTCCAGGGCCTCCCCCTCATCAGAAGGGGCAGTCTCATGGATGGCATCGACCTCCCGGATCACTGCCTGGGGGAAGGCCGGTAAAAATCCGTACTTCTCCATGGCCGACCAGGCTATGGCTTTGAGATCCACGGTGTGCTGTCGTTTCATGATCAGAGGAGTGATTCATCCGGGTACTTAAATAACCCGTGGATTGTGGCTATGCACTGACTGGATACTCCTTCCACGGGTGAATATCTGTCAAAACCGGGTTTGTGGATGAAAAAACCTGCGTCTTTTTGAGTATCGTTGCGCTGTTGAAACGCAGATGAACGGGAGTTCATACCCGAGCACAAAAATTATTTAAAAGTAATTTTTTGGAGGGCTCCCCGTTTCTGGCCGCCCCGGTGTGGTTCGCGGGCGATGCCAGCAAGAGCGATGATGAGACTGATCAGGATTCCGTATGTATCCCGGACCGGGTATCGTTCATTTCCTCTCCTCTCCCAGCAGGTCGGGCCGGACCCGGCCCATGTAGTTGACAACCAGGCCGGTAACGAATGCCTCGATTACCGCAACAGCCATGTTGATTGCAAAGATGAGGGAGAGCCCGCCAAGGATCTGGGAACTGCTCTGGCTGACTCCCTGGATGCCGGAGACAAGAATGATGCCGATCATCATGCAATTACCGACAAAGAGCCCGAGAATAGTTGCAATGAAGGCCCGGGGAAAGAGGCCGGGGATCCAGCGTTTCAGGAGCCGGAATGTCGCCCATGCAACGATCACTTCAGAAAAGTTGACGAGTGTGTTTGCCCCGATCATTCCCCATCCCCCGTGGCCGATTGCAGCAGCGAGGATGTTGGTAATAAAAACAATTAAGGAGCCGATAACAGGGCCGGTCAGGATACCAATGAGCGGGGTTAAGTTGATGTGCACTCCCCCGGCGATAGGAATATCGACCTGGAAAATTGCAAACGCTGCAGCGGTGCAGAACGCTGCGATCGTGATACGCCGGGGATCCGGTCTCTTTGCCTTACGGAAAACGTACAGGGAGATTCCTAACAGGAAGATAGCAAGAGCCCACCATATGATAACCCACAGGAGTGAGAACGAACCATCTTCGAGATGTATATGCGCCATGACAGGACCTCAGGGAACCCGGGCAGGAAGGGCCGGTATATCCGATCCACTTCTTGCGGGAGTGGATATCAAGGTTGCGGGATTTTTGGAGAGTCCCCAAATTTTACCGGGCACAGGACTCATCGCGACTCCTGAGGAGAGCTGTTGTCAGTTCATCGCGCCTGACCGGGCGGTCAGAGGGCCTGGCACCGGTCGCGCTGCAGAAATCGAGGTAGGTCCGGACCGTCGCGGGCAGGGTCAGGCCCGCCTCCCGGATCAGATCGGGGTCATAGAAGATCTCCTGCGGGATCCCCTGGGCATAGACCGCGCCGTTCCTGACAAGACAGATCCGGTCCGCGATCCGGGCAGCAAGGTCGAGATCGTGGGTGGCGATGACCACCGAGATCCCGAGGCGCTCGCGGAGATCGAGGATGATGGATTCGACCATTGCAGTATGGATCGGGTCGAGATCGGAGGTCGGCTCGTCCATGGCGATCACGAGTGGCTGCATGGCGATGATCCCTGCGATCGAGATGAGCCGTTTCTGGCCGCCGCTCAGGTAATTGGGAAGCTTACCTGCAAGATCCGCGGCGCCGACGGTCGCGAGAGCCTGGAGCGCACGGGCTTTTGCATCCGCGGGCGGCATCCCCATGTTCAGCGGGCCGAACATCACGTCGTCGAGCACGGTCGGGGAGAAGAGCTGGTCGTCCGAATTCTGGAAGACGAGACCCACCTCTTTCCAGAGATTCTCCTGCTCCCCTTCCGAGACAGTTCTCCCGTTTACCCAGACCCTCCCGTCAGTGGGCCGGAGCAGGCCGTTGAGGTGCTCGATCAGGGTGGACTTGCCCGACCCGTTGGGCCCGCAGATCGCAACGATCTCGCGCTTCCTGACCGAGAAACACATCTGGTGGATCCCGACGCTCCCGTCAGGGTAAACATGGCTCGCGCAGTCGACATGGATGAGTTCGCGTTCTGGATCCAGTGGCGGGCAATGGTGTGCTGCGGGGTTCTGATCCTGGTCTTTCATCCGGTCACCACCCCCGGTATGGCGAGGTGATCACAAGGGCGATGGAGACAATGGCGAGGGCGATGAGCAGGGCAAACCCCGGAAAGGCCGGGCGGGGAACCTCGCCATACGATGAATAGGATCCGGTAAAGCCCCGTGCAGTCATCGCCTTGTGGACGCGTTCCCCGCGTTCGAACGAACGTATGAAGACGAGGGCAAAGATGCCGGCAAAGAGCCGTCCCTGCATCCGCACGCTGTGGATAAGACTTCCCCCCCGGGAACGGACCGACTTGAGCATGGACGCGATCATGGAGAGCGTCAGGAAGAGGAAACGGTACGCCATCAGGAAGATCTGGTCGAGCGGTGTCGGGAAGATGCGCGAGATCATGGCTGCGAAGTGCTGGTACCGCGTGGTCATCAGGAAAAAGAGCGAGAATGTAACGGAGATGAATGCCTTGAGGGTCAGGGTCCCGATGAGCAGGAGGCCGTTATCCGTCAGGGTGATCGTGAAACCCCAGAGGGAGATCGAAGCAAGAGGGATCCCGGGCTCATTCCAGATCAGAAGGCCGATGAGTGATATGACAAAAAGGAGGGGGAGAGTGTACCAGGCCACGAGTTTTCCAAGTGGCAGCCGGGCAGCCGCATACAGGGCAACAACAACGATGTACATGCCAAGGAGGATGAAGAGATTACGGGTGAGGGTGATCGCAAGGACAATGAAGATGAGGCACCCGAATTTTGTCCATGGGCTCACTTTTGAAAAGAACGAGGCCTGCCTCTCGGAATAATACGTGATGAGGTCGAGATCGGGTATGTGGGGGGAAAATGCGGCGGAACTCATGGTACTGTTACTCCCGTTTGCAGGGACATTTTCTTCCGTAAGGGGTTATGATCCGGTATGAATCGGTCAGCGGACATGGTCAAGGCACCCGGGATCGTGGGTTATCTCTCCGCATACTCCCTGCCGGGGGTGTCCCATGGCATGGCACATACGGTCGATGGCATCTTTCGAGACAAGGCTCTCGAACCGCGAGACTTCTTCACAGGCCTGTTCATGGGAGAGGCCGTAATGGGTGAAGATAAGCGAGAGGATGCGGTGCCTCTTCACCAGGAACGCCGCGTACGACCGGCCTGCATCGGACAGGCGGACACCGTAATACGGGGTATGGGTGATAAGGCCGCCTTCAACAAGTTCGCTGATGGTCTTGGTTACTGTGGAAGGATCAACAGAGAAGTGCTCCGCGAGATCGTTTGTCCTGACCTGTCCATCCTTCTCGTAGATGAACCGGACATAGGCTGCTTTCCGGGGCGAGAGCCCAAGGCCGTCACGGATTTCCATGGATAATGGTTATCCGGCGGTTCCCAAAAATGTTTGGTATAATCCCAAACTTTGGGATTCAGTGGATGGACGCGTAAGATGAGTGACTACTGTTGTATGAGGGTAAAAACCCCGATAGATCCGAAGTTTCCCAACTCATTGTCTTTCGGTGGCACGGAGATACTTTTACCGCAGTCCCCGGGAGCGTTTGGACAGCAATTCTGATATTTTTTTAGCTGAATAGATTGTATTATCTCTCAAACCCTGGTACCCTGGTTTGTATTCTGGAAATGAACAGGATCGGTTCGTTCCTTTTTTCTCCGGTCCGGATTTTCCGAACTGATATAATCCCCGGCCCCCTATTCTGTTCACACAATTCAGTCCCGTGTGGAAATGCCATGAAAGAACCTGCAATAATCCCTTTTAAAGAACTGGAATCCCTCACGGGGATTGCCGGTATTGCCTCAAACGATGCCGGGCGGCTTCGCTCCACTTATGGCGCCAATGCCATGACCCCCCCGGTGCGCGAACCGCTCTGGAAACAGTATCTCGAAAAATTCAATGACCCCATCATCCGGATCCTGCTCTTTGCGGTTGCGGTCTCGACTGTAGTCTCGGTAATCAAGGGAAGCGGGCTGCTTGACACTATCGGGATCATTATTGCGATCCTCCTGGCTACCGGGATCGCATTCTTCAACGAGTACCGGAGCAGCAAAGAATTTGATGTCCTCAACGCTCACCGGGACGATGTTGCCGTCAAGGTGATCCGTAACGGTCATCCTGCCTCGGTTGCTTCCAGGGAGATCGTGGTCGGCGACCTGGTTCTTCTTGAGGCCGGCGATGCCATTCCCGCGGACGGGTGGGTGCTCTCCTCCGATGATCTCTGTTCCGATGAATCTGCATTTACGGGTGAGACAGAACCGGTCCGGAAATCAACAGGGGACAAGTTGCTCAAGGGCGCTTTTATCACTGCAGGGAAAGGGCGCATGATTGCTGCGGCGGTCGGGGACTCCGCCCAGATGGGAGTTATCGCAGCCTCCCTCGGGATCGACCATGCGACCCGGACCCCGCTCGAGCAGAAGCTCGAGGCGCTTGCAGGTATCATCAGCAAATTCGGGTACGCGATGGCAGTCCTCATCTGTGCCACGCTCCTCATCCGCGGTATTCTTGTCGGGGATGTGACCGGGTTCAACCTGGACTCTGCCAATAATATACTCCAGTACTTCATGCTCGCGGTCGTGATCATCGTTGCCGCGGTTCCCGAGGGGCTCCCGATGAGTGTTGCCCTGTCGCTCTCTCTTGCCATGCGCAAGATGACCCGGGCCAACTGCCTTGTCCGGAGGCTTATCGCCTGCGAGACCATCGGGTCGGCGACAACCGTCTGCACCGACAAGACAGGCACGCTGACAAAGAACCAGATGGAAGTTGTGGAATCCTCTTCCGGCAAACCGGTCAGCCTTCCCGATCTCCCGCAGGCTCCCGCAGAGTGGATCACGCTCAATGCCGCGGTGAACGGGACTGCCCATCTTGAGGAGCGTGAAGGGAAAATTATCGTGATCGGCAACTCCACGGAAGGTGCCCTCCTCCGCTGGCTCAGGAAGGAATCGCTCGATTACCTGCAGATCCGGGCCGAGACCCATGTGACAAAGCAGTATCTCTTCGACGGCAACCGGAAACGGATGTCAACGGTTGTACACCTGGAAGGCAGGTCGTTCCTGCTCGTAAAAGGTGCCCCGGAGATCGTAGCCTCGCTCTGCACCGTAAAACCTGATCTTGGCGGCGTGAACGCTCTTGCATCGCGGGCCATGAGGACACTCTCGTTCGCCCACCGGGAGATCCATGGCGGGGACGAGAGCGAGACCGGCCTTGTCTGGGATGGTTTTGTCGGGATCCGCGATCCCCTCCGGGACCATATCGCTGAATCGGTTGCAACCTGCCAGAGTGCCGGCATCCGCGTGAGGATGGTCACCGGGGACAATCCCGAGACGGCCCGGGCCATTGCCCGTGAAGCCGGTATCTTAAAAGACGGGACGGTCATGACCGGGGGTGCCTTCCGTGCACTCACGAAAGACGAACAGGTTGAAGCTGCCCGTAATCTCGAAGTGATGGCACGGGCAGAACCCATGGACAAACTCCTGCTCGTGGAAGCACTCCAGAAGACCGGCGCGGTCGTGGCGGTGACCGGTGACGGGACCAATGATGCTCCCGCCCTCAAGCATGCGGATGTCGGCCTTGCAATGGGAATAGCCGGTACCGAAGTTGCCCGGGAAGCAAGCGACATTATCCTGCTTGACGACTCCTTTGGATCGATCACGAGTGCTGTCTGGTGGGGCAGGTCGCTTTACGAGAACATCCAGCGGTTCATCCTCTTCCAGCTCACCATCAACTTCTGCGCCTGCATCCTCGTCTTCATCGCCCCGCTCCTTGGGCTTGCCGAACCGTTCACCATCATCCAGATCCTCTGGATCAACATCATCATGGATACCCTTGCGGCATTTGCACTCTGCTCGGAAGCCCCCCATGGCGGGCTCATGAACCATGCGCCCGTACCACAGGATGCAAAGATTGTCACGCCGTTCATGTGGCTCTCGATTATCGTGACCGCTATGTTCCTGATCCTTGCCGGTATCCTCCAGTTATCGACCGGCTTTTTGGGCGGGACAACGCCTACCGAAGTAAGCACGGTCTTCTTCTCGGCCTTCATTATAGCCGCCGTCTGGAACGGGATCAACTGCCGTGCCCTTGACGGGAAGATGCCCTCGTTCTTCCGCGGCAACCCGACCTTCTTTGCCGTTATGGGAGCAATCGTTGTTGTCCAGATCGCGATTGTCCAGTACGGGGGAGCAGTCTTTGCCACCGTCCCGCTCTCGTCAGTACAGTGGA